>DASVVJ010000189.1:0-5598 GCA_036389955.1 Myxococcaceae bacterium
GCAGTCCGAGCAGGACATCCGCGCCTTCCTGGAGCACATGGCCGAGGTGCTGGAGACGTTCGGGCGCGCCTTCGTGGAGCTTCGCCAGGGGCAGGATCAGTTCGGCCAGCAGATGGCGGTGCCCGTCACCAATGACGAGAACCCGCTCACGCGGATGAAGAGCGCGCGTGAGCTGCTGCGCTACATCCTGGACTTCAAGGGAGAAGACGCTTCTTCCCGGGTGCAGGACCTGATGGGCGGCTTCTCGGACGTGATGATTCACCAGATCGCGCTGCTCAACGGCATGCGCGAGGGCGTGAAGGGCATGCTCAAGCGGCTGAGCCCGGAGGCGATGAGCGAGGGCATTGGCGGCATCTGGCCGTTCAACCTGGCCAAGAAGTGGACGAAGTATTCGGAGCAGCACCACGCCTTCCTGGAGGAGGAGCGGGAGCTGACGGCGGTGCTGTTCGGCCCCGAGTTCGCCAAGGCGTATCTGGCCATCGTGGGAGACTCGGCGCACAACACGAGTTCGAAGATGGGGGCAGGGCAGGACGGGGACGAGCAGGGAGAGATGGAGGACGAGTCATGAAGTGGAAGGGGAGTGCAGGGGCAGGCGGGCTGAGGTGGCTGGCGGTGGCGCTGGTGGTGGCGGGCGCGGGGTGCAGCAAGCAAAAGGCGCAGGTGCGTGAGTCCGCGGTGCGGGCGCTGTGCTTCTCGGAGCTGCCCTCGGACATGAAGGTCATGTCTCCGGCGATCTGGAAGCCCGAGACGCTCTTCCAGCTGTTGATCAACGGGTATGACAAGTCGACAGGGCGGGTGCCGTTGCCGCCCACCGACTGCATGGGCACGCCGATCCTCTGGCAGGACCCGGCGCCGGGCGAGTGCGCCGAGACGGCCCAGGAAGGCACGCCGCTGCCGATTCAGCCGCTCACGGTCCAGGAGATGATCGTCACCGAGATGCGGCTGGACCTGAAGCTGGTGTGGGCGGTGGTCCGCCGGTTCTCCAACGGAGAGGCCATGGGTCCGGTGGCGCTGGTGGAGGCCACGCCGCGCGGGCTGGCGGTGCGGGCGCTGGGCACGCTCAAGGCGATGCCGAAGAGCGCCCGGCTGCGCATGGAGCGCGTGGGCGGCATCGAGGTGCTGTTGGTGGACGGCGAGCGGTGCTGGGGGGCGGAGGGCTCCACCCAGTGCCAGCGGATGGTGCGGATCATGCCGCTGCGCGGCAACCGCTTCGTCGCCGAGCCGCTGGTGACCCAGGAGGGCGGCAAGTGCCTGCAGCCGGCGAACATCGCGCTGAGCCGCACGGCCTCGCAGCCGCTGCCGAGCAAGTGGCTGCGCAAGTACGAATACACGGCGGCGGTGACGGTGCAGCCGGATGGCATCCGCGTGGCGGAGCAGGTGACGGCCAAGGACAGTGATCCCCGGCAGCCCTCGTCTCCACCACGGCTGTTCCGCAAGGCCCAGGATGAGCGGGTCATCCAGGTCAACCAGAGCCGGATGGCGGTGGACCGGCCCTCGGTGTGGAACCAGATCGTCGAGCAGGGCTCTACTGAAGCCCTGCCGTAGCGACGGACTCAGTCGGAGGTGACGCTGAGCGTTCCTCCCGAGAGGAGCCACCGCTCGCGGGTGCACCGGCGCGCGAAGTGCGTGTCGTGTGTCACCAGCAGCAGGGCGCCCGGGTAGTCACGCAGCGCCGCCTCCAGCCGTTCGATCGAGGGCAGATCCAGGTGGTTGGTGGGCTCGTCCAGCACCAGCGCCCAGGCGTGCTGCCCCAGGCCCTGGGCCATCAGCAGCTTGCGCACCTCGCCCGGTGAGGGCTGCTCCGAGGCCAGGAGCTGCTCCGGGTCCACGCCCAGCGCCGCCACGAGGGACAGCACGCGCCCACGCTGCTCCGGAGGCAGCTCCTTCACCGACTCCAGGGCCGCCGAGGCCTCTTCCGCGCTCACGTCCTGGGGCAGGTAGAGAAGCCGCTCCCGGGGCACCCGGGCGTGCTCCAGCAGCGCTCGCAGCAGGGTGGTCTTCCCGGCGCCGTTGGGGCCCTCGATGCGGATGCGGCTCTCCCGTCCCACCGAGAGCGTTACCGGCTCGAGCAGCTCCACGTCTCCGGCACGCAGACGGTGGTTCTCCAGGGTGAACAGCCACGGGTTGGGCGAGCGCACGTAGTCCACGAACACCGAGCGCCCCACGGTCTTGTCCGCCTGGAACTCGCCGATGGACTCGGCCGCGCGCTCCGCCTCGCGCCGCAGCACGCCCACTTTCTTGCCGTGCGTCGCCTCCGCCCAGCCCGCGACGACCTTGGCTCCCATGGAGCGCGCGTCGTTGTCGTTCTTGTCCTTCATCCGCCTGCCGGCGTTGCGCGCGAGCGTGGCGGACTGCTGGTCCCGGCGAGCTTGATCGAGCTGCCGGAGCACGCGTTTGTGCGCCTCCTGCGCCTGCTGGCGCGCGGCGATCTGCCCCTCTCGCTCGGCTTCCCAGTGCTGCTGGGCCTCGGAGTAGGCGCCTGGCCACAGCCGGGCTTCACCCGCGTGGACGCGCAGCGTGGAGGTGGTCAGCTCCTCCAGCAGCGTCCGATCGTGGGACACGACGACGCCAATGCCCCGGAACCGGCGCAGCGCGGAGATGAGCCAGCCGCGTGCCTCGGCATCCAGGTGGTTGGTGGGCTCATCGAGCAGCAGCACGTTCGGCTCACTCGCCAGGGCCGCGCCGATCTGCCACCGCTTGCGCTCTCCCGGAGACAGCGTGGGCCAGCGCTCCAGGGCTCCGGGATCCAGGCCGAGTTGCCCGAGCACCCGCCGCGCTACCGCGTCCCAGGACTCGGCGAAGGCGCTGATGTCCGGCGTCAGCGCCTCCACGCTCTGCGGACAGAGGCGCAGCAGCGGGGAAGGGGGCTCGTACTGGAAGTGGCCCTCGGTGGGCTTCAGCTCGCCCGACAGCAGGCGCAGGAGCGTGGACTTGCCGGCACCGTTGGCACCGACGAGGCCCGTCCAGCCGGGCGAGAGGTGGAACTCCAGGCCGGACAGCAGAGAGACAGCATCCGAAAAAGCGAACGAAACGCCATGCGCGCGAAGGGACAACATGAAGGAACTCCTGAATCCGGCCGAGCAGGGCTCGGCGTGCGGGACAGCTCAAAAGGCCGCGGATTTCAGGCGTTCAGCTTCAATGGAGTCTCAGACCTCACGCTGGGTGTGAATGGAGAAGAGTTATAGGCCCGGAGTTATTTCGGCGCAACCCCGGGCGCATCGGACAGTGGAGTGGTTACGGGGCCTGCTGCGGCATGGCTGTGCTGGCTTCCACTCTGTGCTCCGTGCGGGTCAGCCTCCAGAGCTGCCCGGAGAAGTTGCCGGTCTTCGCCAGGATGGGCCGGTTGTTGTTCTTGCCGTCGTTGATGATGTCCAACGACATGTCGTCTTCCTGCCAATGGGTGGTCAGCCGGTAATAGCCGTCCCTCACGTGGGTCAGCTTCCAGAGCTGCCCGTAGTAGTTGCCGGTCTTCCGCAGCAAGGGCTGGTTGTTGTTCTTGCCGTCGTCGACGATGTCCAGCGACTTGCCCTCGCCCTGCCACTGCGTGGTCAGCCGGTAATAGCCGTCCCTCACGTGGGTGAACTTCCAGAGCTGCCCGGAGAAGTTGCCGGTCTTCGCCAGAATGGGCTGGTTGTTGTTCTTGCCGTCATTGACGATGTCCAGCGACTTGCCCTCGCCCTGCCACTGCGTGCTCAGCCGGTAGTAGTAGGTCGTGTCGATCTGCTCGTTGGCCAGCGCACTTCCCGCCCACAGCGCCATCAGCGTGCCCAGGATGAGGTGCTTCATGAGGTGTCCTCCTCGTTAAGGATGAGTGGTGTGACTGCGCTCATCCCTGACGAGGCAGCGGGACGCTTATTCGCTCCTGGACACACTTATGAGTGCGCTGCGCTGGGCTGCAGCTGGCGCGACAGCCGCCACGCGCCCACCGAGGCGAAGATCGCCGCGAACATGCACAGCAGCAGCGCGAGCACGATGTTGTGCAGAGACTCTTCCAGCCCCCAGGCAATCAACGTGGTGTCATGCCCCGCCGCGGAGCCGCCGTAGTGGCGCAGGCACACCATCAGTCCGGTGATGAAGCCCAGGCCTCCCGCGATCAGCGTGAAGAGCCCAAGGCTCACCATCAACGGTACGTACCGCCGCTCAGGCCGGCGCGCGTACTGGATGCTGGCCACGAGCAGCCCGAGTCCCGCCAGCAACGTGGGGTACATCCCCCAACCACCTGCAATGAAGAAGTTCGACATGTGTCCCTCCCTGCGTTGTCTGGGGGCTCAGACACCAGGGCAGGGAAAGGGTTCCCGGGACTCGCGGAACCCTCACCCTGGCCCTCTCCCGGAGGGAGAGGGGAATTACTCGTCCTGCTGCGGCAGCGCGGGGGGGGCGCGGCGCACCGGGGCCGGCTGCGGCTGCGGCATGACACTGCGGGTCAGTGCCTGCGCGCTCAGCGCCGCCGCCGACTGCGCGGGCCGGTTGGCCGGAGCCGCTGCTTCGCCTTCCTTGTTGAACAGCTCTTTCAGCATGCCCAGGCTGCCCAGCGCCGCGCTCGCCTCGTACGGCACGAAGACCTTGTTGCCGCCCTTGCCCAGCTCCTGCAGCGTCTCCAGGTAGCGCAGCGCCAGCACCTCCGGCGTCGCCTTGCCCGCGTGCACCGCCTCGAACACCAGCCGTGTCGCCTCCGCCTTCGCCTCCGCCTCCAGCACCACCGCGCGCTTGTGGCCCTCGGCGCGGGCCACCTCCGCGTCTCGCTCGGCCTCCGCGCGCAGGATGCGGGAGATCTTCTCACCCTCGGCCTGGAGGATCGCCGCCGCCTTGTCGCCCTCCGCCTTCGTCACCTCGGCGCGGCGCTCGCGCTCGGCCGTCATCTGCTTGGCCATCGCTTCCTTGATGGCGTGCGGCGGCTCGATCTCGCGCAGCTCCACCCGCGTCACCTTCACGCCCCACTTCTCGGTGGCCTCGTCCAGCACCATGCGCAGCTTGCTGTTCACCGTCTCGCGGCTCGTCAGCGTCTGGTCCAGCGTCAGCCCGCCCATGATGTTGCGCAGGTTCGTCATCGTCAGCTGCTCGATGGCCAGCGCCAGGTTCTCCACCGCGTAGAGCGCCTTGGCCGCGTCGACGATCTGGTAGTAGATGACCGAGCCCACCTCCATGGTGACGTTGTCATGGGTGATGACCTGCACGGTCTCGAAGCCCATGACCTGCTCGCGCATGTCCACCATGTGGGTGCGCAGGTAGCGGTTGCCGGTGCGCATCTCCATGATGCGCGGGCTGTCCAGGAACGGAATCAGGATGTTCAGGCCGCTGTGCGCCACATGGTGGAAGCGTCCCAGCCGCTCCACCACCATCACCTTGGCCTGCGGAACGATGCGGATGCCCTTGATGAGCGTGTAGCCCACCACGAGCGCCGCGATGCCGAATACGACGGTGACGAAGTCCATCAGGCGTTCTCCTTGCGCTGCCGCGCGGGTACCTCGATCGAAGCCGATGGGCGTCGCACCCACAGCTTGAGTCCTTCAATCTGCTCGACGACGACGAGCTCGCCCTCGGCCATGGGGCCGGAGAGGGAGCGCGCCGTCCACAGCTCTCCGTTGATGCGCACGGTGC
>DASVVJ010000190.1:0-16839 GCA_036389955.1 Myxococcaceae bacterium
CGGCGCTGGGTGGTGCGGATCATGAGGCCAGCTGCATACCACTAATGGTATGCAGCCCCCCATGAACCACTCCCAGAGCAAGGCCCTCTTTGCCCGCGCCCAGGAGCGCATTCCGGGCGGGGTGAACTCGCCGGTGCGCGCCTTCCGTGGCGTGGGCGGCGACCCTGTCTTCTTCCGCGAGGCCCAGGGCGCGTGGATGACGGACGTGGATGGCAACCGGTACGTGGACCTGGTGGGAAGCTGGGGACCGCTGATCCTCGGCCACGCCTACCCTCCCATCGTCGAGGCCATCATCGACGCGGCCCGCAGGGGCAGCTCGTACGGCGCGCCCACGCCGGGTGAGGTGGAGCTGGCCGAGCTGCTGTGCGCCACCGTGCCCAGCGTGGAGAAGGTGCGCCTGGTCTCCAGCGGCACCGAGGCCACGGTGGCGGCCATCCGTGTGGCGCGCGGCTTCACCGGCCGCGAGCACATCCTCAAGTTCGAGGGCTGCTTCCACGGCGCGGGAGACCCGTTCCTCGTGAAGGCGGGCAGTGGCGTGGAGACGCTGGGCCTGCCGGACTCGCCGGGCGTGCCGGCGGCGCTGGCGAAGCTCACCCTCACCGCGCCCTATAACGACCTGGCGGCGGTGGAGCGCATCTTCGCGGAGAAGGGCAAGGACATTGCCTGCGCCATCATCGAGCCGGTGGTGGGCAACATGGGCGTGCTCATCCCCAAGCTGAACTACCTGAGGGACCTCCAGGAGCTGTGCCGCAAGCACGGGGTGCTCTTGGTGCTGGACGAGGTGATGACGGGCTTCCGCCTGGCCCGTGGCGGCGCGCAGGAGGTGTACGGACTGAAGCCGGACCTGAGCACGTTCGCCAAGGTGGTGGGCGGCGGCATGCCGCTGGGCGCGTACGGCGGCCGGCGCGACATCATGGCCAAGGTGGCGCCCGAGGGGCCGGTGTACCAGTCCGGCACGCTGTCGGGTAACCCGGTGGCGGTGGCCGCGGGCCTGGCGTGCCTCAAGGCGCTGGCGGCGCCGGGCACCTACGCGCGGCTGGAGCAGATCAGCCGCATGCTGGAGGAGGGCCTGGTGGCCGAGGCGAAGGCGGCGGGCGTGCCGCTCACCGTCAACCGCGTGGGCAGTATGATCACCCCGTTCTTCTGCGACACGCCGGTGTTCGACTACACCAGCGCGAAGAAGGCGGACACGGCGCGCTACGGCAAGTTCTTCCACACCATGCTGCACGAGGGCGTCTACCTGCCGCCGAGCCAGTTCGAGGCGGCGTTCGTCTCGCTGGCCATCGGCGAGCCGGAGGTGGCGCACATTCTCGCCGCGGCGAAGAAGGCCTTCCGCGCGCTTGTCTAAGCCACGCGACCCAGAGGGCCAGAAGCCCTTCCGCTTCGGTCCCTACACCCTGGCGCGCCGCATCGGCGCCGGGGGCATGGGCGAGGTGTACCTCGCGCGCGAGGAGGCGCTGCGCCGCGCGTGCGTGGTGAAGAAGGTGCTGCCGAAGCTGATGGAGAACAAGCAGTTCCTCGGCCGCTTCCGGGACGAGGCGCGCGTGGTGGTGCACCTGCAGCACCCGCAGATTGCCCGCGTGTACGCCATGGGCGAGGTGGAGGGGCAGCTCTACCTGGCCATGGAGTACGTGCAGGGCAAGACGCTCAGCCGCCTGGCCTACCGCATGCGCCAGAAGGGGCAGGTGATGCCGGTGGGCGTCATCCTCCACATCGGCGAGCGGCTGTGCCAGGGCCTGGCCTACGCGCACGATGCGAAGGATGGCACGGGCCAGCCGCTGCTGCTGGTGCACCGGGACCTGTCCCCCGCGAACGTCTGCCTGTCGTACGAAGGAGAGCTGAAGATCATCGACTTCGGCGCCTCGCAGTCCACGCTGAAGGAGCAGCAAACGGCGCCCCGGGTGGTGATCGGCAACCTCACGTACATGTCGCCGGAGCAGGCCCGGAAGAAGTTCGTGGACCGGCGCGCGGACGTGTACGCGGCGGCCGTGGTGCTGTGGGAGCTGCTGGCGTGGAACCCGCTGCCGCAGAAGGGCGATCCGCTTGAGCGCTGGCGCCGCGCCGCGTACCCGAAGTGGGAGCCGGCCAGCAAGTTCCGCACGGGAATCCCGTCGCAGCTGGACGCGCTGTTGCTGAAGGCGCTGTCCGTGGAGCCAGGGGACCGCTTCCCGGACGCGGCGGCGATGGGCGCGGAGCTGGCGAAGCTCAAGGCGAAGCTGGCACCCGGCGTGGGCGATGCGGATGTCGCGCGGCTGATGCAGCAGGTGTTCGCCGAGGAGAAGGCGGCCGAGGATCAGGTGCTCTCGGAGTTGCTGGGCATGGACCCCTCGCGCGCGATGACCGAGCAGACCATTCCCGCGAAGCTGGCGCCGCCCACGGCTCTGGCGTTCGAGCACAACGGACTGGAGGCACCGGAGGACTACGTGCCAGCGGAGGACTCTGGCTCGCAGGCTGCCGTGCAGAGGCCGCAGGCGCAGCCCCGCCGCCCGACACGCGAGGCCCGCGTCAGCTTCGGCATGGATGTGGCGGGCGACTCCGAGGTGGGGATGGTGGACGCCCGGCGACCGCCGCTCATGCGGGCCATCGAAGAGGGCGAGGAGGCAGACGAGGAGGAGCCCCCGGCGAGCAGCGGCCGCATGGTGGGGCTGGCGGTAGGCCTGTTCCTCGGTGCCTGTGCGCTGGGCTTTGGCCTGGTGTGGCTGTTGGCCCGCTAGCGGGTGAACGTGAGCATGGTCCGGATCAAACGCATCGTGGTGACCTTCCTCTCAATCCTGGTGCTGTTCTACGTGGGGCTGATGGCGGCCGCCTACTTCGCGCAGCGCGCGGTGCTCTTCCCGGCTCCGCAGCGCGCGTCGAAGGAGCCCCTCACGGGGTCAGGCTTCCGGCGCATCACCGTGCCGGGCAAGCCGGTGGTGGACGTGTTCCACCTGCCCGCCCCGCCGGGCGCCCCGACGATGGTGCACTTCCACGGCAACGGCGAGCAGATCTCCAACCAGCGCGAGCTGGGCCACGCGCTGCACGAGCGGGGCCTGGGGTTCCTGGCGGTGGAGTACCCGGGCTACGGCAGCAACCCGGGCAGCCCGAGCGAGCAGGGGATGTACGAGGCGGCCGAGGTGGCGATCGCGGACCTGCGCGCCTCGGGGGTAGGGCCCGAGATGACAGTGCTGAGCAGCCGCAGCATCGGAGGCGGGGTGGCGGTGGAGATGGCCAGGCGCGGCCACGGGGCACGGCTGGTGCTGCTGGCGCCGTTCACCTCGGTGGTGGACATCGCCGCGGGAATCTTCCCGTTCCTGCCCACGCGTCTGCTGGTGAGAGACCCGTTCGACAACGCATCCAAGGCGCCCGGCATCACCGTGCCGGTGCTCATCTTCCACGGGGATCAGGATGAGGTCATCCCCGTGGAGATGGGCCAACGGTTGGGCCGGCTGTTCCCGCGCGCCATGATGGAGACCATTCCCGGCGCGCGGCACAACGATCTGCTGGAGCGCACGTGGCCGGCGCTCATCGACCGCATCGCCGCCTTCGCGCGCGGCGAGGGGGTCTCGCCTCAGGCCAGGGACTGACCGAGCCGCTCCAGCCGTCCAAGCCACTCGGCGCGCTGCATATCGCGCGCGGCTCCGGTGGGCAGCAGCTCGTGCGTCAGCGCCAGCTCGGTGCCCTGGGAGACCTTGCGGAACTCCACCGTGACCAGCGTGCCGCCGAGCGCCTTCTTCCCGCCCTCGCCCACCCAGGAGAGCACGAGCATGTCGTCGGAGATGTCGCGGAACTCGCCCACCACCGCGCTCTTCTCGCCGGTGGTCACCGGGTAGTCGAACCGGAACGTGTTGCCCAGCTTCGGCTTCCAGTCCAGCGACGCGGCGGGGCCCCACCACTTCTGAAGCGCTCCGGTCTCCAGCCAGGCCTTCTTCACCTTGTCCTTGGAGACATTGAAGGTGCGGGTCAGGTACAGCGCGCTCTCCGTCGCGGGATTGAGGCTGAACTTCATCAGGCATCTCCTGGCAGCAACGAGAATGCCCGCGAGCTTTCCAGGCGCCGCGCGCCATGGCCAGCGCCTCGGTGGCGTGTGATCGCTGGAGAACGGCAGGCCTGCAAGCCTTCATCCAGAGCGGTAGGCTGGCACACCCGCGCATGCCTCTCGTCACCGAGTCCTACACGCTTTCATGAACCCGCCGCGCCTGTCCTTCTTCTGTGAGTTGGCCGCCGGGCCGCTGCAGGCGCTCTTCGAGGATCTGGCCGTCACCGAGCACCTCCTCGCGCTGAGTGCCACCGTCAGCCTGGGCCTTCTGGACTTCAGCCCCGAGCGGGCCGCCGTGGTGCGGCGCCTGACTGAGGCGGGCATTCCTGTCGTCGCCTGGCAGCTGCTGCCCGCCGAGCAGGGCTACTGGTTCAACCAGGACAACACCCCTCAGGCCGCCGCCCGCTACTCCGCCTTTCGCGAGTGGACGGCCGAGCACGGCCTGCGCTGGGACGGCGTGGGCCTGGACATCGAGCCGGACATTCACGAGTTCCAGCAGCTCCTCTCGGGAGGATTGCGCCGGCTGCCCGCGCTGCTGCCCCGGCTCAAGCGCGGCGAGCAGCTCCGCCAGGCCCAGGCAGCGTACGCCGCACTGGTGGCACGCATCCGCGCGGACGGCTACCGCGTGGACACCTATCAGCTCCCGTTCATCGTGGACGAGCGCCAGGCGGGCTCCACCCTGCTTCAGCGTCTGGTGGGCGTGGTGGACCTGCCGGCGGACCGCGAGGTGCTGATGCTCTACTCCAGCTTCCTGCGGCCCCATGGCGCGGGCGCGCTGTGCAGCTATGGCGCTCAGGCCCGCTCCATCGCGCTGGGCAGCACGGGCGGCGGTGTCGAGCTGCCGGGCCTCATCGAAGTTCCGCCGCTCAGCTGGGACGAGCTCTCCCGGGACCTGCGGCTGGCCCGCGGGCTGAGCGCGGATCTGCACCTCTTCAGCCTCGAGGGCTGCGTGAGGCAGGGCTTCCTGCCCCGGCTCCGGACCTTCGACTGGGAAGGTCCGGTGGAACCGCCGCGCGGTGCCGCCCGGCGCGTGAGCCTGGTGCGCTGGGCGGCAAGCGGAGTGCTGAGGACCAGCGCACTCCTGTCGCGTTGAGTCCCTCCGCTACTTGTACTCCACGGTGAGGGTGGCGCCGGTGCCCTCGGTGAAGAAGAGGTAGCGCATGTTCACCTGGTTCTGCGCGAAGCGCACCCGGGCCTGAGTGAGGCCCACCTTGTTGATGGCGCCGAGGCCCGCGGCGTTGAAGTCCGTGGAACTCTGCGCGCCGGTGGTGAACTTGATCAGCTCGCCCACCGCGTTGGCCGTGGCGGTGGCGGTGAAGTCGGTGGCCTCGGTGCCGGCAGCCCCGAAGGTTCCGTTCTTCAAGTCGATCACCAGGGTGTTGCCCGCCGGATCCGCCCACGGATCTCCCGAGGCGGAGGACAGCGTCACCTTCAGCGAGGCCCGGACGATGGTGGCGGTGTCCGGCAGGCTGCCGGTGTTGAACGAGAAGAAGGTGCGGTTGAACTTCCCATCCGAGCCCTTGCCGACGGCCAGCGTCGTCATCGTGCCGACGGCGGGCGCGGAGCCATCCGCGTTGGCCTTCACGTACCCGTCATCCGCCGCGATGCTGGGGAAGGAGACGGTGGTTGTCCCAGCCGAGGAGTTGCTCACCGTGACCGAGGTGTCGTTGTCCGTGCCGATGTTGTTGGCCGCGTCATACGCCTTGGCCATCAGCGAGTGGCTGCCGTTGGCCACGCCCGCCGTGTTCCAGGTGAAGACGAAGGGCGAGGCGGTGTCCGTGCTGGCCAGCGCGCCGTCCACGTAGAACTCGACCTTCTTCACGCCCCCCGCGTCCGAGGCGGTGGCCGTCACGTCCACCGTGCCGCTGACGGTGGCGGCGTTGGCCGGCGCCGTCACGTTCACCGTGGGAGCGGTGGTGTCCGCGGAGTCGCTCTGCGGCCCGACGCTGATGCTGTCCACCCACGCCCTGGCGCGGGTGAGGTTGGAGCCGGTGTCCGTGGCGGTGACGACGAACTTGATGATGACGCTCTTGTTGGCGAAGGCGGACAGGTCGATGTCCGCGCGCTGCGTCCAGTTGGCCTCGGCCAGGGCGCCCGCGCCGCTCTTCACCGCCGAGTCCACCACCGTGTCCACCCCGTCATTGACGATGACGCGGAAGGCAGCCGAGGCGGAGGTGTTGGCGCCGGACAGGTCCAGCTTGCGCCAGTAGGTGAGCCGCGGGTTGGCGGTGAGCGTCACGCTGACGCTGGCCGTGCGGGTGACGGTGTTGAAGGCCGCAGTGGCCGAGCCGAGGAGGGACTTGCTGCCGGTCATGCCCGTCTGATCGCTGGCGTCCAGCGCCCACTCGGAGAGGCTCCAGCCCGCGTTGTCCGGCCCGGTGGCGTCAGAGAAGCGCTCGGTGAAGCGCACCGAGTTCTGATCCACCGTCACCGACACCGTGGCGGAGGTGGCCGTGTTGCCCGCCGCGTCATAGGCGCGCGTCGCGAGCGTGTGCGCGCCCGTCGCCCAGGTGCTGGTGTTCCAGCTGTACTCGAAGGGCCCGGCCTGCCGCGCCGATACGCCCTGGCCCACAACGGTGCCGTCGATGAGGAACTCCACCCGGGTGACGCCGATGTCATCCGACGCCACGGCGGTGATGGTGACGGCGCCCGCCACGGTGGCGCCCGCGGTGGGGAAGGTGATGCTCACGGTGGGCGGGGTGGTGTCCGAGATGCCGCCAGTGACGGTGACGGTGGCGCTGCCCGAGGTGGCCGTGTTGCCCGCCGTGTCATAGGCCCTGGCCACCAGCACGTGGGTGCCGTTGGTCGCCGCGGCGCTGTTCCACGTGTACGCGTACGGAGCGGCCGAGTCGGTGCCCACCAGCACGTTGTCGATGAAAAACTCCACCTTGGACACGCCCACGTTGTCCGAGGCGGTGGCCGTCACCTGCACCGAGCCGCTCACGGTGGAGCCGCTGCCCGGCGCGGTGAGGCTCACGGTGGGCGCCACCGTGTCCGAGTTGTCCAGCCCGAAGAACTTCGCCACGTACCAGGTGGAGCAGATGTCCGTGTCCAGCACGAACGCGCCCGCCGTGCCGCACGCCACCGTGGTGCCGGGGAACTTGAAGGCCGGATCCACCGGCGTGCCGTGGCTCATGCCGGTGATGGCGTAGGACTCCACCAGCGACTTGCCCGCCGCGTCCTTGTAGACCTTGTGAGGGTAGCCGGCGACCGTCTCGTTCACGTCCTCGGTCAGGTCGATGCCGTGCACCGCTGTCCACTGCTCCACCGCCTCCGTGAGGTTGGTGTTCTTCACGGTGTAGTCGGAGGTGCCGTGCCAGATGGAGATGCGCGGGTAAGGGCCCGTATAGGAGGAGTAGGCGCCGCGCACCAGGTCCCGCCAGGCGGTGGGCGTCTTGTCCGCGCCAGGGCTCATGCAGCTGAACGCGTCATTCATCGTCAGGGCGCACTTGTACGGCACGCCCGCCATCACCGCGGCGCCGGAGAAGACGTCCGGGTAGGCGGCCGCCATCACGTGCGTCATCGCCCCGCCCGCTGACAGGCCGGTGACGAACACCCGGCTCGAGTCGATGGAGTAGGTGGCCTTCATGTGGTCCACCATCTGCTTGATGGACAGCGCCTCGCCCTGGCCGCGGGAGATGTCTCCCGGCTCGAACCAGTTGAAGCAGCCGTTCTGGTTGTTGCCGCTGAGCTGCTCCGGGTAGACGACGTAGAACTTGAGCTGGTTGGCCAGCGCGCTCCAGCCGGTGCTCTCGTAGCCCGCGGCCGTCTGCGTGCAGCCGTGCATCGCGATGACCAGCGGCGCGTTGGCGGGCATGCCCGCCGGGACGTGGGCCCACATCCTCAGGTTGCCGGGGTTGGTGCCGAAGCTTGTCACCTGCGTCAACGCGCTCTGAACCTCGGCCACCTCTGAAGCTTCCTCGGGCAACCCCTCCGCCGGCATCTGCATGGCCTCGCACCCCAGAAAACTCAGGGCGAGGAGCCCACAGCCAAGACGTCCAAGACGCTGCTTCCGCATAGAGGCCCTCCCTTGTGAAAAGCGCGCGGAAGGTACCACCGCGCTTCACCTTAGGTAGGTGATTCCTGAATCAGACATCAACTCCCGGGCACGCCAGGCTTGCCGCGCTGCGTCTGGGTGGCTCGACCTGAGGCTGCTGGCTCTCTAGAGTGGAGGCCGTGAAGCCGCTTCTCCTGGTCCTCCTGTTGGCGCTCCCAGCCTCCGCGGCCGAGCGGCTCGCCGTGCGCGTGCTCGAAGGCGGCGGCCCCGGAGCCCCCGAGGCCCAGCGTGTGCTCGAGACGGGAGCGGAGCTGGCACGCGAGCTGACGGCCCTCACCGTGAACCCCGTCACCGCCGTGGCGCGCCGCTGCGAGGACGAGGCGTGTCTGCGTTCGCTGCTCACCGAGGCCCAGGCCGAACATGGGCTGTTCCTGCGTGCCACCGCGCCCCGCCGCGGCGCCTGGGAGGTGGAGGTGGCCTGGCTGGAGGCCTCGCAGGGACGGGTGAACCGGCGCCGCGTGCCGGGCACCACGGCAGCGGACCTGAAGGCAACGCTGCGGCCCGTGGTGGCGGGGCTGGTACCTCCCTTCGTGCGCAAGGGCTGGGGCGGGCTGGTGGTGGACTCGGAGGCCGCGCGCGTCCGGGTGGATGGCCGCGTGGTGGAACTCTCCGGCGGCGTGACGCCAGTGCTCGCGGGCGCGCATGAGGTGGATCTGTTGCTGCCCTCGGGTGAGGCCCTGCTCTCGCGCGAGCTGGTGCCCGAGGGGGCGCGCCTGCGCCTGACGCTTCCGGAGGAGTCCTCGCCCCGGATGCCCGGCACCACGAAGCGGGGCAAGGGGCTGCGCACGGCCTCCTATGTCACCTTCAGCCTGGGAGCGCTCGCGATCGCCGGCTCGCTGGTGGCGGGCGGGCTGTCTCGCGGCGCGCGCGACGGCATCCGCCCGTGTGGGCCTGCCGCGGAGCCCTCGTGCACGCCCTACTCCGAGGCCCGCGGTGCCTACGACAAGTCGGACCGCTACGCGCGCACCGGCAACGTGCTGCTCGGGGCCGGCGCAGGGCTGTCCACCGTGGGCGTGGGCCTGTTCGTTTTCGACCTCGCTTCCTCGGACTGACGCCTCATGTCCTCCTCACTGCCGCGCATCGCCCTCTCCGTCTTCGTCGTCCTCGCGCTGTACGCCGTCGTGGGCGGCGCGTGCTACGAGTCCCCCCGGCTCGACGGCTACTACACCTGCGTGGACGACACCGGGTGCGCCAACGGGCTGGTGTGTGACGACGGGGTGTGCTGCGCCGAGCTCGGAGAGCCCCTCTGCCTGGCCCGTGTGCTGGATGGCGGCCTGTGCGCGGACGGCGGAGCGCCCACCCGCTACTTCACCGACGAGGACCGGGACTCCTACGGCAACCTCACCCGGCCCCTGCTGCGCTGCGCGCCTCCGCTGCTGCCCGGAGCGGTGACCAACGCGGATGACTGCAATGACAACCCGGCCGCGGGCGGCAACCTCGTCTTCCCAGGCGCCCCCGAGCAGTGCGACGGCCAGGACAACGACTGTGATGGCCAGTTCGACGAGGGCTTCGACGGTGGCACCTACTACCGCGACCAGGACAACGACCGCTTTGGCGACACCAACGTGCCCGGCATCTTCTGCCGGCAGCCCCCGGGCTGGTCCGAGTTCCCCACCGACTGCGCGCCGACCATCAACACCATCTACCCGGGCGCCCCCGAGGTGTGCAACCGGCTGGACGACGACTGCGACAGCGACGTGGATGAGGGCGTGGCGCAGACGTACTACCTCGACGGCGACAAGGACGGCTTCGGCCGCCTGAACATGCAGCGGCAGGGCTGCGCTCAGAATGACGACTACGTCGTCAACTCCGAGGACTGCGACGACACCAACCAGTTCATCCACCCAGACGCGTTGGACGTGTGTGACGAGGTGGACAACAACTGCAACCGCGTGGTGGACGAGCGCCCGGACTGCGGCGGCCCCTTGGACCTGCTGGCGTTGTCCTCCACGGGCCAGCGCGGTGCGCTGGACACCCGGGCCAACCTCAATGGCACCACCGACAAGTGTCTGCGCTACTTCGATGGCGGCATCCCCGAGTCCTTCTCCGCCAGCAATGCCTGGAGCGGCTCGAAGCCCACCTCGCATGTGGTCTGGTTCGAGGCCGCGAAGACCTGGGACCTGTCCAAGGCGAAGTCCCTGGCGATCCAGTTCAATACGAACATGAGCGGCAACGTCCACCCCTCCTGGGCGCTGCACAAGCAGCCCATCGTCCTGCTGTGCAGCGAGCAGGGCTCGGCCCGCTACGTGCCCCGGTTCGACGGCGGCCCCACCCCGCTGATGCCGTTTGGCAACTCCCGGGTGAACACCGTGCTGCCCCTGGGCCAGGGCATCGGCACCGACTGGGTCGAGGTGAGCAACGCGCTGCACCTGCAGGCCGTCAAGCGGGTGGAAATCCTGGTGGAGCCCAGCGACGCGGGCAGCCCCAACGTGGCCTTCGACATCCAGTTCATCAAGTTGGGCTTCCAGTAGCCGCAACCCTGGCTGGTGCCCGCCCGACGCCCCGCGTTGGTAGCGGTTGCACACCCCGCGCCTTCAGTGTTAAGCGGCGCGCGCGCGAGCGGTGTGTCCGGTGGGTGGCGGGGAGGAAACCCGAGGTTTTCCCGGGAGTTGGAGGCGTCCGATGGGTGAGGAGCCCGGGAAGCAGGGTGGGAAGAAGCCAGAGGGCAGCGAGCTGGGCTCCACCGCGCGGCAGATGCAGGCGGCAATGCCCTACATCTCCGCGGTGTGGAAGATGGTGGGCGGGGCGGTGGTGGGAGTGCTCGGCGGCTACCTGATGGACTGGTGGTTGGGGACGACGCCCTGGGGGCTGGTGGGGTTGAGCGTGGTGGGCATCTGCGTGGGCTTCTACGGCTTCATCCACGAGATGAACCGGCTGGGGAAGAAGCGGTGACGGAGAAGCCAGCGGCGGTCGAGTCGTTTCGCAACCACGCGTTGCTGGCGGCGGGAGTGGCGGTGGTGGGGATGGCGCTGGCGGCGGGGTTGCCGCAGTCGCCGGAGCACCGGTGGTCGGCGCTGTGGGGCACGGGGTTGGCGGCGGTGACGGCGGTGGTGTCGCTGCCGCTCAAGCGGCGGGCGGTGCGGAAAAGCCTCAACGCGGCGCTCAAGGCGGTGGGGTTGGTGTTCGGCCTGAGGGCGGTGGCGGTGGCGGCGGGGCTGTACGCGATGGTGTCGCGGGGGCTGGGGCCGTGGGGGTTCGTGGTGGGCTTCTTCGGCGTCTACTTTGTGCTGCAGTGGGTGGAAATCAGCTACGTGAATGCCGCGTCTCGAATCGCGGCGGGCGGAGACGAGTGATGCGCAAGGCAATGTTGCTGATCGCCAGTCTGTTCGCGGGCACCGCGCTCGCCGCGGACCCGGCCGCCGCCGGTGGAGAGCACGGCAAGGAGGACGTGGCCGGCTACATCATGCACCACGTGGCGGACTCCCCCGAGTACGAGTTCGAGATTCCCCTCAGCCACGAACACGTGGCCATTCACCTGCCGCAGATCCTCATCCCCTTCAAGGAGGGGGCGTGCACGCTGCAGCCGACCGACCACGGGATGGCGCACGCGGGGCTGCTGGGCGGCTGCCTGGACATGTCCATCACCAAGCACACGGTGATGATGTGGATCTCCGCGCTGCTGCTGATCGGCTCGGTGCTCATCTTCAGCAACCGCGACAAGTCCAAGCTGGTGCCGCGCGGCACGGGCGCCAACCTGTTCGAGATGCTGGTGCTGTTCGTGCGTGACGAGCTGGCCATCAAGAACATCGGCAAGGAGGAGGGCCCGCGCTACGTGCCCTTCCTGCTCACCGCGTTCTTCTTCATCCTCTTCATGAACCTGCTGGGCCTGTTCCCGTGGATGGCGACCGCCACCGGCAACATCGCCGTCACCTGCGCGCTGGCCATCTGCACCTTCGTGCTCACCCAGGTGGCGGGCATTCGCGCCGCGGGCATCGGTGGCTACCTCAAGCACCTGACCGGCGGCGTGCACCCGCTGCTGTGGCCCATCATGATTCCGGTGGAAATCCTGGGCCTGTTCACCAAGCCCTTCGCTCTGACGATGCGTCTGTTCGCCAACATGCTGGCGGGCCACATCGTCATCTTCTTCCTGCTGGGCCTCATCTTCATGATGGGCAGCGCGGCGGTGGGCCTGGTGGCGGTGCCCTTCGCCATGGGCATCTACTTCCTGGAGCTCTTCGTCGCCTTCGTGCAGGCCTACGTCTTCACCATGCTGTCGGCGCTCTTCATCGGCATGAGCGTGGCCATGGGCCACCATGACCATGACGGCCATGGCGAGGACCTGGGCCACCCGGCTCACAAGGAGGGCGGCGCCAGCCACGATCACGGCCGGGCGCACATGTAGCCCCACTCAAGTTATCGGAAGCCCCGGGCGGTACACGGGGCTCCGGCCAGAACCCGGGGATTCGAAAGGTCCCCGGAGGTCGTCCAAAAGGGACCACGACCCCCCCACAAGCGGGTCCTACCTACGAAGAAAGAAGAAGTGCTCCCATGACCAACCTCGCTCTCGCGTTCCTCTCCGCCGGCATTGGCGCCGGTCTGGCCATCATCGGCGCCGGCCTCGGCATCGGTAAGCTGGCCGCTTCCGCCATGGAGGCCACTGGCCGTCAGCCCGCCGCCGGCGGCGACATCCGCACCTCGATGATCATCGCCGCGGCCCTTATCGAAGGCGCCACGCTGTTCGCGCTGGTTATCTGCATCCTGCTCGCCACCAAGGCCTAGTCGGGCAGCAGTCCTGGACCGGCGCTCGCCAGCCGCGGGGCGCCGTGCCGGGAGCCCGTCTGGTCCCTCTGCCCTCGAGGTGCTCACCCGTGTCGAAGAAGTGGCTATGGCTGTGGAGTGCTCTGCTGCTGTCGGGCTGCGCCGGCCTGCGTGAGCGCTACATGACGGCCAACATCGCGACGTTGCGCGACCGGGCCTCCTTCGATCTGGAGTGCCCCAAGGAGCAGATCCAGCTCACCGAGCTGGGCAAGTTCGAGATGCAGGGGGCCGAGGGCTGTGGCAAGCGTGCCACCTACATCTTTTCCTCTGGGCAGGCCGTGTGGCTGATGAACTCCGAGGCCACCGAGAAGTTGAAGCAGTGAATCGCCTTTCCTCCCTCCCGCCCCTCCACGCAGGATGCCTTCGATGAACACCCTCCTCTTCGCCGCCAACTTCCTGGAGGTCCGCCCGGGCCTCATCTTCTGGACCCTCATCACCTTCGTGCTGGTGCTCGTCGTGCTGCGCATGAAGGCGTGGGGCCCCATCCTCTCGCTGGTGGAGGAGCGCGAGAAGCAGATCACCAACGCCATCGAGAGCGCCAAGCGTGAGCGCCAGGAGGCCGAGAAGCTTTTGGCCGAGCAGAAGACGGCCATGGCCACCGCCCGCGCCGAGATGGCCGAGTCGATGCGCCGCAACCAGCAGGAGGTGGAGAAGTACCGCGAGGAGCTGATGGCCAAGAGCCGCAAGGAGGCCGAGGAGTTCAAGGCCCAGGCCCGTCGCGAGATTGAAGACCAGAAGACCAAGGCGATCGCCGAGGTGCGCACCATGGCGGTGGACCTGGCCATCGAGGTGGCGGGCAAGCTCATCAGCGAGCGCATGGACGACAGCAAGCAGCGCCAGCTGGCCGAGCAGTTCGTGAAGAGCCTGCCGGTGAGCGGTACGCCCCGCGCCTAAACAGGCGTACTGGGAAGCAGCCCGCCTTCCGCGCTGTTCCAAGGAACCGTCATGGGTCTCTCCATCGGAATCGTCGGGCTGCCCAACGTGGGCAAGTCCACCCTCTTCAACGCGCTGTCCGCCGCGGGCGCGCAGGCGGCCAACTACCCGTTCTGCACCATTGAGCCCAACGTGGGCGTGGTGCCGGTGCCGGACGAGCGGCTGGACAAGCTCTCGGCCCTCATCAAGCCGCTGAAGAAGATCCCCACCTCGCTGGAGTTCGTGGACATCGCGGGCCTGGTGCGCGGCGCCTCCAAGGGCGAGGGCCTGGGCAACCAGTTCCTGGCCAACATCCGCCAGGTGGACGCGGTGCTGCACGTGCTGCGCTGCTTCGAGGATGACAACGTCACCCACGTGGAAGGCGGAGTGAACCCGGTGAGGGACCGGGACGTGGTGGACACGGAGCTGTGCCTCAAGGACCTGGAGACGGTGGACAAGCGCCGCGAGCGCGCCCAGAAGAACTCGAAGATGGGCGGCAAGGCGGGCGACGAGGCCAAGGCGGAGCTGGTGCTGCTGGACCGCGTCAAGGCGGGCCTGGACTCGGGCATTACGGTGCGTGCGCAGAAGCTGAACGCGGATGACTCGGCGGCCATCCGCGAGCTGTTCCTACTGACGGACAAGCCGGTGCTGTACGTGGCGAACATCTCCGAGGGGCAGATCGGCAAGGAGGATGAGTCGCCGCACGTGCGCGCGGTGAAGGAGATGGCGGCCAAGGAAGGCGCCGAGGTGGTGGTGCTGGCGGCGGCGATGGAGGCGGAGATTCAGCAGCTGCCCGAGGAGGAGCGGCCGGGCTTCCTGGAGAGCGCGGGGCTGAAGGAGCCGGGCCTGAGCAAGGTGGTGCGGGCGGGCTACAAGCTGCTGGGCCTGTGGACGTACTTCACGGTGGGCGAGCAGGAGTGCCGGGCCTGGACGATTCACAAGGGCTTCAAGGCGCCTCAGGCGGCTGGCGTGATTCACTCGGACTTCGAGCGCGGCTTCATCAAGGCCGAGGTGATGCGCTGGGAGGACCTGATCAAGCTGGGCAGCGAGTCCGCGGTGAAGGAGAAGGGCCTGCTGCGCGTGGAAGGCAAGGAGTACGTCGTCCAGGACGGCGACTGCATGCACTTCCGCTTCAACGTGTAGAAGGCAGCGCCCCGCTCAGAGTCCTCCGCGACGGCGGAGCACGAACCAGAAGGCGACAACGGCCACGGCGATCGCCGTGTTGAGAATCGCCGAGCGCCGGAACCGGCCCTCCGGATCCGGCGTGCGCAGGGCCAGCAGCCACTCGCTGCCCACGCGCAGCACCAGAAACCCGACAATGAAGAGGGGCCCCAGCCTCGGGTCGACGACCTTGGGCTGAAGCACGGCCGCGATGGCGCCCAGCAGCGCGATGGTGCCGAGCAGCCGCGCGCCGATGATCCAGGGTGGGTAGGAGCGAGTCACGCGGGCCACCCTAGTAAACCCCTGGCCCGGGGCGGAGGTTGTCTCGCGGGCCAGTGACAACGGGTCAACGCCGCACTACCCGGGAGGGCGCGAGGCCCGCTCCACGTACCGGGCACGAGGACGCAACAACTGGCCCTGCTCCCGCTGCTCGAGCACATGGGCCACCCAGCCCGCCGCCCGGCCCACCGCGAACACCGCCGTCGCCGCGCCCGGTGGCAACCCCAGCGCCGAGGCCAGCGCCACCAGCCCGAAGTCCACCGTGGGCGGTGGGTGCCCCGCCTCACGCATCGCCTCCGCCACCGCGCGTGCCACCCGCACCGCCGCGGGCTCGGGCCGCACCGCCCAGGCCACCTCCAGCAGCGGAGGCGTCCGGGGATCTCCCTCCGGGTAGAGCGTGTGTCCGAAGCCCGGCACGGACTCGCCTCGGCGCAGCCGCTCGTGCACCACCGTGGCGGCGCGCTCCGGGCGTCCGACCTCCTGCATCAGCGCCTCGATGCGGCCACACGCCCCGCCGTGCAGTGGGCCCGAGAGCGCCGCCAGGGCCGCGCTCACGCACGCGTACAGGTCCGCTCCCGACGAGGCCGTCACTCGCGCCGTGAAGGTGGAGGCGTTCAGCTCATGATCCGCGCACAGCACCAGCGCCCGATCGAGCAGCTCCGGGGCGCGCTTGGCCCGCACTCCCCAGGCCCGCGCCAGCGAGGCGGCCACCGTGGGTTCCTCCAGAGCCTGCGTCACCCGCTCCGCTCCGTGCATCGCGCCCACCCAGGCGCCCAACTGACGCAGCAGACGCCGGGCTCGCAGCCGCTCCTGCTCTGCCGGTGAGGCGAAGCGCACCGGATCCGCGGCTCCCAGCAGCGGCACCACGCTGGCCAGCACCGTCAGCGGCGGAACCCCTCGGGGCAGCAGCCCCACCAGCGCCTCGGCGGCAAAGGGCTGTTCCGGCACGGGCCAACGGACTGGAGCCTCCGGCAGCTCGCCCGTCCACAGCAGCTCCGCCACCTCCTCGAAGGAGCGCCCACGCTCTGCCAGCTCCACCGCGAGGTGCCCCCGGTACGCCAGGCCCTCGCTCCCCACCCGCGTCACCGAGGAGTCGATCACCGGCTCGCCCCAGCGTAGCGCTCCCGAGGCCACCGCCGCATGTCCCAGCCGGGCGTCATGCCGCGTCTTCAGGCGCTCGAGGTCCGCACGGACGTACCGGTTCTCCTTGGTGCCAGGCTCGGGCACGCAGCGCACCAGTCCCCGGCTCACGTAGGTGTAGAGCGTGGCCCGCTTCACCCCCAGCAGTGCCGCCGCCTCGGCCGCGGACAACAGCTCCTCGTGTCGATGGTCGAATCGAGATTGAGCTCGGTCATCCCCTCGCTTAACCATTCCGCTCGAAGCCTCCCAAAGCCCATTGTCGACTCGACTGGACGCCGTGTCGATGTGAAGCCGGGGAGGTTTCAGGAGCGTGGCCATGCAGGCGGACTTCGGACGGACAGCCGAGGACTACATGAAGCACCGGGAGGGCTTCCCGGAGGCCTTCTTCGAGCGGCTCGCGAAAGAGGGCGTGCTGCGGCCGGGCCTGCGGGCCGTGGACCTGGGCACCGGCACGGGCACCGTCGCCCGGGGGCTCGCCCGCTACGGGTGCACGGTGACGGGGCTGGACCGCTCCGAG
>DASVVJ010000191.1:0-7231 GCA_036389955.1 Myxococcaceae bacterium
CCCGTGGGGAGAGGGGGCTTCTGCTCAGCGCCGGGCGGCGCGCTTGGCTCCGGCCTTCTTCGCGGCGGGAGCTGCCTTGCGTGCCCCGGCGCTCTTCTTGGGGGGCGTCTTCTTCTGCGCCGCCGTGGGCTTGCTGCCCGCGGTGCGCTTGGAGGCCGTCTTCCAGCTGCCCTTCGCCGCGGTGGTGGGCTTGAACCGGCCCCCGGCGCCCGCCTTCTTCGCCGCCGTCTTCTTCGTGGCGGCCTTCTGCTGGCTCGCCGGCAGCTTCTTCTCCGGCTTGCGCTTGGCGGCGCTGCGGCCCTTGGGTCCGGTGCCTCCCGCCTTGCCCTGCTTCTTCGCGCTGGCCACCCCGTCATTGTTGACGGTCAGCACCCCCTGCGGGGGCGGGGACTCGGCAACGGGGCCCGTGTCGGGAAGCGCGGCATTCATGTCGGGAGGCGTCCGTGACTCATTCGCCATGCAGTGGTTCTCCTTGAGAGGATGCACGCAGCGTAATCATCCTCTGAGCCCGCCCAAGCACCGAGTGGGCCGAGTGATCTATTGCTGACGAATGCGCCGGGCCCGGATGGTCGGCCTCTGGCTCAACCGGGCAGCAGCCGCGAGCGCAGCCCCGACGAGATGACCCACAGCTGATGCGAAGCCCGGGTGATGGCCACGTGCAGCTTGCGCCGCGTCTCGTCGCTCTGCGGCCACGCCCGCGCCGTGGCGTCCGGAAGGATGACGTAGTCGAACTCCAGGCCCTTGATGCTCTCCACGTCGGTGACGTCCACGCCCGGCTCGAAGGAGAAGTCGCCCTCCAGGACCAGGCGCACGGCGGGCATGTCGTCCACCACCTTATAGAAGGCCCGCGCCGCCTCGGGGGTGCTGGCGATGACGGCCACCGAGGCGCGTGGCTCCCGGTCGGTGAGGTCCTTCAGCGCGTCGCGGACGAACAGCCAGGCCTGCGCCTCCTCGGGGAAGTGGTGGAAGCCCACCGGCACGCCCTCGCGGGCGTTCTTCGGCGGGGCCTCAGGCGCCAGCGGGCCCAGCACGTGCCGCGCCAGCTCGATGACCGGGCGCGGGCAGCGGTAGGACACCGAGAGCCGCACCGTGGCCGCGTCCTTCACGCCCAGCTCCGCCAGGGCCGCGGGCCAGCCCGCGAAGCTCGTGGTGGTCTGCTGCATCTCGTCTCCGGCCAGCGTGCAGCTTCGCGTCTTGCCCAGCTGCTTGGCCACCACCGCCAGCTCGAAGAGGCTGGCGTCCTCCGCCTCGTCGATCATCACGTGCGCCAGGGGCTCGGTGCCCAGGTGCCCCGCTTTCACCTTGAGGTAGAGCAGCAGCGGCAGGTCCTCCACGTCCACCGTACCCGCCAGCTCGTCCGGGGTGGAGTCCTCCACCGAGAGCCCGTCCACCGTCTGCAGCGCCTCGGGGTGGTAGCCCTCCAGATCCTGGGCCAGCGGGGTGGCGAGCTGGAGCATGGTGTGGCGCACCGTGTCGTCAATGGCGGGCGTGGGCAGGTCTCCCTTCGAGGCGGCCACCACCTCGCTCAGCAGCGTGCGGTCCGTGAGGGCTTCGGCCAGCCGTCGGCGCAGGCGCTTGAAGGACGGATCCGTGCTCTTCGACTTGGCCAGGCGCCGCTCCAGGATGGGCTTGAGGGCCGGGTGGCGCTTGAGCCGCGAGGTGAGCGCGGGCTTGTCCGGAGAGAGCGGGATGGACTTCATGCCGAAGGCCGTGCAGGCGGTGGCATAGGCCCACGCGTCGAGCGTCTCGACGGACACGTTGCGAAGCTCCAGCGGCGCCAGCAGCCGCTTGGACAGCCGGGCCAGGCCCTCCTCGGGGACCAGCACCTTCATGCGCGAAGGCGCCGAGGCCGCGCGCAGGTCGAAAGTCATTTTGGCCAGCCGGTGCAGCGCCACCGTGGTCTTCCCGCTGCCCGCGCTGCCCAGCACGAGCAGCGGCTGATCCGCGGCGACCTGCAGGGCAGCGAACTGCTCGGCATCGAGCTGGGCGGTAACGTCGAAGCGGCCCGCACGGCCCGCCTCACCGGTGCCCACGCCCAGACTGCCCGCGCGCACCGCTGTCTCCGCTCCGCCCGAGAGCGTGGCGGCAGCGCCCACCTCCTGCCATTCGCCGCTGGCGGTGCGCTCCAGGTGCAGCGAGCCCGCGCGGATGCGGGTGAGCACCCCGCGCTCGATGACAACCAGGCGCCGGGCCTCGACGACGCCCTCGGCCAGCCGCTCGCCGAAGTACTCCTCGTAGTCGTCGCCCTCTTCGTAGCCATAGAAGACGCGGGCCACGGGGGCGAAGCGCCAGTCGATGATGCGCACGCCGCTGGCCGGGTCCGTGAAGGTGGTGCGGCCCAGCAGGTATTCCTGGCCGGGGCCCTCGCCCTCGTGCCGCTTCAGGCGCAGGTGGGCGAAGTACGGGGTGTTCGGCTCAGGCAGGTTCGTCGCGTCCTGGCGCTCGAGCAGGGCGCGCGTGTTGTCCAACTGCTGAAACAGGGAGGGCAGATCGCTCTCGACGGCGGTGGTGGCCTCGTCCCGCAGTCCGGTGAGCCGCTCGACCAGGCCGCTGCGGTCCACGCCCCGGCTCGCGCGTTGGCGTGCCGCCTGGAGCGAGCCGAGCACGCGCGCGAGCAGCGCCTCCTCTTCCGCGATGACGGCTCGTGCCTGCTTGGAGAGCGCTTCCTTCGGCTCGTTCATGACGTCCTCGCGGTCCGGAGAGTGCCCAGTGGAGAGCGCGCAAGGTGACGCGTGTGTCCCGCTGGGTCAACCCCTTGGATTTTCAGGAGGATTTGGTACTTTATGGGCGCTCGGGCTTGTGCTGGCGTGCGCGCCGCCATGTCCACTCCCCTCGTGTACCGCCGCTACGGCGGCTCCGTTCAGGTCGATATCCCCAACTTCGAGACGCTGACCCGGGCCATCCACATTCCCGAGACCCAGTGGATGGCCACCGCGTGTCCTCTCGAGGGGCTGCACTGTGACGCGCGCTTCCTGACGCTCATGGACGCGGACGGCAATCGCCGCATCCGGGTCTCCGAGGTGAAGTCCGCCGTGGAGTTCACGGCGAAAATGCTCCAGTCGTTCCAGGGCGCGGATGCCCGTAGTGACGTGCTCGAGCTGGGCGCGCTCTCTCCCGCGGCCGATACGCTGCGAAGCGCCGCGCTGCGCATCCTCACCATCCTGAAGACGGAGAACACCAGCCGCATCTCGCTGGAGCAGGTGCGCGCCAGTGACAAGGTGCTGCGCGATGCGGGCGTCAACGGCGATGGCATCATCGCCCCCGCCTTCCTCCCCGAGTCCGTGCGTCCCCTGGCCACGCGCATCATGGCCGCCTTTCCCGAGGTGAAGAATCGCGCGGGACTGGCCGGGGTGGATCCGCCCACGCTCCAGCGCTTCCGCGAGGCGCGCACCGCGCTGCTGGCGCACCTGGCCACTAAGGACGCCGTCCACGTCTGGGGGGAGGCCAGCCTGGAGCGGGCCCGGCGCATTCGCGAGGTGAAGCCGCTGCTGGACGGGTACTTCCTCCAGTGCCGGCTGGTGGCCGCCCAGCCCGAAGCCGTCACGAACCTCAAGCTGTCCCCTGGCCGGGTGGAGAGCGCGCTCGGCGACACCGCCGCGCTGGAGAAGGCCGCCGCGGTGCTGCCCATTGCTCCCGTGGAGCCCTCGGGCGTGCTCACCTGGGCCCGGCTCTACCGTGGGCCCGCCTTCGAGGCGCTGGAGGCGTTTCGCAAGGAGATCGCCGCGCCCGTCACGGGCAGCACGGAGCAGCTGAGTGACGCGGCCTGGCGCGAGCTGTCCGCGCGGGCGGAGGCCGTGCTGGCCTGGCAGGCGGTGCTCGACGCCAGCCCCGTGCGTGGCATGGCGGCGGAGCTCTCCACGGTGCCTGACGCGGACCTGGCCGCCCTCGAAGCGGCGAGCCAGGCGGACCTGGCGCTCAAGGGCGAGCTGGACGCCATCGCCGAGCTGGAGCGGCTCATTCTCTACCAGCGCTGGCTGCTCACGTTCGCCAACAACTTCATCAGCATGCCGGACCTGTACTCGGCCAGGAAGGACGCGCTCTATGAGCGGGGCTCGTTGGTGCTCGGCGGCCGCAAGTACACGCTGTCGGTGCTGGCTCAGCCCCGCGCCGCGCATGCCGCGCTCACCAGCCAGGGCACCACCTGCATCCTCTATGTGAAGGTGACGCCCAAGGATGGCGCCGAGGGCTACGAGGTCGCCGTGCCCGTCACGCGCGGGCGCAGCGCCCACCTGGAGGTGGGCAAGCGCGGCATCTTCCATGACCTGGAGGGCAAGGAGTACGACGCCCTCATCACCCAGGTGGTGCGTCAGCCCGTGTCCCTGTGGGAGGCGATGACGATGCCCTTCGAGCGCATCGGGAAGTTCATCACCTCGAAGGTGGAGGCGCTCGCGTCCTCGGGAGACAAGGAGTTCGATCAGGCGCTGGAGAAGAGCTACACGCGCGCCACGGTGGCTCCGGCGGCTCCGGGAGCGGCAGCTCCGGCCGCAGCTCCAGTGCAGGCCGGTGGGCTGGGCGGAGTCATCGCCGCGGGAGGCATTGCCTTCGCGGCCGTCGGCTCGGCGATGGCCTTCATCGTGTCGCAGATGAAGGCAGTCACCCTGGGGGATGTCATCTCGGCGGCCCTCGTCATCGCCGCCGTCGTCATGCTGCCCGCGGGACTGCTGGGGTGGCTGAAGCTGCGGCGGCGCAACCTGGCGCTCTTGCTGGAGGGCTCGGGGTGGGCGCTCAATGACCGGCTGCAGCTGACGAGCGCATTGGCAGGGCTCATCACCCGCAAGCCGCCAAGGCCCCGGGGCTCCAGGGTGGAGAATGGCGATGTGCTCCTCTCGGTCGTGCCCGGCATCCGCAGCGAAGACGCGGAGGACGAGGAGGAGCAGGGCTCGGGGCGCGTGAAGTTCCTGGTGGCGCTGGCCATTGCCGTGGTGCTGCTGTGGCAGGCCCGCCTGCCCATCGCGCGGTTCCTCTGCGGCCAGCAGTGGCTCACCCCCAGCGCGTGTGGCGCACTGCTCCCCGCCGGCACCGGAGCCCCCGAGGCCCCGCCTCCCGCTGCTCCTGTCGCACCTGCACCTACGCCTCCAGCCCCCTGAAACCGGCGTCCCGTTTCACCTACTCCACAGAAAAGTGGATTTAAGCTGGATTTCCAGAGAGGGAATGAGCAAAGTTCTATCTCAGCGGATTAATGAAGTGTCGCTGTGCAAACAGTGGGCACTTCGGGCTGGGAGGAACGTCGATGAAGGCAGCGCGTCGACAGGGGTGGCTCGGGTGCCTGGTGGTGGCGGGAGGGGTGTTGGCGGGCTGCGGGCGCGGCAACGCGGGCCCGGCGGAGCTCTTCCTGGACTCGATGGTGAGCGCTGTCACCTCGTCGGGCACGCCGGACCTGTGGGTGTCGTCGGTGAGCGCGCCGGCCAGCGCGGTGTCGGTGAGCGGCTCCTTCGTGACGGTGACGGCGTGCAACCAGGGCGCGGGCAGCGCGGGCTCGCGGGTGAACCTGTACCTGTCGGCGGACACGAGCATCACCTCTGAGGACACGCTGGTGGGCAGCGCCTCCACGGGGACGCTGCACCCGCAGCAGTGCGCCACGCTGCACGTGAAGCTGGAGGGCGCGGGGGCTGTGTCTCGCGGGCTGTTCTACGTGGGCGCGCGGATTGATCCGAATGACGCGGTGAGCGAGGCCTCCGAGACGAACAACGCCCGGGCGGGGACGCGGATGGCGGTGGGCACGGGGGCGGACCTGATGGTGGCGCAGGTGAGCGCGCCCGAGAGCCTGGTGCCGGCGGCGGGTTTCCGCACGGCGGTGACGGTGTGCAACCAGGGCACGGCGGCGGCGCCGGGGCACGTGGAGGTGTACCTCTCGGAGGACGTCACGGTGACGGCGGCGGACGTCCGGGTGGGCAGCGGAGCGACGGACGAGCTGCGCGCGGGCCAGTGCGCCACGGTGCAGGTGAGCTCCACGGCGAGCGTGCCCGAGGGCCAGTGGCACGTGGGGGCGTGGGTGAACCGGGCGCAGGCGGTGGCGGAGCTGACGGACGGCAACAACCTGCGGCTGGGAGGCCGGGCCGCGGTGGGCCGCGGGGCGGACTTCACGGTGTCGTCGGTGAGCGGCCCGGCGAGCCTGGTGGGCGGCACGGAGCCGGTGAGCTTCCAGGCCACGGTGTGCAACGTGGGCACGGTGGCGGGTTCCACCGAGGTGGAGCTGTTCCTCTCGGCGGACGCCACGCTGACGGCGGAGGACACGCGGGTGGGCAGCGCGGCGGTCGAGGCGCTGGAGCCTGGGCAGTGCACGCCGGTGAGCGTGAGCAGCGCGCAGGGCGTGAGCAGCGGGCGCTGGTTCGTGGCGGGGTGGGTGGATCGGGCGGCGAAGGTGGCGGAGCTGCAGGAGAACAACAACACGCGGTTCGGCAACCGGCTGGCGGTGGGCAGCGGGCCGGACCTGGTGGTCTCCGAGGTGCGGGGGCCCAAGGGCGTGAGCTTTGACGAGCAGGTGAGCGCCGAGGCGAAGGTGTGCAACGTGGGCACGGCGCGGAGCCCGGAGGCGGAGGTGGCCTTCTACCTGTCGCACGACACGACGCTGACCACGGCGGACGCGCTGGTGGGTGTGGTGGCGGTGGCGGGGCTCGAGGCGGGCGACTGCGCGCCGGTGAAGGTGGCGGGCGCGGTCACCGTGGAAGAGGGTTCCTGGTACGTGGGGGCGAGCGTCGACAGCGGCTACGCGGTGGAGGAGCTGTCGGAGAGCAACAACGCGCGGACGGGCGAGGTGGTGGGAGTGGGCGAGGGCGCGGACCTGGTCATCTCCACGGTGACAGGCCCTGAGGGCATCCGGAGCGAGGAGTCGTTCACGAGCCAGGTGACGGTGTGCAACCAGGGAACGCGGCCGATGCACGCGGGCTCGCGGGTGGACCTGTACCTGTCGCTGGATGCGGGCATCAGCGCGGCGGACACGCAGCTGGGGAACGTGGCGCTGCCGGCGCTGGAGGCGGGGCAGTGCGTGGTGGCGGCGGTGCCGGTGAGCGCTCGGGCGCCCGAGGGCAGCTGGTACCTGGGGGCGCTGGTGGACCGGGATGGCGCCGAGCCGGAGCTCATCGAGGACAACAACGTCCGGGTGGGCAGTGCGCTGGTGGTGGGCAACCTGGAGGACTCGGCGGTGACGGCGCGCGAGGCGAAGGCCGACAGCCAGCAGGGCTGAACGAGGGTGAAGTCCCCTCTCCCTTCGGGAGAGGGCCAGGGTGAGGGT
>DASVVJ010000192.1:0-27192 GCA_036389955.1 Myxococcaceae bacterium
AGAATCTTCTGCATCTGGTCGTTGAGGTGCGCCAATTGGCCCGCGTGCCGCTGGCTCTCCCGAAGGGCCACGGCCCGGCGCTGGGCAAGCACCACGTACACCCCGAACGCCACCAGGAACAGTGCCACCAGCAGCGCCGCCAGGGACAACCGCAGCACCAGGCCCCGCTCGTGTGAACGCAGGGGCGTGGTGGACACCAGCGTGGCGGCGGACCAGTGGCTGCCGCCCTTGAGCTCAATAGGCATGAAGGCCGCCACCGCGTCGGCCTTCCCCAACCCGAGCCGCTCCGCCTCCTGCTCGGCAATCAGCAGCGTGCCGCGCTCACCCGCTCTCATCTTCGAAGTGAGCGCGCTGTAACCCGGAACGAGCGAGCCGTCCGCCGGCATCCGCTGGTACCAGCTCGCCAGCCCCGGATCGCTGGCGGGACTGGACCGCCCGTACGCCCCGATCAACAGCAGGCGCGCCTCGGGATCCGACGTCACGATTCGAAGGGGCGCGAACAGGGACTCCAGGTCCACCAGCACCGCCACGGCCCCGCCCGGCTGCCCCTCCGCCGCCGGAATCGCGGTGGCCAGGATGCGCAACCAGGCGCTTCCTGTCCCGGAGAGCGGCGGCGAGCTGGTGATATCTCCAGGGGGACGCGCGAGCGCCTGGCGTGCCGTCTCCTCGAGCCGGGGGAAGTAGTTGCCCTGCACCACCCAGGGCTCCGCCCGCCGGTCGATCAACCGCAGCCGCTCGGCCCCCGTCTCGTCATAGGCGGCGATGGCCTTGTACTGGCCCACCACCTCCAGCAGCGCCCGCAGCTCGCGCCGGTGCTCCTCCGTCGTGCCCGGTTGCGAGAGCAGCTCCCCCGCGAAGCGCAGGTCCTCGCCCGTGTCCTCCAGGGCCTCGGCCACGCCCCGCGTGGCCTCTTCGAGCTGGGCCTGGCGATCCACCGCGAACTGATGAACCAGCTGCGCCCGGTTGCGTTGAATCACCACCAGCCCGCCCACTCCGACGCTGGCCAGCGCGACGCACAGCAGTAGAAGGGAGATCAGGGTGTGGCGCATGGACGGGGCAGGTTAAACGCCTCGCAACTTGCATACCTGCCCGGGCCTCGCAGTGCACATCCGGCGCGCCCCCACCCCAGCATGGCGAATTGCCAGAGCCCACCCGCGCATTCTGCCAGGGCGGCTCTGCCGCTCCTGCTCCGGTTTTCCACTGTGGTGTAACTTTATTTTGTTGGCGGCAAAATCCAGGCCATTCTAGAGGGCCCATGCGGATCGCCATCATCGCCACCTACACCCACCCCACGCGGCGTCGCGTCAAAGAGCCGTCCATCATGCAGTCGGCCGTGCCGGAGCTCATCGCCGGGCTTTGCCCTCCACACGCCGAGGTGGAGATCTTCAACGAGAAGGAGATGGACATCCCGCTGGATCGCCACTGGGACCTCGTCTTCTTCTCCTACCTGCACTCGTACTACGAGCACACCAAGGTGCTCTCCACGTTGTTCCGCCAGCGCGGCATGGTGACGGTGGCGGGCGGGCGTCACGCGGGCCACTTCGCCGATGACGTGGCGCAGTACTTCGACGCCGTCATCACCGGCGAGCCCGAGTCCAACGTCCCCGCGCTCATCCAGGACTTCGAGAAGAAGGAGCTGAAGAAGCGCTACAGCCTGCCCTCGCTAGGCCCGGCCGCCATCCAGCCCTACCGGTACGATCTGATCGACTTCACGAAGAACAAGGTACGGCTGGCGGGCATCGAGGCCTCGCGTGGTTGCCCCTTCACCTGCAACTTCTGCGTGCTCACCGGCCACGAGAAGTACCGCTACCGCCCCATTCCCGTCGTCATCGAGGAGATCCGCACGAAGATGACGTGGAACAAGAACTTCTTCGGGGCGATGGACAACGTGTTCATCTTCCTGGACAACAACCTGGGCGGCTCGCCCAAGTACCTGCGCGAGCTGTGCGAGGCGCTCATTCCCCTGAAGAAGATCTGGGGCTGCGCGCTCACCTTCAACATCCTCAAGGACGAGTCGCTGGTGAAGCTGATGGCCCAGGCCGGCTGCCGCTACATCTACACCGGCATGGAGTCGCTCAACCCCGAGTCCCTCAAGGCCATGAACAAGGGCCAGAACAAGCTGTCCGAGGTGGACGCCGTCATCCGCCGCACCTTCGCGGCGGGCATCGTCCTCTCCTTCGGCCTCATCGTCGGCTCGGACGGAGACACCAACGAGTACCTGGAGAAGCTGCCGGAGTACCTGGCGGACCTGAGCTACTACTCCGTCACCTTCCTGGGCATCGTCTGCCCCTACCCGGAGACGCCCTTCTTCCGCGAGCTGCAGGCCGAGGGCCGCTTGCTGCCGGGCACCATCAGCCGCGACTACGACGGCTATACCCTGTGCCACCGGCCGAAGAACCTGCACCCCTCGGAGGTGGTGGAGCACTTCCAGCGGCTGTGCACCACGCTGGGCAGTGTGGGCAACATCGGCCGCTACTTCTGGTCGAAGATGGGGCTGAGCGACATCCCCCGCTACAAGAGCACCGTGCTCTTCTCCGGGCCGGAGATCCTCAGCATCCGCAACCCCGTGCGCAACACGAGCCGCAAGTACATTGCCGGCATGGATGCCTTGGAAGACTGGGACGCCCAGCAGATGGCGGCCCTGGGGCTACAGCCGCAGCGGCTCAGCTGAGGCGACGGCGGGCAGGGCCGCGGCCGGTGGAGGCAGGGCGGCACTGGCGGCCTCCAGCCGCTCCACGCGCCGCAGCTCCGCCTTCGCGCCAATCGCCGTGAAGATCTCCCGGGCCCGCGCCAGCAGCTGCGCGCGCCGGTGCGGCAGGGCCACGGCCGCGTCGAAGTACGCCACGCCCGTCTCCCACCGGTGTGGCCCCTTCTCCAGCACGTCGAGCGCCTGTTGGAACACGGGCTCGGCGGCGGCCACGCCCTTGCGCAGCTTCAGGAAGCGGGCCGTCACCCTCAGCGACGGCCCCTTCATATAAGGATAGAGGCGCGACAAGGCCCGCGCCTTGAAGGTCCCCAACCGGACGATGCTCAGCAGCTTGGAGCGAGGCACCGAGGTGGCGCCCTGCTCCAGCGCGAACAGCGCCGCCTCGGCCGCGTCCACCAGGCCGATCTGCAGGAAGGGCACCAGCACGTGGTACTTCCACACGGTGTCGAACGCCCGCACGGCCACCCGCGCGGCTTCCTCCACCTGGTGCTCGCGCACGGCCACATTGGCCAGGTGGTTGAGGCTGGCGCACTGGTTGGCCAGATCGTCCACCTCGATGCTGATGCGCAGGCCCTGCTCCAGCTCCGCGCACAGCTGCGCCACCTCCCCGTCCCCCCGCAGGTAGCGGCAGAAGGGCACCCAGGTGTGCGCCCACGCCTGGTGCATCAGCGCGTTCAGCTCCAGGCCCAGCTCGCCCATCTGCTGGAAGTTCTTCTCGGCCGTCTCGAAGCGCGAGGAGAGGAACTGGCCCGTGGCCAGGATCATCATGGAGGTCTGCACCTCCCACCGCTCGCCCACCTGGCGGAGGATGTTGATGGCCTCCTCCTCCAGCTTGAGGCTGCGCTCCAGATCGTCGGCGAACAGGGCGTTGGTGCCCAGGCGGCTCAGGGCAATGCCCTCGGCCACCGCGTCCTGGGAGCGTCGGCCGAACTCCAGCGCCTTGGCCAGGTAGCGCCCCGAGCGCTTCAGCAGCCCGGCACCAAAGAGCATCGTGCCGTAGTACCCGCTGGCCTGGCTCAGGCCGTAGTCCGAGCGCGAGCGCTGCGCCATGTTGAAGGCCACCAGCGTGGCCCAGGTGAGTTTGGCCAGGTCCGCGAAGTAATAGATGCGAATGAGCGAGATGAGCGTGTTGAGCTGCTTGATGTAGCGCGGCAGCCGCTCGGGAGGCACCGGCCGGAACAGGCGCGGGAAGGCCACGCCCACCAGGTGGATGCCGAACTGCACCGCCGTGCGCAGCACCAGCCCCACCATGCTCCGCGGCGTCGGCCGCCCCAGCAGCTTGAGCGCCAGCTCCAGCTCCTGGATGGCTTTGCCCGACTCGCCCTTCTCCTGGAAGGCGCGCCCCAGGCCGACGTGGATCTCCGCCCGGCGGCCGTCCGCCTCCTCGTTGTCCAGCAGCTGCTGGAACATGTGGATGGCGGAGGCATAGTTGCCCGCCTGCAGCAGCGTCTCGGCCAGCTCCTGCATGAGCTGACGCGTCTCCCGGAGAATGACCTCCCGGTCCAGCGCATCGGTGACGGAGAGCACCTCCATCGCCCGGTTGTAGTGGTGGATCGCTTCCTCGTTGGCGTACTGCGCCTTGGCGGCGCGCGCGGCCATGAGCGTGTACTCCAGCCCCTTCAGCTCATCGTTCCCCGCCAGGTAGTGGTAGGCGAGGATGCCCGCCGGCTTGACGGGGTTGTCCTTGGCCTTCTCCTCCAGGAAGCGCGCCAGCCGCCGGTGCAGATCCTCGCGCGCCGACACCAGCAGCGTGTTGTACGCCACGTCGCGGATGACGATGTGCTTGAAGAGGCAGGTGTACGGCTCCTCCATCTCCAGCAGCACCAGGCCCAGGCTGGTGAGCGTGGCCATCGCCTGCTTGGCGTCCTCCAGCTCGATGCTGTCCGGTAGCAGCGCGTGCACCGCATCGATGGTGAAGATGCGGCCGATGACGGAGGCCACCTTGACGATGAACTTCTCCAGCTCCGGCAGCAGGTCGATGCGGTTGAGCACCACGTCCTGAATGGAGTCCGGAATCCGGATGCTCTGCAGGCTGCGCCGCAGCACCCGCTTGCCGCTCTTGTCCTCCTCCAGCAGCCCCTCTTCCACCAGCCCTTCCACCAGCGACTCGATGAAGAACGGGTTGCCCTGGACCTTGGCCATCAGCAGGTTTTCCAGAGCGGTGTTCGGCGGCTCCAGCTTCAGGTGCAGCCGCAGCAGCGCGCGCGTGTCCTCCTCGTTGAGCTGCGCCAGCTCCACCAACCGGAAGGACTCCAGCGAGCGCAGCGAGCGCAGCGCGTCCCCGGGGCGCATCGTCACCAGCACCGTGATGCGCAGCGAGCTCATCCGCGTGGCCACGTGCTCGATCAGATCCAGCGAGATGCGGTCCGCCCAGTGCAGATCCTCGAAGAAGAGCAGCAGCGGGGCCACCTGCGAGCGCTTCACCAGCAGCTGGTGGACGATGTGGAACACCTGCTGGTTCTTCTGGCGAGCGTCCAGCGCCTGGGTGAGTTCGCCCTCCTGCACCGGCAGGCCCATGATGCTCGCCAGCACCGGCACCCACTCGGGGCCCACGTCCTCCAGGCCCTCGAACTCGCGGCGGATGCGCTCCAGCCGCGCCTCGAGCTCCTCGCCCTCGTGCAGCTGGAACATCTGCACCAGCACCTCCTTCCAGGGGAAGAAGGGGGTGAACGTCTCGTACGAGTAGCAGATGCCGTACAGCGTCCGCGCGCCCCGCGCCTCGGCCTCCTCGACCAGGGTGCTCGACAGCCGGGACTTGCCGATGCCGGCCTCGCCCGAGATGACGCAGACGCGCCCGGAGCCGGCGCTCGACTGCTCCACTGCCTCCACCAGCTTGCCCAGCTCGTCCCGGCGCCCGACGATGGAGCCCTGGGCCTTGATGAGCAGGCTGCGCACCTGCTTCTCCTCGGACTGCACGCGGTACACCGGCACCACGCGTGAGATGCCCTTGAGCCGCGCGTCCTCCACGTGCCGCGAGGAGAACTCCTGGTGCAGCTTGCGCTGGGTGTTCGCATCCACCTGGATGCCCGGCTCCTTCAGGTGCGACATCAGCCGGGCGGCGATGTTCACCACCTCGCCCAGCGCCCACGAGCCCTTGCGAGACGGCGAGCCCATCTCTCCCCAGTACGCGGGGCCCGTGGCGATGCCGATGCGCAGCTCCTCGAGGAACGGGAACGCGCCCTGCTCACGCAGCAGCTTGGAGGCGAAGCGGCACGCCAGCTGCTCCTTGTTCTGCTGGGCCGTGGGCGCGCCGAAGACGAAGTAGAGCACGTTGCCCTTGTCCGTGAAGTCCGTCATCAGCAGCACGCCGCGGTGCAGGCTGCACTCGCGCTGGGCGTACGTGAAGAAGGTGTTCAGCTCCCGGACGAACTCGGCCGCCTCGGCGTTGGAGCGACGCATCCCCACCTTCAGGAAGACGCAGGTGACGTCGCGGAAGTCTCCGCTGAAGCCCTGGTGGGTGGTGATGACCTTGCGCAGCAGCTCCGGGTGCAAGAGCTGCGAACACTGCCCCAGCGCCAGCGCCCCTCCCGCCAGCATGGTGAGCGGCCGCCGCGGAATGAGCCCCGGTGGCGCATCGAAGCGGAAGAAGCCGCCGTCGAGCAGCATGCCCGGAGTGCCGGGCGGCAGCAGCGCGGTGGCCTCGCGGCTCAAAATGACCTGACCGCCACCCGAGCGTTTCTCCGCCGTCACGCCCTGCTCCAGCGGCTGGCCGATGAGCGCCGGGTGCAGCCACTGCTCCGGCTCTCCGAGCACGATGCGGTGGCACTGCCCAAAGGACACGCCCACCCGCGAGGACAGGGTGAAGGGCTGCCCCAGCAATTCCACGTCGCTGAAGCGCGCCAGCTTGCGCTGCACGTGGGCGCCCGAAAGCGCGGCCCGCTTCACCACCTCTCCGTCCGGCTCGCCCAGCTCCGGCTCGAAGAAGGCCAGAATGGAGTCCCCGGCGAACTGGTAGATGTCGCCGCCGAAGTCCCGCACCCCTTCGATCATCTCCGTGAAGTAGCTGGACAGCAGCCGCTGCAGCGCATCGATGCCGCGCGGGCCCGCGCCGCTCAGCGACACGACGATGGGCGTGAAGCCGGCGATGTCCAGCAGCAGGCACGCCCCGCGCGCCGGCTCCACCGGAGGCAGCGGCTGGCCATTGCCCTGCGCCACCCTGCGCACGATGGCCGCGGGCACGTAAGGCGCCAACGACGCCAGCGTCAGCCGCTCGCCGTTCACCCGCCGGCCCTCCTGTGCTGTCGAGCGATCAGCATCATGGGCTCAGGCCAGCATGGAGAAGCGGATCCACACCGAGACGAGAAACACCACGGCCCACACGGCCGTCTCGACGGTCTCGGTCAGCGGCTGGGCCTTGCGCAGCCAGCCCCACACGTGCACGAACACCATCAACCCCGTGCTCAGGCTGATGAGATCGAACAGCGGCTTGTGGTTCCTCGGATCCGAGATGCCGTGCGTCACCGTGACGATGATAGCCAACGCCACGGCTCCCAGACACCGCCCAAAGTACACGGTCAGATCCGTGTTCCCCTCCGGCACTTTCCAGCCAAACACGCGCGCCCAGATCAGCGGGGCAATCAGCAGCGGCAAGGCGACGACCAGCAGGAAGAACGTGGCGCAGACCAAGAGGAACCAACTGGCCAGCGGGTAGTGGGGGCTGATCATACAGGTGGCTGGCGGTGCGGTCCCGGAAGCCACCGCGGCGGCCCGGTGGCGGAAGTGTCCACTGGACAGCATACCAGAGCCGCCGCAATCCAACCTGTCAGGTTCGTGAGGCTCGGGCTACCGCACCGTCTCCAGCAGCCACTCGCACACGCGCTCCAGCGAGTCCGTACGCTCCAGCTGTTCCGGGAACCGGTGCAGTGCCCGCAGCGGCCCGAACAACAGCGTCGGCTTGCGGTAGCGCACCGCCAGCTCGGCCTCGGACAGCGTGCCCGCCTCACCAGGCAGCACGACGAGCGCCTGAGCCGTCAGCACGTTGATGTGGTTGCGGCTCATGGAGTCCTTGCCCCGCTCGCCGCTCAGCGGCAGGTGGGTGAACACCGGCAGCTCGATGTTGCCGTTCGGGTAGCCCGTCTTGGGGCGGTACACCCCGTCCACCACCTCGCCCGGGACGATGCCCACCGAGAGCCCGCGGCGGCCCGGCACGGCGACGAACGCCTCGGCCGCGGCCCGCATCACCCCCTGCCCCGCACCGGTCAGCAGATCGTAGCCGTGCTCGGCAATCCACCGGGCGAGCGGCACCACCCACTCGCGGTACTCCTCGGTCCCCGAGCCCATCACCCCGATGAGTTTTCTCCTCTGCAGCATGACGTCACCCGTCGGTCGATAGGCCCCTCCAGCGCTAGACCGCCCTGACATGTTCGTGCGCACCCTCAAGCCTCCACGCAAGGCTCTTGCTCAGCGCTGCTGGCCGGACTGACGCACAGCGGACGCTTCCCTTCCCCAAAGGCTCAAGCGCTGATCAGCACCTGACAGCGCTGTGTCGGACCCAGGCCCTAACCTGCGGATCATCTCCCGGAGGTGCTGGGATGTTCGACGTGTGCGCCTGCTGCGCGCTTCGCGGCAAGCACTACGAGATCTTCGACTGGTGCGCCAACTGCGAGCGCTCCCTGTGCCCCAGCTGCATGCAGCTGGGGTGCTGCGATCGGCTCCCCGCGCTCTCGGGCCAGGTCGCCTTCAAGCTGTACCGCCGGCGCGCGCTCAGGCGCATTGGCCCCGCGCAACCCGCCTGAAACACAAAGGGCCGCGCGTCGAGAAGACGCACGGCCCTTCGGATTTCTACACGCTGCCCCGCGCGGGCGGCCGGCTCAGATGCCCGGCGGCAGGCACAGGTGCGGCGGAGGCACACCCGCACCGGGACGCAGCGGGTTGGGCGGGAACTGCATCTGCGCGCCAATGAAGCTCACGGCGCCCGGCCCGATGCTGCTGGGGATGGGGGGGAACGTCCAGGGCCGGAAGGTCGCGGCGTTGGTGACCGTGTCCTTGGCCAGGAACAGCAAGCTGCTGGGCGGGGGGCCCTGCAGCACCGGCACCAGCACCACATAGATGCCCATGGGGCTGACCGGCGCGTTCGTCACGTAGAAGCCGCGCGTGGACTGGTTCAGGAAGGGCGGCAGCACGCCGGCAGGCGCCCAGTCGATGACGAACGTCTGGTGCGGCCCGCCAGTGACGTTGACCTCCAGGGCGATGCCGTTGGCCGGAACCCGGAGCGCGGGGTTACCCGCCGCATAGAACCAGAACACCTTGGTGGTCCAGTACCGGCTGGGGTTGACCAAGTCGTCCACCGTGGTGTTCGTACCGGTGGCCGTCAGGTGCTTGGCCACCGCCTCGAGGATGCCGTTCTTACCGATGTGGGCAACCTCCTGCGAGACGCAGGTGCCATTCTGACCGGTGACGATGGGGCGCTCGTTCAGCGTCGGCAGGTACGTCGTGGCAGGCACCGCCGGCGCCGGCGGGCCCAGGGGCTCGGAGGGATCCGGCATCGCGCCGGACCCCGTGGCGAGCATGAAGTACGGCGGGTTGTAGCGCGCCGGGATGGAGGGGTGCACCCAGAGGCCCTGGGCATCGGAGATGGCCGGCGCACCGATTGGCCCGGGCTGCTGCTGCGCCACATCGAAGGTCAGCACGCCCGCGTTGCGCACCGCCGACCGCAGGTAGTGCGGCATGGCCTCGCTCAGGAACGGCGGGATCGGACACGTGCGGCCGCAGTTGGCCACGTTGACCCAGAAGGCCTCGGGATCGAAGGCCAGGCCCGACACGCGGGTGGTGAGCTCCACCTGGTTAGCCGCCAGGAACACCGGGCGGGGAACGACGGTGGACTCATCGGGAGTAGCCGACTTCTCGCAGCCGGCGCCAAGCAGTACCGCGCCCAGAAGCGCGGCGTGACGAATGTTTCGAGTCATGACTGAACGCTGTCCTTAATCAATTCTCGGGGAGGATGTGGCCCGTGGGAGGCGTGTCGCCGTGGCAGCTCTGAGCGCAGTTGCCGTACTTGGTCGGCTCGACCTGGCCGTTGAACCGCGAGGCGAAGTACTCGTTGTCGTGCACCGAGGGGTGGCAGGTCGAACACACGTCCAGGCTCGGGCGCGTCGTGCTCTCCCGGGTCAGGTGGCACATGGTGCAGTCGTTCTTCGCCGCCGGGTAGCGCGTCGACTTCGAGTGGAGCCGGTGGATGACGTTCTGCAGGGTGCCCGCGCGAGCGGTGGCGTACTGGTGGCACGCCTTGCAGCCCTCGATGTGATCCACCGCCAGGCCGTGGCGCAGGTTGTCCAGCGAGAGCACGCCGCGGTGGCAGATCTGGCAGTTGCCCACCCGGCCCGGGTAGGTGGTGCGCTCGTCGGTGCCCACCTGGATGAAGTGGGGCTTCATCTTCGCGAAGCGCTCACCACCGAAGTAGCGGTGCCACTTGACGAGGGCCATGTACGTGCCCGCCTCGGCGTTGTCGGGCAGCTTGCGCGAGAAGCGCGTGCCCCACGTCTGCGAGAACTCGCCGGGCGACAGCGTGACGGTGGCCGTATCCGAGACGAAAGCGAAGGCGGCCGGATCGCTGAAGTAGTTCTCCACGTTGTACGGGTTGCTGCGCGTCTTCAGCTTGTGCAGCGGGCCCACCATGGTGACCACCGGGATCATGTCCATCTCCGCGGTGCGCTCGAAGTACGGGATGACCATGGAGAGCAGGCCGTTGGACTCGTTGTTGACGACATCGCGGCCGCTGAACAGCGTGTCCTTCGGGTGCAGGCGGTTGCCCTGGTCGTCGCGCAGGTCGACGAACGCGTTCACCACATCACCCGGCTTGTAGATGTTGTCCGGATTCGGGGAGACAAAGCGCAGGTTGGGATCCAGACCGAAACCGCACCTGACGGGGTTGCCCGCCTCGTCGAAGCACGACAGCGGCAGTTCCTGCGGGGGCACATAGGTGACCGGGAAGTAGAACGGATCGTCCGGCATCTGGGTCCACGTCACGCGAATGGTGCCCTCGCCACGCAGGTCCGGAATGCGAACGGTCTTGAAGGGGTTGGTACTGCCCACCAGGTCCAGACGGGCGATGGTCCGGTACACGGGAGGCTCGGGCGGGTAGCCCTCGACGGGCACCAGCGGCCGGACGGTCTTATCCCCCGGGGAGGTGGGCGGCAGAATGCGCTCCACGTGCCAGCCAAACCGCGAGTGGCCCACGTTGGGAGAGCTGGCCATCAGCTCCGAGCGGAAGTACTCCACCGAGGCACGCACCACGCCTTCGGCGTCCATCACCTCGATGATGAACTTGTCATCCGTGACTTTGCGCCAGTTGGCGTTGTCAAACAGGATCTGGTTGGTCCAGTAGTCCAAGCTCACGCCGGGAATGCCCTCGAAGAAGAGCCATTCGTCCTCCACCTGGCCCACGTTGCGCCAGTCGAGCTTCTTGAAGCGCGACTCGGTGGTGATCCACTTCAACGCCGCCGGGACCTGCGAGTAGCCCTTGTGCAGGTCGACCCGCGTGTCCGTCACCGAGAACTGGTTGAGGAAGTAGTCCGTGTTGGAGACGATCTTCAGCTCGCCCGGCGGCAGCTGGGGCAGCGGAATGCCATCGATGGCATACGGCGTCTCGCACGCGTCCGGATAACCCGGCATGGGCGCCGAGTTCTTCGGAACGACCTGGCCGTTGGGTAGGTTGGCGCAGCCGTTGTACATCGTCAGCGACAGCCGGATGGCCCCTGAGTTGGACGACTGATAGGGGTCAAACGCCTTGGCGCCACGGCCCGAGGTGTTCTCGGGATCCGTGACTTCCAGCAGGTTACAGCCCAAGGTGGGCACGAGAAGTGCGCACAGCGCGCCCATCAGCAGTTTCGAACGGATCATGAGCACTGCACCAGGATGCCCTTGCGGGCAGAGGGGGAATTCAAACGTTAGCTCACCGACGTTAACACAAGGCCTTCAAACTACGGAATCGGGGGCCTGAGGGGCCCACGGAACAACGTGTCATGGCTGCGCACGCGAGGGGACTTCCACCGTCTGTCCCCGCACCGCCATCACCCACTGCGAGCGGACAGGCTGGCTCGGACAGGTGATGAGCACCTCGAGCTCCTTGCCCGCTTCGATGGAAGCCTCCATGGGAGGACTGCCGTCGAGCAGCTCCGAGCCCACCTTCACCCTGCAACCGGTGGCTCCCGCCGCGATGCTCAGCGTGCCGGTGCTGCCCGGCTGAGGCAGGGCCTCGGGAATGGAGTTCACATCGATGCGGTCGCGGCGCTCGGTGGTGCCGAAGCGGCGCAGCGTGCCCTCCACCGCGGTGGAGACACGCAGCGTGCCGGGCTTGTTGATCTGCGGCGCGCCCTCGACCCGCAGGCCTTCGATGTAGAGCCGCTCACCGGGCCCCAGGTTGACCACCTCGATGCCGTCACCGCCGCCCATCATGCGCATGGCGAGGAAGCCGCCGGCCGCCAGCAGGACGAGCACCGCGGCGATGGCGATCCATTTGGTGGAAGAAGTCTGCTCGGGCTGCACCTGCGTCGCGGGAGGGGCCGGTTGCACCGCCGCGGGAGGCGTGGGCTGTACGGGCACCGGAGGTGCGGCCGCCGACAGCGCGGCACGGGAGGACGTGCCCGGCCCAGCGGCACGCGCCTGCTGCTGGACGGTGCTCACCTGCGCGCTGGGACGGGTCGGCGTGGCGACCGCCACGGCCGGAACCGCCACGGAGGGGCGCACGGGCTGCTGAACCGCGGGCGCGGCGCTGGCCACCGGCGCCATCCCGACGGAGGAAGGCGAGGCGGGCGTCGCGGGCATCTGCCGCAGTCCCGAACGCGTGGAGGTGCTCGGCGGCGGGGCCGACGGCGGGGCCGGGGGCCTCGAGGATGTACCCGGCGAGCCCGCTGCCCGGGCCTGGGTGTTCGCCGCCTGCTTGAGCTTCACCTGCTCGGTGCGCTCGACCTCCATGGCGACGGGCGTCTCCGGAGGAGCGACGCCGGTAGCCGGAGGGGGCGTGGCGGGAAGGGGCCGGGGGCCGCTGCCCGACCTGGCGTTGGTGCCGGAGTTGAGGCCGGGGCCGGAGCCCGTCGCATGTCCCGGCCGCGAGCCCGTCAGCGCTGGCCGCGAGCCGGAGCCCGAGCCGGAGTTGGCCACCGCGCCGGCCAGCCGGGCCGAGGAAGAGGTGTTCTGCGCCTCTCCCGTGTTGGGGATGCGCGGGTGCGAGCCCGAGCCGCTCGAGCTGGTCGCGGCGGGCGCGTACTCCACCAACCGGTCCGCCAGCGTGTCCTTGAAGAACTGGGCCACCGCGGCCGGCGAGGAGTTGAGCCGGTGATGCGCCATCACCGCTTCGATCTCCTCGCGCAGCGCCGCCGCCGAGGGCGTGCGCCGCGCCGGATCCTTCACCAGCGCGCGAAGGATCAGATCCGACACGTCCTGGGGAATGCTCGGCTTGAGCTGCGAGGGCACCGGCGCCGCCTCGCGCACGATGGCGTTCAGCGTGGCCGCGTCATGATCGCGGCGGAATGGAAGCTGGCCGGTCAGCAGCTCGAAGAGCACCACGCCCAGGGCGAACACGTCGTTGCGCGCGTCGAGCGGACGGCCCGCGGCCGCCTCGGGAGAGATGTACGAGATCTTCCCCTTGAGCACACCGGCCTGGGTGTGGTCCTCGCCCTGCACCTTGGCGATGCCGAAGTCGCTCAGCTTGATGGCGCCGTCGAGCGAGATGAGGATGTTGTGCGGGCTGACGTCGCGGTGCACCACCGGGTGCGCCTGGCCGGCCGGATCCACGTAGCTGTGCGCGTAGTGCAGACCGGCGGCCGTCTCCGCGACGATGCGCAGCGCGTGCTCCATGGGCATCGCCAGGCCCTTGCGGCGCAGCTCGTTGATCAGCCGCTTCAGGTCCGGGCCGCGCACGTACTCCATGAGGATGTACGCCACGCCGTCGGTGACGCCCACGTCGAAGGTCTGCACGACGTTGGGGTGCGTGAGGCGCGCGTTGGCGCGGGCCTCGGCGAACAGCATGTCCACGAACTCGGGATTCTCCGCGAACTGCTGGAGAATCTTCTTCATCACCAGGAACTTCTCGAAGCCCTTGACGCCCACCTGCTTGGCGAGGAACACCTCGGCCATGCCGCCCTGCCCCAGCCGGCGGATGATCTGCAGCTTGCCGCCGCCGTGGGAGTTGCTGATGTCCGTGTTGGCGCCGGCCTGCTGAGGCTCGGCGGTGGCCGAGCCAAAGAGGAACTGGGTGAGCGCTTTGGCCTCCAGCGCCTCGATGTCCTCCAGCGGGCGATCCGTCAGCGGCACCCGGCCGAGGAACTGCGGCAGGTTGGGAATGTTGGCCAGCCGCGAGGCTCCGCCACACACCGCGCAGGGGCGCTCCTGCCCCTCGTTGGCCTTGAGCTGGCCGAGGAACGTGGCGGCATGCGCCCGCTGATGGAAGAGCTGGCCGCAGTTCTGGCACTCGTAGGGCAGCCACAGGCTGTGAATGCGCGCCGGCAGCGGCTTGCCGGACTTGGCCAGCGGCGAGAGCACCGTGGGCGGCACCCGGCAGAGCACCACCTGGGCGCCCTTGCTCGCCGTCTCCATCACCTGCTCCAGCTTGACGACGCCCTCCAGCTCCACCTTCGCCACGTGCGAGAAGTCGAAGGCCACCCGGCCCTCGAGGCCCGAGGCCAGCTTGCGCACGTTGAGGTCTCCCCGGATGACACTGGCCAGGGTGACGTAGGTGATGTCGTCCTGAACGATCTTCAGGTGCGAGGGCAGATCCAGCGGCTCGGAGGCCACCGTCAGCCGCAGGTAGCGCATCACCACCGGATCCACGGTGCCCAGGTGCTGCCTGCGGGCATAATCGAAGAACTCACCCGGCAGATCCGCGAACTCCAGCGCGTTGCTGCACACCGGGCAGGAGTGCTCGGGCGCGCGGCTCTCGGAGATCGTCTGCGCCTCGTCCACCAGGTTGACGGCGCGCAGCCGGTCCTCACCGCACGACTTGCAGCTGTAGGGCGCCAGCACCGACAGCACGCGCGAGACGCCGGCGAAGCCCTCCACCATGTTCAGCTGATCCACCACCACCGGCGGCGCGTACACCATGTACATGCCGATGGCGCCCTGGGGCAGCTTGGAGACGAACTCGATCCACTTGCGAACACCGAACGAGCTGATGCGGTCCACGCACCCGAGATCCAGGATGACGATGCCGCTGAGGTCCGCGCCGGCTGAGGCCAGCGGGAACGTCTCGTCGATGACGCCGGAGACCCGCACGTGGGTGATGTTGCCCACCCGGGACCGGTTGATGATTGCGTTAGAACCCTGGTTCTCCACCGGCCCTACCCTCATTCCATGCAGAACAGCAGCGATTTGGGCTGCGCGGCGCGGCGGCGGCTGTCACCGAAATCCACTGCGCAGAGCACCCGCGATTCGCGCCCACGGATGACGCGCACCGCGATGGCATCGCTGTGCTCAATCATCCGCCTCAACCCCAGCCCCGCCCCTCCACCCGAGGAATTGACCTGCACCTTCCCGCCGTAGGAGGCCAATGCCCGGGCGAACGGCCCGGTGGTGAGCCGGCCAAACCGGTCCACCGCCTCCATGTAGATTCGTCCTCCGTCCACCGCGAGCGCCAGCTCGCAGGCATCTTCTGGATCCACCTGCTGCACTTCCGTGCGGCGGTGGGCGTACTTGGCTTCGCCCTGCGCGTTGACGGGCGCATCCAGCATCGCATTGACAGCCAGCTCATGTAGCACGTCCGCCGCCAGGGTGGCGGCCACCTTGGAGCCGCCTGCCTCCTGAACGACCAGAGAGGCGGCATCCGCGGCGTGCTGCACGTCCGCCAGGCGCGTGAGGCGCTGGCGGGCAACCTCCTTGCCTCCCGGCACCAGCTCCGCGCCGCTGAGCGCCGCTCCCAACAACCGGGCCTCCCAATCGGTGGGCCCGGTCTCCGCGCTGCGCGTGGCCAGCAGCAGCGCGGGCGGATCCCGGGTGAGCAGCTCCGCATGGGCCGGGGTGAGCCGGCCATCGAAGAGCACCAGCCGGCGCGCGGTGGTGCGCGCCGCTCCCGGCTCCTCGATGCCCGAGTACAGGGAGACGCCACCACGCGCGAGCGTGGGCGCTACCTGCTCGAGCACCGTGGGCGCGAGCGAAGGGTCCGCGATCAACAGGAGGCCACGGCTGGCCTCCCTCTGGGGAGTCGGTGTCAAAGCGGCCTAGTAACGGAACTTGATCTCGCTGAACACTCCACGACCCGGAGCCGGGAAGCCGTGAGACTCCTCGTACTGGGAGTCGAACAGGTTGGTGCCCAGCAGCGACACCGACAGGCCCGACGTCACGTTCATGCCCACGCGGGCGCTGGCGGACACGTAGCCGGGCAGCGCCAGGCGGCGGGTCTCACCCGTCTGCTCGTTGACCAGGAAGCCCGGATCGTAGCGCGAGCTGACGTACAGGCCGTACACCTCGGCGAAGGCCGTCTTGCCAAGGTTCGTCCGAGCACGCGCGTAGAGCCGGTGCTTGGGCGCGTAGTCCAGCACCGACGACGGGCCCCCGCCGTACGGCAGCGCGTTGGCGTTGAGGAACTGGTAGGCCACGTCGAACGAGGAGTTGGCCGAGGGGATCTGCGCGGCCGCCTCGAGCTCGAAGCCCGTCACCCGGGCATCGCCCACGTTCCGGAACTGCGAGGTCGAGCCGAAGATGAGCTCCTGGTTAATGAAGTTCTTGGCCAGGTTGTAGAAGGCCGTGCCCGTCAGGCGCACGCGCCGGTCGAACGGCCAGTAGTCCACCGCGGCCTCGAAGGTGTCCAGCGTCTCGGCGCGCAGGTCCGAGCTGCCCAGCAGCGTGGCGGCGTACATCTGCTGATTGATGGCCAGCTCCGCCAGGGTGGGCGCGCGGAAGGCGCGGCCATAGTTGGTACGCAGCGTCAGGTCCGGCATCGCGTGGAACACGATGCTGGCGCGCGGAGAGATCTGATCGGTCTTGTTGGCCCAGACGCGCGCGGGGATCTGGTAGTTGTCGTAGCGCGCACCCGCGCTGAGCACCAGCCGGCTCATCGGCCGGTACTCGGCGTCCACGAAGCCGCCGATGATGGTCTGCACGGTGTCGTCCAGGGTCAGGCCCGGCAGGATGTTCTGGTTGTTGACCTGGTCGTCCTTCACGTCACCACCGAAGGTGATCGACAGGTCGCCCGCGGTGACGAGCGCGCGAGCCTCACCGCCGAACCGGCGGCGCTTGCCCAGCACCGGCTGCATCTCGTTGGTGATCTCGTTGCGCAGATCCACGACGCGGCGCTTGAAGAACGCGTAGCCCTGGGCGAACACGCGCACGTTGTCGGCCACCTGCATGTCCACATGCGCGGCGGCGTTCAGGTTCTGCACGCGCTCCACGTCCTCGGCGGTGTAGTGGCAGCGGCCGCAGTTGCCCACGGTGGAAATCTGCGTGCCGCCCGGGCGGCCGATCTCCGCGTCCGTGAAGTCCGCATCCATCGAGAAGACACCGGCCTTCACCTTGCCGCTGACCTGGTGAACCAGCGAGTGCTGGTTGTCGTCCTCGCGGCCCACGGTCGGGTCGCTGAACAGCGCGGCGCCGTCGGAGCTGAAGCCGTAGTAGCTGGCCAGCGCCTCCACCGGACCGCCGCGGCCGGCCGCCGTGGCCTGCACGCGGTAGGTGTTGAACTGGCCGGCGAGCACGCGCCCGTCGAAGCCCACGTTCTGCTTGTCCCCGATCAGATCGCTCGGCTGACGCTCGATGATGTTGATCACACCGCTGAAGGCGTTGGAGCCGTAGAGCGAAGAACCCGGGCCGCGGATGACTTCCACCTGCTTGAGGTTGGTCATCGGCGTCGTCTCGTCCGCGTAGAACTGGCCCGTCCACGGGTCCGTCAGCGGGCGGCCGTCCTTGAGCAGCAGCAGGCGGTTGGAGAGGAAGTTGGATCCCAGGCCACGCGCGCTCACCGCCACCTTGCGCATGGGGCCGCGGCGGCACTCCATGCCGGGGAAGTACTGAATGGCCTCGCACAGCGAGAAGGCACCGGTGCCCTCCAGCTCCTCCGCGGGAATCCACGCCACCGTCAACGGCACGTCCTGCAGCCGCTGGTCGCGCTTACCGGCGGTGGTCACCACCGCCTCGCTCAGCAGCACGTTCACCGACTGCTCGATGGAGTCCGGGCCCGACAGAGGATCATCGAGGCTCGCCAGACCCGAGGGCGGCGGCAGCGGACGCGACGGATCCGGCCCCTCGAACCGCGAGGTCGCAGGCACGTTGGAGCCCGTGGACGGGCTGACGGTGGGATCTCCCGTCAGCGCGGCGGCGGCGGGCGCGGGATTGGTCGCCGGCGCGTAAGGGGCCGGCTCCATGGCGGGAGCCGTCGGCGCGGGCGAAGGAGGGATCACCGGCTCGGCCACGGACGTGGGCTCGGCGGAGGCCGGCGCGGACTCGGCCGTGCTGGTGGCCGGCTCGGAGAAGGCCGGCTCCGTGGGCCCGGAGGCCGTGGGATCCTCGGGGCTGAAGTCGTTGGCGGGAGGGGTGACCGTAGGCTCCGCGGCGGGCGCGGGAGTCTGCTGACCCTTCTTCGCCGTCTTGGCACCCGGCTTGGCCGGCTTGGTCCCCTTGGGCGTCTTCGCCACGGGCTTCTTCGCCGTCTTGGCACCCGGCTTCTTCGCCGCGGAGGCCTCGGTCGTCGGCTTGGCCGTCTGCGCTTCTGCGTTGCCAGCCGCGAGCCCAGCGATTACGCAAAAGACGAGGGGAAGTTGGAGGTACGCCCGGAACTGCCAGCGCCCAGAGAGGATCCGAGCCGCAGCAAGCCGCGACCCACGCAATACAGTCGAGTGCATCATTCTCACATCCACAGGTGGAGCAGCCTTCTACGGTTTCTTGTAGCCCCGAACGACCGTTGGACCGGGGGAGAGGTGGTGAAATCCAAGGTCCTCTCCCGAACGTTCCAACTGTCGGATCCAAGTTACCTTACTGCGTTCATTTGAGCCAAGTAGCGGCCAGTTAACCCTGTATTACGACACCCGTTGCGGCCCTGCCGGGACACACCTGCCGCCCTGGCGAACCCCAACCTGCTGGGTTCGGCCCGCTCCCACCCCCAAGCCTGGCCTGGCTGGGTCATTCAGGCCCCACCCTCAGCGGTAGTGGAGCCTCCCCTGTTCCCCCTACTCGGGCGGGCACCCGCGGGCGCACCGCCGGCACGGCTTCGAGCGTGTCAGTCGTCCGGCTGCTCGCCGGAGACTTCCATGGCGCTGGTAAACGAGGGCAGCACCGGGGTGAGCCGGTCGGACTTCACCAGCGCATCGGTGTCCACGCGCAGCGTGGGGCTCTCGACGATGACGGGCTGGCGGCGCGGGGGGCCCTGCTGCACCAGCTTGCGGAACTCCTCGAACTCGCGGCCCTGCACCTTGACGAAGGCGGTGAAGGGAGCCACGGGCTGGAGCTGGGGCAGCCCCTCCGTCAGATTGTCCGCGCTGCCCTTCAGGTTCACCAGCAGCGCGCCGGGCACCTTGGTGCTGCGGAAGAGCACCCGCATGTCCTTGGGTACGTGCGCCACCGGCACCAGCGCGGCATCGGCCTGCTTGGCCTCGAGCGCCTTCAGCGCGGACTCGACGTTGGGCACCGGGACGAGCTTGAAGTGCTTCTGCGCGTCCAGGTCTCCCGCGAACACCACGTTCGAGACGAACTTCGGATCCATGGAGCCCGCACCCTTGGTCAGGGCCAGGCGCTTGCCGGCGAGATCCTTCACCGAGCCCTTGGAGCTGGAGATGATGGCCCAGCGCTGGGCGGTGTCTCCCGAAAGGGCGGCGAAGGCGACTGGGGTGGCCTTGGCGCCCAGCTGCACGGCGGCCCACCCGTCCACCACACCGAAGTCCAGCAGACCGTCGGAGTTGGCCTTGGAGAAGTCCTCGTAGCGGCCAAAGCTCTTGGCCGCCACGGGCTGGCCGAGCGCGGTGCTGAGCTGCGCGGCGAGCTTCTCGGCGAACTCGAAGCGCTCCTGGCCATCCGTGAAGGTGGTGGGCAGGAACACGCCGAGGGTCGTCTTCTTCTGGGCCCAGGCCGCGGGCGCCCAGGCGCACAACAGCACGAGGCCAATCAGCAACAGGCGGGAGTTCTTCATGGCAGGGTCTCCGTGGCAGTGGCCTCGGAAGGCTCGGCGGAGGCGCCGCCCAGCCCGTAGAGGACCACCAGGCGCTCGCGCCACTCGCGCACCGCACCGGCGCGAGGGCCACCAGCGGCCAGGTAACGGCGGTAGGCATCCACCGCCTCGGGAATGTCGTTGCGGCGCTCCTGGGCGTCGATGCCCAGGTTGAGCGCGGCCGAGGGCACCTGGTTCTCGAGCTGCTTCCAGGTGGCCACCGCGTCGGCCGTCTTGCCCTTGCGGTACTCGACCGTGGCCAGGTTGTGCTGCAGCGAGGGGCTCTCGGTGTCGCCGGCGAGCGCGGCCTTGAAGGCCTTCTCCGCCAGCTTCCAGTTGCCCGCGGCGTACGCGCGCTCACCCTCCACGCGGTGCAGGGCGCTGGTGAGCGCGGCGATCCACTTGCCCTGCCAGGGCGAGGGCTTCTTGGTGGCGGCGGTCAGCACCTTGCGCGCCTGAGGCACCTGCTCCTTGCGGTAGAGCATATAGGCCTCGGCGAGCGCGCGCGTGTTGGCCTCGGCCCAGCGCGGCGCCGGCGTGAGCGCCTTCTTGAGAGCAGTGCTCGCATCCGCGAAGCGCTTCTCCTCGGTGAGCACCAGCGCCCGGGTGAAGGCAGCCAGCTTGGCCAGATCCGGCTGCTTGCTCAGGTTGAACTGCTCGGCCAGCTTCAGATCCTGGTGGGCGTTCTCCACGTCCGCGGACTCCAGGCGCGTGAGCGCCCGGCGCAGCAGCATCAGCGGCAGGTTCGCCTCGGCGATGGCGCGCGCGGCCTTGGACGGGCCCGGCTCGCGCAGCCGCTGCACCGCCTCGTCCACGCGGCCCAGCTCCACCTCGGCCAGCGCGGAGCCCACGGACACGTCCGCGAGATCCTCCGGCTCCTCGGTGAGCTTCGCCGCCTGGTTGAAGGCCGCCAGGGCCGCCTCGGCGTCATTCACGCCCAGGCGCGCGTAGCCCAGCAGCCAGTGCTCACGCCAGGTGGCGCCCTGCAGCGTCACGGCCTGCTCCAGCACGATGCGGGCCTGGCCGAACTCGCGCTTCTCCAGCAGCGCCGAGCCCAGCCGGCGCGCCATGGACGAGCTGCGCTCGAGATCATACGCGCGGCGCAGATCGCGGATGGCGTCATCGATCCGGTTGCTGTCGGCGCGGGTGCGCGCGCGGTGCGCCAGCGAGCGGGCCAGCCACTTGGTCGCGGTGGCGTTGCCCGGCTCGACGTTGAGCGCGTTGGCGTAGTCCTCGATGGCCTGATCCCACTGGCCGGTGGCGAAGTGGTCGGCGCCCAGCAGCACGTAGCCCAGGGCCTGCTTCGGCGCGAGCTCGATGACGCGGCGGTGCACCTCGACGGCGCGCTGGAAGCGGTTGGCGCGGCGGTTGACGGAGCCCAGCGAGGCCCACAGCTCCAGGTTGTTGACGCCCGCCTCGGCGGCGCCCTCCAGGTAGCGGATGGCCTCCTCGTTGCGGCCCTGCGCCTGCAGCGCCCTACCCACGGACACCTGCGCGGCCACCAGGTTGGGGGCCAGCTTGAGCACCTGGCGGTACTCGGCCTCGGCCTCGACGGCCTTCTTCTGCGCCAGCCGCACGTCACCCAGCAGCAGGTGCGCATTGGCCGTGCTGCCCAGCTTCACCAGGGCCACCGCCTGCGTCTCGGCGCCGGCCACGTCTCCGCCGGCCAGCAGCAGCCGGCCCAGGCGCTCCTTGGGCTCGGGCGCCTGCGGGAACGCGCCCACCAGGCGCTGCACCAGCGTCTGCGCCTCCTGAGTCTTGCCCTCCATCTCCAGCACCGCCGCCAGGCCCATCTGCGTGGTGACGGACTCGGGGCGGCCCGCCTGGGCCTTCTGGAACGCGGCCCGCGCGGAGGCCGGATCGCGCCGCAGCAGGTGGCCACGGCCCATCAGCTCGTGGATCTGGTAGTCGTTGCCGGCCGCCTTCTCGGGCCGGATCTCCAGGTAGCGCTGGAGCTTGGCGATGGCCGCGTCCCCGCGCTGCTCGAAGAGGTAGAAGGTGCCCAGGTAGTAGTTGACGATCAGGTGCTCGGGCACCTTGGCCTCGGAGACCTGCTCCAGCAGCGGCACCGCCTCGGGGAAGCGGCGCAGCTTGAAGAGCGCCACGCCCAGCGGGAAGGCCAGGGAGAGCTCCGAGGGGTTGGCGGCGTGTACCGGCTTCACCTTCTCGGCGACGCGGGCGTAGTCCTGCAGCAGGTTACCCACGGTGCCCAGGCCCGCGGCGGCGGCCACCGAGGTGGGCTCGGTGGTGAGCGCCTGCTCGAAGAGCTGGAGCGCCTTGCGGTTCTTCTCCTCGGCCTCCTTCTTGTTGCCGGAGATGAGGGCGGCGCTGGCGGAGACCTGAGCGGTCTCACCTTCCTTCACCAACCGTTGGGCCTCGCTGAGCGGCGGCGGGCGGTACTGCGCCAGGGCCGTCGTTCCGGCGAGTGCGTGGACGAGGAGAAGCGCCGCGGCGAGGCGGCGCATGGGGCTATGACGAATGAGGCGACGCATGCTTTTCCCGGACTCAGGAGGCAGGGCTGAACTCGGCGACGACGACGGTGATGTCATCGCGCTGGGGTTGACCGGCGCTGAAGGCGCGCACGTCGGCCAGGATGGCCTCGCGCAGACCTTCGGCGGACTGTTGGGCATTGGCCTGGACGGCGGCGCTCAGGCGCTGAACGCCATAGAGCTTGCCGGCCGAATCACGCGCCTCGGTGAGGCCGTCCGTGTACCAGACCACGATGTCGCCGGGGCGCAGCTGCGCCTGGCGAGAGGAGTACGTCGAGGACACCGAGGCACCCAGCAGCGGGCCGCGGGCGGGCAGCGAGGCGAACTGGCCGGAGAGGCGGTTGTACACCGCCGCCGCGGGGTGGCCGCCGGCCGCGTAGTCGATGAGGCCCGTCTGCGTGTCGATGACGGCCAGCGCGCTGGACATCTGGTACTCGCCGCGGCCCAGGTGGGCCAGGGTGATGTTGAGCGCGCTGATGAGCACCTGGGAGTTGAGCTGATCCGGCTCGCGCATCGTCATGGCCGAGGCGAACCCGCTGGTGGCGCTGGTGGCCACCAGGGCGGTGGACAGACCGTGGCCCGTCACGTCACCAATGCCAATCACCACGCGCTGCTCATCCAGCGGAGCGCGGAACCACCAGTCGCCGCCGCACGCGTCCGCGGTGACAACGAGGCCGGCGATGCGCAGGGGCCCCATCTGCAGCGCCTCTTTGCCGGGCAGCAGCGTCTCCTGCACGGTGCGCGCGAGCGACATCTCGCGCTCCAGCTGCGCCTTGACGCGCACGTCCTCGAGCAGGACCTTGATGCGCTCGGCCATGTGGTTGAACACCACGCCCAGCGTCTTCACCTCGCGGCCGGCGCCCGTGGCCTGGCCCGTGCTGCGGGCGCTCAGGTCACCGGCGGCCAGCTGCATCACGCGGCGGGTGAGCACACCCAGCGGGCGGGTGATGCTGCGGCTCTGGAACGCGGCGAGCACGCCGGCCAGGATAACGAAGCCCAGTCCCAGGCCCACGGTGCGCAGCGTCGTCTGGCGCAGGGTGGTCTGCTTGCTCTCCTCCAGCTCGTGCAGCTGCTTCTGCAGCGCATCGAGCGAGTAGCTGATGACGATCAGGCCCTTGCCCGAGCTCGAGTTGTAGTCGAGCGGCTCGGTGAACTCGAAGACGGGCTGGTTGTTGAACAGCGAGCTGGCCCAGCCGCGCTCGGCCTTGCGGCCACCGGAGGCCTCGCCCAGCTTGGCGCTCTTGTCCGAGTCGGCCACCAGCAGGCCCTCGGCGTCGAACATCTGCACGCGCAGGATGTTGGGGTTGTCCTCGGTGATGGAGCGCGCCACTTCCGACAGGAAGCCGTAGTTGTTGTCGCGCAGCGAGGTGGCCGAGGTGAGCGCCAGGGTGTGGCTCACCGTCTGTCCGAGCTCGCGGGCCTGGCTCTGGAGCCGGTCCTTGAAGCGGCCGGCGGTCTCCTCGAACTGCTCCTTGGTGGAGACGAACGAGAGCGCCGCGAGCAGGCCGACGATGATGACGACGAGCAGGCCCGTGGTGATGAGCAGCAGCTGGTCCAGCCGCATGCCGCGGATGGAGGCCACGTCCGGCAGCTCACCGGCCTCGAGCGGCGCGACGATGGTGCCCGTCATCTCTCCCGCGACAGGAGCGGCCAGCGACGTGGCGGTGAAGTTGACGGTGTGGTGGGTCGCCGTCGGCTCGCGCAGAGGCGCGGTGCCCGTGCCCGTCGTCTCTATCTGCAACTCGGCCTCCTGCGAGGCGTCTTCTTCCAAGGGGGTCGGGCGCGTATTTGTCGTCTTGGCCAAGGGAACACCTGAGTACAGGCCGCGCACGAGGCGCGGGCCGCCGGGAAAAACGGCGGGACTGTACCTTACTTCGAATCCAGTGCGAGTCCCCGCTCCCCCGCCCTGCGGCCGGGCATTCAAGCGGTTAGGATGCCTGCCGTTCCTCGGGATTCCATGACCCCTCGCTTTCAGCTGGCCGGGTTTCCGGTTCAGATCCACCCGTTCTTCTTCCTCACCGCGCTGGCCATGGGCTTCCAGTGGCTATCGCAACCAGCACGGCTGGTGGTGTGGTTCTGTGTCTTCTTCGCCTCGGTGCTGATGCACGAGTTAGGCCATGCGCTGATGTTCCGGCGCTGGGGAGTGGGGTCGAGCATCGAGCTACACGGGCTGGGCGGCACCACCACGCCGGAGGACGGTCCCCCGCTCACGCACCGCCAGAACCTCTGGGTGTCCCTGGCAGGGCCTGGCGCCGGCCTGCTGCTGGCGGCCGTGGCCTATGGCCTGTACCGGTTCACGCCCCTGGGCCGCGCGGGTGGGCTGGTGGAGTTCACGGTCTGGTACCTGCTCTGGGCCAACCTCGTCCTGTCCATCTTCAACCTGCTGCCCATCTACCCGCTGGATGGAGGCCATGCGCTGGGAGCGGTGATCCGCCGGCGCGGCGGGGCGAGAGCGGAGTGGCTCGTCCACCTCATCTCGCTGGTGACAGCGGGGGCGCTCATCGTGTTCGCCATCGTCCGGCAGGATCGCTGGCTGGGAATGGCGGGGCTCATCTTCGCGGTGCTCAACGCGGCGCCGCTGTGGCGCACGCGGGTGGAGCGGCGCCACATGCTCCAGCTCCGCTCGGCCCGGACCACCCGGCGCGCCGCGCCCTCAGACGATGAGGCCGCCGCCAGCGTGAACCGGCTCCTCGAGGACCTGCGCCTCGACTCCCACGCGCCCTCCGCTCCACCGCGTCCACCGGCCACCGAGCCTCGCTCCCCTGCCCCAGCGCGTGCCCGTGCGCCCGAGCCTCCCGAGCCTCCCGAGCTGCCCGACCTGCCGCACGATCCCCAGTTCATGGGCCAGTGGCTGCTGGACAATGGCCTCTCGGAGCTGGCCATCCGCCCTCTGCAGGCGGCCTTCACCACCCAGCCCTCCATGCAGGTGGGCCACCTGCTCGTCACGGCGCTGCTGGACACCGGGCGCTACGAGGAGGTGGCCCGGCTCCTCACCGGCCCGGGGGCAGAACACCTCGGCGCGGAGACGCTCGAGTTCATCGCCACCCGCGCCCAGGCGGCGGGCCAGAGCGCCCTGCTGGAGCGCGCCCGGGCCCTGTCCTCGGGTCGCCCGCATGACTCCGAGAAGCCGGACTGATGCCGCACCGCGCCACGGCCGCTCCCTTTCCGGGCCAACCGACAGGGGCACGAGGAGCGCGCTTGAGTGAACGGGGCGCCTTTGGGTTATAGGAGGCCACCTCTCCTCTCCACAGGAAGACGCGCTTGTCACGACCCCGTTTGATCAACCCCGCGGAAGCGTCCTCAGGGCTCACGCTCGACCGTGAACTGCTCGTGAAGATGCACGATCTCATGGTGAAGGCGCGCGTGCTCGAGGAGCGCCTCATCCAGATGTACAAGAAGGGCGACGGCTTCTTCTGGATCGGCGGCCCCGGCGAGGAGGCGTTCAACGTCGCCCTCGGCATGCTGATGAAGAAGGGCCAGGGGCTGGACTACGACTACCTGCACGCGCACTACCGCCAGTCGGCCACCCTGCTGGCGCTGGGCGAGGAGCCCATCGGCGCCCTGCGGCAGATGAAGAACACGGCCACCGACCCGTACTCGGGCGGCCGCAACTTCGCGGGCCACTTCTCCAAGCGCGAGTGGAACATCGCCCCGGTCTCCTCGCCCATCGAAGTGCAGTACGCCATCGCTCCGGGCACGGCCATGGCCCAGAAGCGCCACGGCGGCGAGGGCATCACCATCGTCACCGGTGGTGACGCGGGCACCGCCGAGGGCGATTTCGCCTCGTGCCTGGTGTGGAGCACCCGCCCGGCCAACCCGCTGCCCATCCTCATCATCGTCACCAACAACAAGTTCGGCATCTCCACGGCGGCCGATCCCCAGCACGGCGAGACGCACATCGCCGACCGCGCGCGGGCCTTCAACATCCGCAGCAAGACGATCAACGGCAACGATCCCATCGAGTCCTACCTCGAGCTGAAGGAGGCGATGGAGTACGTGCGCAAGGAGCGCAAGCCGTACTTCATCGAGTCGATGGTGTCGCGCCTGTACGGGCACTCGTCGGCCTCGGGCGCCAACTTCGTGGGCAACGAGGTGGACTGCATCAAGGAGTTCGAGGCGAAGCTGGAGAAGGAAGGCGTGCTCACGCGCGAGCAGATGGACAGCGTGCGCAACCGCTACATCGAGGTCATGGCCGCCGCCGCCGCTCAGGCCACCAATGAGCCGCAGCCGGCGCCCGAGACCATCTGGAACCACATCTACGCGGAGAAGAAATAACCATGGCCAACATGGCACAGGCCGTCCGCATGGCCCTGCACTACGCCGAGGAGCACCTGGGCGTAATGGACATCTTCGGCGAGGACGTGGGCGCGCCGCTGGGCGGCGTCTTCACGGCCACGCAGGGTCTGAAGAACGCCTGGAACTCACCGCTGGACGAGCGCGGCATCATCGGCGTGGCCATGGGCCTGGCGATGGCGGGCCAGCGCCCCGTGGCGGAGATCCAGTTCGCCGACTACATCTACAACACCATCGATCTGCTGAAGATCGCCGGCAACACCTGCTGGGCGAGCAACGGCGACTGGAACCTGCCCATGGTGGTGAAGACGCCGGTGGGCAGCGGCATCCGCGGCTCCATCTACCACTCGCACTCGTTCGACGCGACGGCGACGCACATCCCGGGCTGGAAGATCGTCATCCCCTCCAACCCGCTGGACGCGTACGGGCTGATGATCGCCGCCTGCCAGGAGAACAACCCCGTCATGTACCTGGAGCCCAAGGTGCTCCTGCGCGTGAAGGGCGAGGAGCCCATCCCCGGCGAGCCCGGCGACGACCGCGCCCTGTCGAAGTTGATCGACGCGCCGCTCGGCGACCGCTCGCAGTGGAAGCCGCAGTGGCCGCAGCTCGAGCGGTACATGGTGCCCATCGGCAAGGGCAAG
>DASVVJ010000193.1:0-3399 GCA_036389955.1 Myxococcaceae bacterium
GGGCTTCGAGCTCAGCGAGAGGGCTGCGCAAGACATGGAGGCAGAGGAGCTGACCCCCGACTCCATCCCCCAGGACTTCCAGCGCAAGGAGAACCACCGCTGCTGGCGCATGGTGGCACCCGGCACCCCACGCCGGCAGTCAACGTCCCAGGCGTAAGCGGAGCCAGTCCGTCAGAGCCTCGGCCCGGTCTTGCTCGCTCCACTCCGCGACGACCTCGGAACGGGGGCCCCGCGCCCCGGTCAGCTCCAGCACGGGCCTCCAGGCCATCTGCTTGATGCCGTCACTGTCCTCGTAGGGGTGGGGTAGGCACTTCACCGTGGCGATGTCTTTCCACGCAAGCTCGATCGGCTGCTTTCGCTCGGGACCCGCGGGAAGCAAGAGCCGGCGGCGTTGCTCATCGAGGATCAGATCGTACCGGCCCTGAGCCCGGCGGATCCGCGTCCGCCGCGCGATGATCACTCCCGCCACCACCATCAGCCCCCAGGCGATCAGCACGGCTTGCACTGGCACGTCCTGGCCCCACCCCACGCCGAGGATGATCGCCAGCAGGACCGCACATCCCCCCGCAGCCACCAGGCCCATGACGAGTGGGAAGGGAGCACTCAGTGTCACGTGCGTGCGCCCGTCACGGACGAACGAGCGGACGGCATCGTTCTTCCGAAGCTTTCGTGCCAGGTCGTACCAGCCTCCGGCCATGGCGAAGACAAACGGCGTCATCACCAGCAGGAGCATCAGGTCCGTGCTCTGCAGCCCGGGGACCAGCACTGCATCCCCAGGGGCTCCCGGCCGGTAGTACACCGGCACGGTGGACTTCTCCGGGAAGCGCGCCGCCATCTGCTCGGCGAAGCTCTGGCTGAAGGTGTTCCAGGCGGAGTACCGGGACTGGGTGCTCTCGTAGCTCCGGCCCTCCACCTGGTACACGTACCGCACCGAGAACCGGTAGGTGGGATCCCCATCACTGTCGCGTCCCACCTCCAGCTTGCTGTCAGCAATGGTGCCCTGCACGCTGGGGTACCGCAGCGAGCAGAGCTGGCGAGTGATGCCGCTCAGGGCCACGTAGCTGGGCACCAGCGTCACCACCGTCACGCAGACCATGATGAGCAGCTCGAAGAAGTGGGAGATGCCCCGGCTGGAGCGCATGCGTCCAGTCTACCCGGACCGCCTCCAGCCGGTGAGCAGGGTGCCCTCGTTACTCGGAGCGGAGCGCCGTGACGGGCTCCACCGTGGTGGCGCGCCGCGCGGGGAGGTAGCTGGCCAGCAAGGCGACTCCCCCGAGCACCGCCACCACTCCGGCGTACGTGAGCGGATCCGTCGGGCTGATCTCGAAGAGCATGCTCCGCAGCAGCTCCGCCAGCCCCATCGCCGCGCCCACACCCAGCACCACCCCCACCGCCGTCAGCCGCATGCCATGGCCCACCACCAGCGCGAGCACGTTCCACCGGCTCGCGCCCAGCGCCATGCGGATGCCCATCTCGCGGGTGCGCTGCGCCACCATGAACGCCAGCACGCCGTAGATGCCCACCGCCGCCAGGGTGAGCCCGGCGCCACCAAACAGCGTGAGCAGCAGCGCGGTGAAGCGCGTGCGGGAGGCCGTCGCCAGGGTGACCTGCTCCAGCGTCTGCACGTTCGCCACGGCCAGCCCCGCATCCAGCTTCCGCACGGCGCTCCGGGCGGAGGCGGCCAGGGACATCGGCTCTCCCCGGGTCCGCAGCACCACGGTCATGGCGCGGTGGGTCTGGCCTCTGTCTTCCGCCAGGGAGCCGTGCAGCATGAAGTACTCAGGACGAGCCCCCGTCCCCAGGGTGAGGGAGCGCGTGTCCGCCACCACGCCCACCACCGTCACCCAGGGAAAGGGATTCGCGGGATCGGGCCAGCCCCCGAACCGGAAGCGCTTGCCGATCGGCTCCTCCCCAGGCCACAGCAGACGCGCCATGGACTCGTTCACCATGGCCACCGTGACCTTCCCGTTGTCGTCCTCGAGCCGGAAGTCCCGGCCTCGCAGCACGGGGATGCCCAGGGCCCGGAAGTAGTCCGGCGTCACCGCGTAGTAGAAGCCCGATTTCCGAGCCTCTCCTGGGGCCAGGGCGCGGCCCTCGACGTCCACGTCCAGGTTGGCCCAGCCGGTTTTTCCCATGGGCACGGCCGTGGCGAGCGCGGCGGCTTCCACGCCCGGCAGGCCGCTCAGCCGCTCGACCACCTTCCGGTAGAACGCGGCCACCTGCGCTCCCGTCGCGTACGTGGTGGCCGGTATGGCCATCTCCATCGTCAGCACCCGCTCCGCGTCGAACCCCAGCTCCACCCGGCGCAGCTCCCAGAAGCTGCGCAGCAACAGGCCCGCGCTCGACACCAGCATCACCGCCAGCGCCACCTCCACCACCACCAGCACGTTGCGCGTGCGCAGCCGCCGGGCCCCCGCGGTGAACCCCCGTCCTCCGAGCTGGAGCGCCTCGCGGGGATCACCTCGCGTGGCCTGCAGTGCCGGCAGCAGTCCGAACCCGATTCCCGAGGCCAGCGAGACGCCGAGCGCCACGCTCAGCACGGACAGATCCATCTGGACCTGGCCCGCCCGGGGCAGACTGCTCGCCGCCGCCGCGAGCAGCGCGTCCACGCCCCACAGCGCCAGCAACAGGCCCAACAGTCCTCCCGCCAGCCCCAGCACCAGACTCTCGGTGAGCAACTGCCGCACCAGACGGCCGCGGCTCGCCCCCATCGCCGTGCGGACCGCCAGCTCGTGCTGACGCGCCTCGCCCCGGGCGAGCAGCAGGTTGGCCACGTTCACGCAGGCGATGAGCTGCACCAGCAGCACCGCGCCGAGCAGCAACAGCAGCAGCACCCGGACGCTGCCCACCCAGTCTTCCTGCAGGGGAATCACCCCCGCGCCGAACTGGAGGCCCGCCGGGTAGTGCTCCGGATGGGCTTCCACCAGCCGCTGTGCGATCGCGGCGGCCGCGGACTGCCCCGCTTCCAGCGAGACTCCCGGCGCCAGCCGTGCCACCACTCCCATGGCGTGGGTGCCACGCTGGCGGGGGTCCACCGGCCCCAGCCCCAGCGGGATGATCAGCTCCGTATTTTGGAACTCGAAGTCCTCGGGCAGCACGCCGACGACGGTCCTCGCCAGCCCGTTGACGTGCAGGGTGCTGCCCAGCGCCTCCTGCTGCCCGCCGAACAACCGGCTCGCCAGACCGTGGGAGAGCACCACCACCTGATCCCGTCCCGGAGCCTCCTCCTCGGGAAGGAACACGCGCCCCACCTGCGGGCGCAGGCCCAGCACCTCGAACCAGCCGGACTCGGCCCGCATCCCCGTGAGGCGCTCGGGTTCTCCTCGCGCACCCGCCACGGAGAGGGGCTCGCGCTGGTACGAGGCCAACGCGGCGAAGGTGTCCCGGGCCTTGCGGAAG
>DASVVJ010000194.1:0-8838 GCA_036389955.1 Myxococcaceae bacterium
GGGCGAGCTCATTGTGCGGATGCTCTCCGATGACCCTGAAGCGCGGGGCACTGCGCAAAGTGTGGCCGAGGAGCTGGAGGCCCTGTTTGAGTACTCCCGCTCGTCGCTGGACGAGCCCTGGAAGGCGGCTGCTGCGCGGCAGGCCCCTGCGAGGGCCGAGCCACCGGCGCCTCGCGGCGAGGCTCCGAAAGAGCCAGCGCCGAGCCTGGCTCCGGCCGTGCCGAGTGAGTCAAAGCCCCCGCTGGCTCCTCCCATTCAAGGTGCATCGGCGCCCCGCGCGGCCCCCGTCGCGCCGAGAGAGCCGGCGCCGAACCTCGCTCCCCTCGGAGTCTTGCTCCTGCTGGGGGTGTTGGGGGTGTTGCTGACGAGCGATGGGGACCCGCCCGAAGGAGCCTCGTTGACGCAGGAGGGGGCGCGGCGAGCATCCGGGAGTCCGGATGCAGGTCCCGCGGGACTGGGAGAGGAAGCGTTGTCCTCCGTGAGCCCAGCGGAGACAGAGCCGCCTCCCGCTTCCGGGCAGAAGGTCACGCGCGAGGTTCCTACGAAACCGCTGGACGACCAGAGGCTGCCTCCTTGCGCCCAGCCGAGAGTGGTCGAGATCAACGGAGGATGCTGGCGCGAGCAGGCAGTGGGAGCAGATAGAGCTCCCTGCGATTCGGATCTCTATGAGCACAACGGGCGTTGCTATGCCCCCGTCCTCATCAAAGCCAAGCGCGTGCCAACCTCCAACGAGTCGCAGAAAGAGCCGTGACCGTCGACCCATCAGTCCCCGGACGACGGGTCCCACTTGTAGAAGCGCTTCAGCTCTTCGTAGAGGTCCGGCAGCTTCTGCTTCATCTGCTGGGGCCTCTCGAAGAAGGCAGCGGTGGCCACCGCGAAGAACTCCTCCTCGGTGAGCGAGCTGTGGCGGCCCATCAGTGAGCGCTCGGCCTTCCTGCCCCCACGCAGCCCCCGGAAGTGGTTGTTCATCACCGAAGCCCAGGCGTCGTAGTGCGAGTACTCGTGCAGCTTCGGTGTCCCGTCGAAGGCCCCGTCCGTCAGGTCCAGCACCTGGGCAAACTTGAATGAGCCCGCGTCCTGTCCATCATCCGGGTTGCGCAGCCCCTCCAGCACCGACTCCCACGAGAGGAAGACGGTGCTCAAGTGCTTCGTCTGGTTCGGCACCAGCTTCCGGTCCTCCGGCACCTGGGGCGCGCGGGGATAGACGACGATCTCGTCCAGCTCGTCGTAGTACGAGAGCCCCAGGAACATCACCAACCGCACCGCCGTGGCCGACACCACCACGCGCACCTCGTCCGTCATGGCCAGGCCCCCGGCCCCCACGAACTTCTTCTCCCAGACGAACACCTTCAGGTGCTCCAGGAAGCGCTGGCGCAGCTCCGGTGAGTACCGCCAGAAGAACGGCACGTGCTTGTTGAGATAGAGCAGCCACTCATCGGGGACTGGGCGGCTCTGGAGCTTTTGTCGCTGCCTCTGGCGGAACAATCCGAACATGGCTCAAGTCCCGCTGATGGTCTGCTCCCGCTGGCCGCTCACGCTGCCATTGGACACCGTGAGGCTCGCCGTGCCCGGCTGCACGGCCTTGAAGTAGAAGGCCGCCTCTGCCTGCCCCGTGCCCAGGTTCACCGTGGTGATGGGCTGCTGGCAGCCCGCATCCGAGTAGAAGACAAGCCCGGGCGCCGCGGTCCCGCTCGCAGACAGATTGAATGTGGTCTGCGCCGGCTTCACCAGGTTGCCCTTCGCATCCTGGCTCTGCACCACCACCCGTCCCGAGCACGCCTGTGCCGCCACCACGTCCGACGGCGTGAGGAACGCCACCTGGGACTCGGTCTCCGCCACCACGTCCACATCGAACGTCGCTCCCGGCTGAGTGGCCGGGTCATACCCAGGCCCGCTGATGGCGTTGGCGCTGATGATGTTGCCGCCTCCGAAGTCCGAGATGGCCGCCTGGAACACGTAGCCATTCGTCACCGCGTCATGGCTCAGCGTGTTGCCCACCACCCGGATGCGCGTGGGCGTTGCCGGCCCGTTGCCGTCCGCGTCGGCCTGGCTGAGGTAGATGCCGATGTCATTGTTCATGAGGGTATTGCCCTCGATGACGCCCTCACGGCTCAGCGCCTGGTTGTAGTACGGCCCGCCCATCACGAGGATCCCCGTGGCCACATCCGCGCCCGTGTACGAGTGCCCGGAGACCTGGTTCTCCTCGACCCGCCCCGTCGCCCCGTCACTCAGCTGGATGCCGTTGCGAGCGATGTGGCCCACCGGCCCTCCACCGTTCAGCACATTGTTGCTCACAGTCGCGGTCACCTTGCCGATGATGACGACGCCCACCTTCTGGTAGCCGCTGATCTGGTTGCGCAGCACCTGCACCTCGCGCGTCGTGGTGGCGTTGGGATTGCGCACCTCGATGGCGTGGCCTTCCTGGCAGCCCCTCGGTACCCCTTCTGGATCGCTGCCGCCGGGTTGATTGCGGCGGATGTCCAGCACCTCGCTGTCCGTCACCGAGCCCGAGGCCTCCTGCAGCAGAATGCCGCGCAGCCGATCATCGCCTCCGTCACACGGCCCGCTCTTGAGCAGGCCCCGGGCCCGGAGCTTCAGGCGGCTCACGTCGGCCTGGGGTCCGCGGTTGCGCAGGATGGCTCCGGTGAAGTGCCCCCCAACAGGGTCCACCGCGGTGAGCGTGCGCTCTGCTCCATCGAGCATGTGCCCATCCGGAATGAACAGCGGCGTGTCCGTGATGCAGTCGGCCTGGGCCGTGAGCGTCTGCTGCTCGAGCCGGTACTCACACGGCGGGTGCCCACAGACAGGACCGTTCCAGTTCACCTCGAAGCGCTGGGACACGCTCAGCCCCAGGGAGTTGGCCACCGTCACCTCCAGCGTGGGCGGCACCCCGGCGGGAATGCACGAGAGGACCGTCCAGGGCACCTCGCTGCTGTTCCCGGTCCGCACGACGGTCCCCAGAATCCCCGTGCTCGTGGTCCACGTGAAGGTCAGCGGCCCACCCAGGGGATCCGCGGCCTCGACCCGCATCCTCAGCACCTCTCCGGGAATGGCGGTGGGCGCCACGGAGCTCGTCGAGACGAGCGAGGGCGGCAGCGGCGGCTGGACGCACACGCCCAGCACGCTCTCCGTACGGCCACCGTAGAGATCCTCGATGCTCACGAGCAGCCGGCAGTTGTCACAGGACGTGACCGGCGGCAGGGCGCTCGGCGTGAAGCGCGCGGCCGGACTGGAGCTGTCCTCCAGGCTCCCCTGGCAGTCGGCGGCCCACGTGTAGCGGAGCATGTCCCCATCCGCATCCACAGCTTGGATCTGCGCGGACACCTGCTGCCCGACCGCCACGTTCTTCGAGGGCAGCACCCGCGGGTCCACTCCCATGGGCCACCGGTTGAAGACCACCGGACCGTCGGCCACCACCGAGCGCCCCGTCGAGACATCGATCGTGAAGGACAACGAGACCGTGGCGCCACCCGGGTCCCTCGCCACCAGCCGCAGCGTCCGTCGTCCCTCTTCCGCGGGCGCTGTCCACACGGGTGCCTCGGCCGCCGGATTATCGAAAGTGCCGCCGTCCGCCTCCCACTGGTAGCTCGGAGCCTGGGTGGTGTTGCCGGCGCTCACCTGCGCTCGCAGGGAGACCGTCCCCCCGGGAGCGATAGACGCGGCGGACCCGGTCACCGAGTGGATCAGCGGAGCCATGCCGCTGACGGGATCCGCCTGACCTGGCTCCTGCCCCACCTGGATGATGAGGGCTGGGCGCTGCCGCGTGAGCAGCACCTCCTGACTCTCCGTCTCGAAGCGCGCCGTGCCCACCGTGTCCAGGGCCGTGATGTCAAACGTGTAGGTCCCCGGCGGGAGCCCTCTCAGCACGCCCTGCCACACTCCCTGCGAGCCCGTCAGCTCCGTGGAGAAGGAAGCGCCCCCGGTGCCCGTCGTGGAGAACGTCACCCGGCTCACCTCGCCAGAGGCAGCGCTTCGTGGCAGGACGAACACCGCTCGCGCGGATCCCCCGGGCTCCAGCACCACGGGCGGAGAGCCCTGCACGCAGCCCGCGGCAAAGGCCAGTAGCCCAGCCAGCGCCACCAGGCGCCCCATCCTCACTCGACACATGGCTTGAACCCTCCGGCCCCGATTCCGGAACAGCCCCTACGATAGTGGCGTACCGGCACTGAGCAAAAAGAAGGTCCGCGCGGATCGTCGTCGGTTTGACTTCACGCGTCAGCGATGCCTCAGCAGGCCCTTATGAAGGTCCTTGTCGCGGGCAGCTCGGGCCAACTCGGCGCGGAGATCTGCCGGCAGCTCTCGGGCACCCACTCCGTTACGGGCCTGGATGCCGCACCGGGCCCCCGGAGAACCGCGCGCTCGTCTTCGAGCAGGTGGCCCGGGTGGACGCGGTGATCCACGTGGCTTCGCTGCACGCGCCCCACCGAGGCTCCCGTGCGCTTCGGGCTGTACAACCTCTCCGCCCGCTCGCCGTTTCAACGTGAAGATGTGGTGGAACTGCTGCGCGATGCGGCCAGCGTCATCCGCCGCCGCGCTCCGGAGGAGGCCGCGCTGCTCGCCGGGCGGGGCATCGCTCTGCCCTCACGCCTGGAGCGCGTCTACGTCATCTCCCGCGCGGAAGCAGAGCTGGGGTTCCATCCCCGCTTCAACGCGCTCGAGTTCCTGCGTCAGCTCAGCCGCTCGCCGCCGGGCTGAACGTCGGCCGCGGAATGCCCGTGCTGCTGGGGCGGTGGGGCGCCATCGGCACCACGTTGCGCTTGCGCGGGGCGTCGCGCTCGGCCAGCAGTCCCAGCAGCGCCCGCTCGCGGGACTCCGCCTGCTGCACCGGGTTGCCGTGCAGCACCCCGCTGGTGCTCAGGAACATCTTCGTCATCTCATCGCCGCCGTAGCAGAAGGCGCGCAGCGCGTACTTCTCCAGCACCTCGCGCCGCGCCTGCCCGAAGAGCCGGCCCGCGGTGAACGTGACCTCCAGCCCGTCCAGATCGATGAGCAGATCCATCTTCCGGCCAAAGATGGAGAGCTTCTCCTCCATGTCGGCCTTCCAATTCTGCACGTCCTGCGCGTTTACCAGCAGGCACCGCGTAAACTGCACGTGGACCAGATCGTGCTTCGGGTCGTACTCGAAGGACATGCGCCTGGACATTGCTTCTCCTCCTCGAGTCATCACGCCCAGTTGGGCGAGCCCCCCGTGAACACCCGCGTAGTCAGGACGGCCCCGACACGCTGGCACTGAACATGATTCGTGACTTGATTGTTTAACCGGTTTTAGCGGTTTTGACAATACCAGCACCACAACTTTCCGCTGGGGCTCTGTCCTACTCGGGCGCCTGGTGAACGGTTTGACGTGTCGATGTGTGCACCCCATCCTCGGACTGCCCCGGATCCGTGGGCAGGAGGACATGTGGCGGAGCACGGTGGCGGATCAGAGCGTCCCCAGGGCCAGCGGACGGTGGAGTGCGCCGAGGCGGTGGCCTGGCTGACGGGGCGCGAGGAGCTGCGCGGGTGCTCGGTCATCACCTCACTGCCGGACATGTCCGAGTTCCCCACCCTGTCGCTGGCCGAGTGGAAGCAGTGGTTCGTGCGCACCGCGGCGCTGGTGATGGAGAGGGTGCCCGCGGACGGCGTGGCGCTCTTCTACCAGACGGACGTGAAGAAGGCGGGCGCGTGGGTGGACAAGGGGTATCTGATCAGCAAGGCGGCGGAGGAGGCCGGCTGCGAGACGCTCTTCCACAAGGTGGTGTGCCGCCGGCCGCCGGGCACGGTGACGTTCGGCCGGCCCGCGTACTCGCACCTGCTGGGCTTCTCCCGCGGCGTGCGCGTGGACCTGGGCCGGGCCACGGCGGACGTGCTGCCCGAGGCGGGGGATGTGACGTGGACGCGCGGCATGGGCGTGCAGGCGTGTCTGGCCGCGTGCCGCTTCGTGCTGGAGCACACGCAGAGCCGCACCGTGGTGGACCCGTTCTGCGGCCACGGCACGGTGCTCGCGGTGGCCAACGCGCTGGGGCTGGACGCGGTGGGCGTGGAGCTCAGCCGCAAGCGCGCGCAGAAGGCCCGCTCGCTCCGGGTGGCCGCCCACGGCAACACCCTCACTCTCGAGCCCCGGTAGCGGCAGCCCGCGCCATGCGGAGCTGATCAGCACTTCAGGACAAGACTCCTGCTCCCTGGGTAACAGTTCACCCTCAGTGGGTTTGACGTTTTACATGAGGATTGGTTCTCATCACACCCAAGGCGGAAAGCTCCGCCTCCACGGCGGGTTGGGCGGCGTGGGTACATGGCTGGGCCCGGGGGGGAGCCAGCATGAATGCTCTGACGTGCGTCTATCGATCCAGGCGCCTCGGCGCGGCCTTCGTGCTGCCCGAAGCTGACGCCTGCACCCGCCCGAGGGCGGGGCTGGGGACGTGTCTCCACTGGCAAGGTTTGCGTCCCACTTCCAGGGCCTCGCGGCGCTCGGAGGCCTGGCTCGCGTCTCTTCCACGCAGCACCGCACCGGCTGATCCGGCCAGGAGGCCTCACTCCATGAGCAACGATTCGCAGGAGCCTCGCGTCGTCCAGCTGCCCGTCTCCTCCGCGCTCGCGGAGTACCTGCAGCGCATGCAGGAGCTGGGGGCTGTCCAGGGCACCGCCGGCGCGCTCGAGCTCAACCCGACGCTCGCCCCGGTGCTGAACGCGCTGCACCACGTGCTGGCCGGCGGCGCGGTCGAGGTCCGCATCACCCGCGGGGGCCAGTCCTCCCTGGTGAAGGAGCTGCAGGAGCACGCGGAGCGCACCCTCACGGAGACCAACGAGCTGAGCCAGGAGGCCGGTCTGGTGGGTGAAGTCGCCGTATGAGCCCTCTGCCCCTCATGCCAGGCACCCTGCGGGGAGCCTTCCGCCGCTGGGTGAATGCCCAGAACGTGCCCGAGGTGCTGGCGGCCAGCAGCGTGGGCGCGTGGCTGGCGCTCGTGGTGCTGGTGCTGGTGCTGCTGGCGGCGGCGGCCTGGATGGACGGGGCGCGCGAGGTGTTCGGCCTGCCCTTCGGCACGGCGCTGCTGTGCTTCGTGCCGGCGCTGGTGGACTTCGGCTTCGCCGTGCTGCACCGCGGGCGCCAGCACATCGAAACGTGGGGTTGGGTGCTGGCGCTGGTGGGCACCTCGTGCCTGCAGTTCTTCGTGGCCTGCCTGATGGCGCTCTCGGAGCTGCCGGGGGCCACCGTCTTCGGCGGGCTGTTCCTCTTCACCGCCGCCTTCCATGGCCGGCTGTTCCGGGTGACGCCGCGCACGCCCTTCCTGGCGCTGGGCACGGTGCTGGCGCTGGCACTGGCCGCCTTCCTCTTCGCCAACCGGGAGCATCGCGCCCTGTTCGCCGTGATTGGCCCGGCGGCGCTGATGGCCGAGTTCTACCTGGGCACCTTCGCGGTGCAGCATGACCGCACGGCCGCAGAGGCCGAGCGGCTGCGCGCCGCCATCCAGGCGCAGATGTTGGAGCAGCAGGAGCGCGACGTGGGCCGCATGTCCCAGGCGCTCACGGAGATTCTCACCCACGGCGAGGGCATGCACGGGGCGCTGCAGGACGCGGGCTCGGCGGCGGAGCTGCTGGCGGGCGTGCTCGCGCGGGGCAGCACCCCGGCGCGCCTGGAGCAGGAGCGGCTGGTGCGCCAGGTGCAGGAACAGCTCTCGTACATCCGAGACCAGTTGGCGGAGGTGCGCCAGAAGAGCCGCCGCCACGTGGGCAGTGACCCCGAGGCGGTGGACCTGGTGCCGGTGCTGGACTCGGTGCGCCAGAGCGTGGGGCTGCGCTTCCCCGAGGTGGACATCGAGGTGCAGGTGGACCGGGCCGAGCCGCTGCGCGCCTGGGTGCGGGGTGGCACCACCACCCTGCGCCGCGTGGTGGAGAACCTCATCACCAACGCCTGCGAGGGAGACGGGGCGCGCGCCGCCGGGCGGGTGCGCGTGTCCGCGCGGACCGAGCCCTACACCGGCCGGCTGGAGCTGATCATCGCGGACGACGGGCCGGGCTTCTCCCCCGAGCGGCTGGCCGCGCCCATCCAGGGCCTGTCCAGCTCCAAGCCCCAGGGCACGGGGCTGGGGCTGTACACCAGTGAGTGCCTCATCCGCGCCAGCGGCGGGCACCTGGAGCGCCAGAACGCGCAGGCGGGCGGCGCGGTGCTGCGGGTGCTGCTGCCCCGGGAACTCACGCCATGAGCGGCGGCGCCATCTACCAGGAGACGCTGCGCGTGCTGCGCCAGCAGGAGCTGCCCGAGGCGGCGGAGCTGGACGTGCTGGCGGCGCTGGAGGCGGCGCAGCCGGGCCCGCTGGGGCTGCTGTACGCGGCAGGCATGGAGGCGGGGCTGCCCAGCCGCGTGGTGCTGGTGCGGGGCGCGGGCATCTTCCTCAGCTTCGCGGCGGGCAACCTCGCCGACGACCTGTGTGATAGCGAGTGCGGCTACTACCCCGAGCCGATGCGGGTGGGGCCGTACGTGCAGTTTCTGTTGCAGAACCTGGCCTGGGCCACGCTGGCTCAGGCCCAGCTCTCCGGAGAGGTACTGGCCGAGGCGGCACACCAACTGGCACGGGCAGCGGGCTCCCAGGCGTTGGAGATCCGCACCCGCCAGTGGACAGCGCCCCTCTTCCAGCAGGTAGCCGAGGGCCTCGCGGGCCAGCAGTGGGCTTCGTACCTGCGCCTGCTGTGGGAGGGCTCGCGGCTGGCGGAGCACGCGGGGGTGGGGCGCTGGCTGGGCATCGCGGCGCACGTGGCGGAGGACATCCGCTCGAGGGACGTCCGCTTCTTCAGCATGCCCGCGGAGGACCAGCGCGAGGTGGTGCGCTGGGCCCGGGAGGCGATGGCGGGCGTCCGGCTGCG
>DASVVJ010000195.1:0-2923 GCA_036389955.1 Myxococcaceae bacterium
GCGCACGGGAGGGAGTCGTGATGCGGCGTCCTGCAGGGACAGGCGTTGGAAGGGCCGAGCACGGGGGGGAGCTTCTCGAAAGGAGTGGGGCGACCGATGAACAGGAGGCCCCGCTGCGACAAACATGCCTACATCCCGGCAGTGCGCTCAATGCCGGAGGTCGGCTCCGAAACACTTGAATACATTCGCATTTCGGACAGTGTTGGGAAGCGATCGGCCCAGGGGCGCGACGTGGGCGGGCCAGAAGAGCGGTAAGAATTACGGTCACGAGGACGAAGAATTTACAGTCTGCTGTACGTCACGATGACCCTGTTGGAAGTGGTGTGGGTAAGCGGCGCGGCGCTGCTTGCTGGAGCGCTGAATTCGGTGGCGGGAGGAGGCAGCTTCGTCACGGTGCCCTCGCTGATCTTCCTGGGCGTGTCACCGGTGGTGGCGAACGCGACGAGCACGGTGGCGCTGTGGCCGGGCTCGTTGGCGAGCGGCTGGGGCTACCGGCGGGAGGTACTGGCGGAGCGGAAGTCAGCGCTGGAGCTGTCGTTGGTGAGCGCGGTGGGAGGAGTGGCGGGAGCGCTGCTGCTGGTGTGGACGCCGGCGGACGTGTTCCTGCGGCTGCTGCCGTTCCTGCTGTTGGCGGCGACGCTGCTCTTCACCTTCGGGCCGCGGATCCGCGAGGTGCTGGGGGCACGAAGCGGCGAGGAGACCGGGAGGGGGACGGTGCTGGTACTGCAGGCGGTGATCGCGGTGTACGGGGGTTATTTCGGTGGGGGCATGGGGTTGATGATGCTGGCGGCGTTCGCGCTGATGGGGATGACGGACATCCACCGGATGAACGGGTTGAAGTCGCTGATGGGGGCGCTGATCAACGGGGTGGCGGTGGTGACGTTCATCGTGGCGAAGGTGGTGGACTGGACGATCGTGCTGCCGATGGTGGTGGGAGCGATCGCGGGCGGCTACCTGGGAGCGACGGTGGCCCGGAGGCTGCCAGGGGCCTACGTGCGGCGCTTCGTCATCGCCGTGGGCTGGGCGATGACGGTGGCCTTCTTCGTGCGCGGCTAGAGCGAGCTTCGCTACAAGCCCGGCGCACTCATGGCGGCCACGGCCACGGCCAGGCTTTCGGAGGCCAGGCGCTTGCCGCCACCACCCGGGAGCCCGCCGGCGCTCGAGGACCCGGCCGTCACCCCTTCTTCGCGCTCGGAGCGCAGCGGCAGGCGGACCTTGAACGTGGCGCCCGTGCCCGGCCCGTCACTGTGCACGCCCACGGTGCCTCCGTGCAGCTCCACCAGGTGGCGCACGATGGCGAGCCCCAGCCCCAGCCCGCCGTGCTCCCGTCCAATCTCTGCCTGCCGGAAGCGCTCGAACACGTGCGGCAGGAACTCACTCGCAATGCCCTTCCCCGTGTCGCGCACCGTCAGCGCCACCGAGGTCCCCTCGCTGCGCGCCTCCAGGCACACCCGCCCGCCCCGCTCGGTGAACTTGATGGCGTTGGTGAGCAGGTTCCACAGCACCTGCTGCAGCCGGGTGGCATCCGCCAGCACGCTCTCGTCCAGCCGGTCCACCTGCGCCTCCAGCTGCACGCCCCGCGCCTCCGCTGTCGGCCGCACGCTCTCCAGCGCCGCCTCCACCACCTCGCCCAGCGGCACCTCCTTCAGGTCCAGCACCAGCTTGCCGCTGGTGATGCGCGACACGTCCAGCAGGTCCTCCACCAACTGGCGCTGCACCCGCGCGTTGCGCTCGATCGTCTCCAGTCCCCGGCGATGGCCGGCCGCATCCAGATCGCCGCGCTTGAGCAGCATCTGCGTCCACCCGAGGATGGACGTCAGCGGCGTGCGCAGCTCGTGCGAGAGCGTGGCCAGGAAGTCGTCCTTCAGCCGGTTGGCCTCCTGCGCCTCGGCCTGCGCCCGCTGAGCCTCCAGGTACAGCAGCGCGTTGTCCATCGCCACCGCGGCCCGGCGGCCCAGCTCCTCGGCCAGTGCCAGGTCCCTCCGGTCATAGCGGTGGCGCCGGCCGGCGATGACGAAGGTGATGACGCCAAAGTTGCGCTCGCGCGCACGCATGGGCACGCGGATGCAGGACTGGAACCCCACCTCGCGCAGCAGCGCCAGGTGCTCCCCGTCCCGGGCCATCCGCCGCAGCAGCGTGTCCTGCACCTCCGGCAGCAGCTCCGGCACCTCCGAGGCCAGCACCCGGGCCACGCCCGACACGTCATCCTCCCGGGGCGGGTAGCGCTGGTGCAGCTCCAGCACCCGCTCGGCCCGCGCCGAGTCCACGTGCGCCACCGCCACCCGGCTCAGCCGGGCACCGGGACGCGACGGATCCACCACGTCCATCGCGCACCAGTCCGCGAAGCGCGGCACGGCGAGCTGCGCCAGCCGCGCCAGCGTGGCGTGGAAGTCCAGCGAGGACGACAGCACCACGCTGGCATGCGAGAGCAGCTGGGACACCTGCTGCGTGCGCCGCTCATCGTCAATGTCCGTCGCCGTGCACAGAAAGCCGCTCCAGGCCTCCTCTCCCGAGGGCAGCGGCGTCACGCGCAGCAGGTGCCACCGCCACGCCTCGGGCTGGCCCAGGCGGTGCTGGCCCTCCCACGCCCGCCCCGAGCGCAGCGCGTCATTCAGGCCCGTGCGCACCGCGTCGCGCTCCTCCGGATGCACCGCGTCCAGGAACGAGGCGTCTGGCGCTCCGGCCTCCGGGCCCTGCCTCAGTGCCGCCCACGCCGGGTTGCACCACGCCTGGCTCCCGTCCGTGCGCGCCGACCACACCGCCTGAGGCATCGCCTCCAGCAGGGCTCGCGCGTGCGCCTCCCCCTGGCGCACCAGCAGCTCCCGCTCCTGCTGCCGCAGCCGCGCCTCGCGCAGCCGCAGCTGCTCCCCGCGCCGGTACAGGTCCACGAAGGTCGCCACCTTGGCCCGCAGCACATCCGGAT
>DASVVJ010000196.1:0-4682 GCA_036389955.1 Myxococcaceae bacterium
GCCATGGTCCACAACATGGATCCCGAGGCGGGCCGGTTCGACAAGCAGACCATCCAGGAGCTGGTGGCCACCATTGATCAGTTGGTGGACGCGCAGATCAACGAGGTGCTGCACGCCCCTGAGTTTCAGGCGCTCGAGTCCCAGTGGGCCTCGCTGGCGGACCTCATCCAGCACACCAACTTCAAGGCCAACATCCAGCTAAGCCTGCTGGACGTGTCCAAGGAGGAGGCCTACACGGACCTGGAACTCAACGCCGCGGACATCGCCGGCTCCGAGTTCTTCAAGAAGCTCTACGTGGCCGAGTACGACCAGTACGGCGGCGCGCCCTACGGCGGAGTGATTGGCCTGTACGAGTTCGCCAACACCCCGCAGGATCTGCTCTGGCTGAAGACGATGGGGAAGATCTGCACGGCCAGCCACGCGCCGTTCGTCTCCGCCGTCTCGCCCACCTTCTTCGGCTGCACCAGCATGCGCGAGGTGGCTCAGCTGCGGGACTTGAGCAGCCTGCTGGACTCGCCGAAGTACGCGGCGTGGAACTCGCTGCGCGACACCGAGCAGGCGGCCTACCTCGGCCTGACGCTGCCGCGCTACGTCGTCCGGCAGCCGTACAACAACGAGACCAACCCGGCTCAGGGCATCAACTTCACCGAGAAGGTCCGCGGGGACAACGAGGCGGAGTACCTCTGGGGTAACTCGGCCATGCTGTTCGCCCGCAACCTGGTCCGCTCCTTCGAGAACTCGGGCTGGTGCCAGCACATCCGCGGCCCCAAGGGTGGCGGCCTCATTTCGGACCTGCCGGTGCACGTCTTCAACCTGCGCGGCGAGGAGGAGCTGAAGCTGCCGGTGGAGATCGCCATCCCGGACTTCCGCGAGTACGAACTGGCCCGTGCCGGCTTCATGCCGCTCATCCAGAAGAAGGGCTCCGCGGACGCCGTCTTCTTCAGTGCCCAGTCCCTCAAGAAGTCCCACACGTTCAAGGACCCGAAGGACTCGGAGAACTCGCAGCTCGTCACCAACCTCTCGTACACCTACTCCATCAGCCGCATCGCGCACTACCTCAAGTGCATCATGCGCGACAACATTGGCAGCACCGCCAATGCCCAGACGATCCACTCGCAGATCGACCGGTGGATCTCCGGCTACGTGACGGCGCTGGTGAACCCGGACGATTTGACGCTGCGCTACTACCCGTTCAAGGCCTACAGCCTGACGGTGGCCGAGGTGCCGGGCAAGGTGGGTTGGTACCACTGCAACCTCTCCGTCCTCCCGCACATTCAGTTCGAGGGCATGGACGTGGATCTGCGCGTGGATGCGCGGCTCGGCTGATGTGACCTGACACCGGCCCCGCGAGGGGCCAAACCCTGAAAGGTAATGGAGAAAGACAATGGGACTTGATCTGAGTTGTGACTGGAAGGCCGGGTTCGTGATGGACCCGAACAAGAAGCAGCGCGTGGGCTACCTCATGGCGTTCGAGGGCCTGGACATGGGTGAATTCCTCAAGTCGGACGTCGAGGTCTTCACCCCCTTCAATAGCTCGGAGAACCCGGGCTATGGCGAGGTCCAGTTCGAGGGTGACGACAAGAAGATCACCTGCGTGGGCATGATCGAGAACTTCAGCTTCGGCGGAGGCGTGGGCGATCCGATCTGCATCAGCGCCTACATCTCCTCGGAGAACGCGAACATACTGCAGGCCAAGCTGAAGACGACGCTGTCGACCAACAAGGTGACGAAGTTCGGCTGGTGGATCTGCAACTTCGACGAAGAGAACAAGCTGTGGTTCGAGGAGGCCTATCCCAAGGAGCCGACGACGGTGGTGGGCCAGGTCAACGCGCCGGGCGGCAAGGACTTCCGGATCCAGGTGGCGCAGGATCCGACGAAGATCCACTCGACGCTGGACACCAACGTCTACAACCTCTACGTCGAGGTGATCCCGGCGGCCAACTCCACCTACAACTTCCACTTCGCCACCTCGGCGAAGACGCCCTACGTCCGCAACTGGGGCCTGAAGGTGGGCAGCAACGCCGCAGCCTCCGCGGCCTGATGCTCTCGCGGGCGGCCCAGCCTCTTCAACGAGGACTGGGCCGTCTGCGTGGGCGGCTTACTTGCCGTCTCCCCACTGCTTGACCAGGCGCAGCTTGGAACCGTTGGCGAACTCCAGGGTGCACTTCTTTTTATCCGCCGGCACCACCTGGAACTCGAAGCCGAACACTCCGATGTCGAGCGTGTCGGAGATGCGGGTAGCCTGGTTGTCCACGAAGATCTGCAGATCGCCGCCCGTGCTGTCCAGGCTGGCTTCAGCTGTCTTGGGAGTCTTGAGGTAGGCGGCCTCGAACCAGAGCTTGTCGCTCTCGTCGAAGTTGATGATGTACCAGGCCAGCTTCAAGCGGGGATTGGTGAGAGGCCGGGCGAGCTTGGCGCGGATGTCCGAGGCGGTACCCTTGCTGACATAGGCCTTGATGCGGATGGGATCGTTGATGCCCGCCTCATAGCGGAAATCCTCGATGAGTCCGATGCACTTGATGGTGCGGCCAGACACCACCTTCTGGCCAGTGTTGCTGAACGGATTCCAGACTTCGATGTCTTTTTTGAGGTTGAGGCCTCCCAGGCCGCTCCAGTCGAGCAGGTAGCCCACGGTGCCTTTCAACCCGGACTGGACGTTGAAGCCGAAGCGCCAGTCGCAGTGGAAGTTCAGGTGGTTGCGGTTGTCCATGATGTTGCCCGCGGGCCAGGCAGGCGCTCCTCTCGGGTTTGAATGTGTTTGTGTTTGTTTGTATATGATTATTTATCGCGGGTATCAACCAGGCGCGACACCCGGGCCGCCAGCCGCCCAGGAGTATGAGAGACCATGAGAGACTTGAGCCTGTGCGTGCGCTCATTCGAGACGGACTGCCTGCGCATCGAGGCACATGACCCGCGCTTCCAGCAGATCACCGAGCTGGCGCAGGGTGGCAAGTACACCGAAGCGGCGGATGCCGTGGAGGCGCTGCTCTCGGAGAACCTCTTCGAGGTGCGGCTGCTGGGCTACTATCTCTTCGCCGTCCTGCATGAGGAGGGATTGCCCCGGCTGCCCGCGATCCTGGAGACGCTGGGCGCGCTCATTCAGCGCAACTGGGAGGGACTGCCCGCGAAGGACAAGCGGGCCGGGCTGCTGAACAAGAGCGTGACCTGGCTCTTCCAGACGATCTTCGACACCCTGAGCTACCACCAGTCCAAGAAGGACGAGCGGTGGCAGGGCTGGTGGAAAGTATTGAAGGAGCCTGAGGTCTCGGCGGCCTTGCGCAACGTCCAGCAGTTGATGGAGCTGCTGCCCGCACCTCCCTACCGCTCGGGCTCCGAGGCGCTGGCGAAGCTGGTGCCGTGGCTTCGGGAGCTGCGCGAGCAGGTGGTCGCCAACATGCCCCAGGATCCGCCGGCGCCTGCCACCAAGCAGGAGCCGCTGGCGCCTGCGCCACCGGCCGAACCGGAGGGGCCCTCGCCGTTCCTCAAGCTGGGGCAGCCGTTGCAACTGGTGGGCTCGGCGCACCTGGTCGAGCTGTGCAACAAGCTCAAGGCCTTCGAGCTGCTCATCGAGCGCGAGGAGTTCCAGAAGGCGGCGCTGGTGAGCGACGACATCCTCTCCACGCTGGAGGGCTTCGATCCGCGGCGTTACTTCCCCGATCTGTTCTCCAGCTTCGGCGCGCTGCTCAACAAGCACGTGAGGAGCATTCAGGGGCACTGGGAGGGCAAGGAGTCCACGGAGTGGAAGGCGCTCGCGCAGTTCTACCAGGTGGACCTGGAGCGCTTCGTCAAGGCGGAGTGAGGGAGAGCGCGCCATGGCTGCCACGACAACGGAGCTCACTCCCATCGAGGAGCGGATCGCCGCCCGGGCGAAGGAGTTCGATCTGGGGCCGCTGCTGCGGCTGCTGGAGGCAGAGGGCTATGGGGCAGGGCAGGTGCTCTTCGAGAGCAACCCCGAGCCTGTCTCCGCGGCGGCCTTCGTGGAGGCAGTGACCTTCCATCATGCGCCTTACCGGCGGGTGGTGGTGACGCTCAACCTGGGACTGCTCGGCGCCAACTCGCTGTTGCCCAGCTACTTCCTGGAGATTGCCGAGCAGTGCCCCCATCCCGAGGCCTTCTTCGACTTCATCCGGTTCTTCGATCACCGGCTGCTCGAGAGTTTCGCTCGGGCGCTCTACCCGGAACGGGACAGCGCGCTGGTAGGGGACTGGGAGCGGACGAAGGGCTTCTACTTCCAGATGCTCGGCGTGGGGTCAGTGGCCACGCTCCAGTGGCTCTTCCAGCTCTACCTGCCGGAGCTTCGGGTGTGGGTCTCCCGGATCGGCTTCCGGCACGTCACCCGTGGGCATGAGCTGCGCACCGGTACCTCTCCGCTGGATGGCACGGCGGTGCTGGGGGACAACTACATGTCCGAGAGCGCTGGCTTCCAGGTGGAGCTCCACGCCGAAGAAGAGGCGGATGCGCGGGGCCAGGAGTGGCCTCAGGTGGTGGAGCGCCGCCTGCGGGAGTCCCTGCTGCCGCTGCTGGCGCCTTCGCGGCTGCGTCTGGAGGTGGGACTGACGGTGGCGAGCCACGCCATCTGGGCGCGGATCGCGAAGCGCGGGTACCTGGGCTACGAGCGCTTCCAGGGCGGCACTCCCGGTGGACACCGATTGGTCATTTTCCAGGGAGACACCACGGGGTAC
>DASVVJ010000197.1:0-48768 GCA_036389955.1 Myxococcaceae bacterium
CGGACGCGCTGGCCGACTTCTACTTCGTGGAGAAGGAAGAGCCCGAGGCCATCCTCGCGACGCTCAAAACGCTGGTGAAAGAGCGCATCCCTCGCCGCTTCGGGCTGCACCCGGTGGACGAGGTACAGGTGCTCGTCCCGATGAACCGGGGCCTCATCGGCACCGCCAACCTCAACGCCGCGCTGCAGGAGCACCTGAACCCCACCGGGGAGGAGCTGACCCGGGGCCACCGGACGTTCCGCGTGGGCGACAAGGTGATGCAGGTGCGCAACAACTACGAGCTGGGCGTCTTCAACGGGGACATCGGGCGGGTGGAGGCGATCGACAAGGAGGAGCAGGCGCTGGTGGTACGCTACGACGCGCGCTCGGTGGCCTACTCCTGGACGGACATGGACGAGCTGGTGCTGGCCTACGCCACCAGCGTGCACAAATCTCAGGGCAGCGAGTACCCCTGTGTGGTGCTGCCCCTGCACACGCAGCACTACACCCTGCTGCAGCGCAACCTGCTCTACACCGGCGTGACGCGGGGCAAGAAGCTGGTGGTGCTGGTGGGCAGCAAGAAGGCGCTGGGGCTCGCGGTGCGCAACGGCGAGCTCCAGAAGCGCTTCACGCGGCTGGCCGCACGGCTGCGGGACTGACCGCCCTGCCCACCGGATTAGCAGGGACCGGGGCCGCTATAGACGCCCGTGCGGACGCGGCCCTTGAAGGCTCCGAACGCCGCGGCCATGCCGGCCACGCGCACCTTGCTGTAGTAGTGGCCGCTGCTCACGCTGGCGACGTCGACGCGGAGGCTGCAGTACGCCGGGAAGCAGAACATCCCGGTGCACGACGCCGGGTACCAGGTGCCCGTGGTGGACACCTCGCCCAGAGACGTCCACCCCCGGCCGGCGAAGCCCCACGCGTAGCCGGTGATGGCGATGCTCTCGCAAGCGCTCTCGGTGGTGATCGCCGAGGCGGGCACGGCCTCCACGAAGGCGTCGAAGTACTGGCCGCTGATCTGCCGCACCTCGGTGACGAACTTGTGGGTGCACAGCGGCTGGTCGTACGAGCCGTCCGTGGAGGTGGCCGCGCTCTCGGCGTAGCCGCAGTTGGGGTACTGGAAGGTGACCGCCGCGCCGTCGGGCTGCACCAGGCTCACCGCGCTGTCGGTACACGACTCATAGAGCGCCTGGGCCTGGCTCTCCACGGCCTGTTCTTCCTCCATCTCCATCGCGGGGCCACAGGCCACGGTGAGCTGGGTTGCCGCAAGCACGAACAGGGAGGGAATGGTGCGCGTCATGGGGTGGCTCCGTTTTGAGAAGGGGTGAGTGCTTCCTCCCTTCCAACGGCACCCGCCACGTTTCTTCCCGCCCCTATTTTCCGGGCAATTTTTTCTCCCAGAAGCTCAGGGGAGCGGCTGCCCCTTCGTCGTGCGCTGCTTTCCGCCGAGACCGTCGAGCGCCTCGGCTGCCGCGGAGTTCTCCGAGACGACGGCCACATCGAGCGCCGTGGAGCCCTTGCGAGCAACCCAGGGGTCATCATCTCCCTTCATGGTCATCTCCTCCACCGGCCGTGTCGAGACGGCATTGATGGGGGCTCCCTTCTTGACGAGCAGCTCGAGCACCTCGGTGTCCTTGGCCTCGAGCACGGCGGTGTGCAGCGCCGTCCACCCGTCCTGATTGACCGCGCGCGGATCGGCCCCGGCCTCGAGCAGCAGCGACATGAACTCGGGGGTGTGGTGGTTGTAGACGTGGAGGACCGTATCGCCGTCCTCGTCGCGTGCATCGACCTTGGCACCCGCGGCCAGCAGCACACGGGCAGCCTCAGGGGTGGAGGCATGAAAGAGGGGCGGCTGGAAGTCGACGGCATTGGGGTTCGCCCCGGCCTCGAGGAGCCGCTTGAGGAACGGGATGTCGCCCGCTCCCGCGGCCATGCTCAGCAACAGCTCCGGGGTGCCATTTGACGAGGCCTTGCAGAGCGCGTCGATCTTCGCGCCCCGGGCGATCAGCAGCTTGAACGCCTCGGGCTGATGGCGGCTCTGGCAGAGTGGACGCTGGAAGGGATCCTCATCCTCGGGGGAGGCACCGCGCTCCAAGAGCAGCTCCATCACCTTCACGTGGCCCCCGGCGGCGGCCACCGAGAGCGGCCGGTTCTGACGAGAGAGCCCCTGGACGGCGAAGCCGTGGTCCAGCAGCAGCCGCGCGGTCTCCACCGAGCCGCGCTTTGCCGCCAGCTCGAGCGCGGGCAGGTGGGGCTGCTTCGGGTCCATGACGTCCAGTTCCACGCCGCGGGCCAGCGCGGCCCGGACGCCGGCCACGTTGTCCGTATGAAGGGCGGTGAAGAGCTCCTCGTTACCAGGGGACATCGCGGCGGCAGCCACCACCACGCCTCTCTGGCTCTTCCAGGTGAGTGGCTGCACGCTCTGCGGCGGCAGCCCCATGGCAGCGGCCACCTTGGCGGCAGCGTCCTTGCACTCGGGAGCGGCGAAGACCTCGGTCTTCTCGCGAGGCTTCTGGGCCTTCTCGGTGCCCACTTGGCGGATGACCTGCGTCCGGAAGAGGCGGGACTCCAAGGTCTCGATCATAGGCCCGGCGCCCGCATCCAGCAGGGTGGCCATCTCACAGCGCGTTGGCTCCTTCCAGGCCTGCGCGACCTGTGCGAACACGGGGGGAGACATCAGGAGAATGGCGGAGCAGAGCGCTGCATGCATGGTGAGCTGTCGGAGCATGTGTCGATGCTAGCGTCACGGGGTGAGCGCCCTGCAAGGACCCAAGGAGTGAGCCAATCCCGGCGGCTCCTCCAGCAGGAGGCGGCAAACGGAAGTGGAGCGTTCGGATGAATGGAACCATCGTGGCGGGGACGCTGTTCACCGCGGCGAGCCTGGGGTTTGGCGTGGTCGGCTACTACCTCCTGACCGAGGAGCTGCGGAGCGTGTCACGCGCGGATCAGTACCGGCCCGGACGTAGTTCAGGCGAGTGGATCTCCGTGGAGGGAAAGGTGACGGACACGAACGCGATCCTCACTCACACCTTCGTGAACGCTGTCCATGAGCGCTACGTGAAGGGGGGCGGCTCGAGCAGCGGCTCCTGGCGCGCCAAGGAGCAGTTCGTGCAGTCCCTCGAACTCGAGGTCGCAAGCGGTCAGGGGCTCATCCGCGTGGAGAGCAGCACCGCCTGCGAACGCGGCACCCACCTGAAGACCGTGACCCTCCCACGCTCTGGCGACGAACCGGAGCGAATGCGTGGCCTCGAACGTGGAGCCCCGCTCACCGCCATTGGAGCGCTCGTTCCAGGCAGTCCTCCCACGCTCAAGGCCGCCATCCTGTACGCGGACACCCGAACAGGCTACGTGGCGGACCTGAGCTCAGGCTTCACCAGCCTCTACCTCTTCGCCGGCGCCATGGTCCTCGTAGGCCTGGCCATCGTGGCCAAGGGCGTGTGGTGGCCATGACGCTGTGGAACTTTGATCGGCTCCTAGGCTTGCTTCTGTTGGCCACCGCCTGCGCGACCTCGGGAGGGAAGCCCGGAGGCGCTGACACACAGGACACAGGCGCGCGCATCGTGCTGCACGTGGACGGCGCTCCACCCCAGGTGTTGCGTTCCCCGGTTCGCCGGGAACCTGTGCAGGTGACACAGGCTCAGTACCAAGAGGCCATGGTGCGCCTTGCACGGCAACTCCGGGACGAGCTGCCTGCCCTGCCCTCCCACCGGCTGGAAGTCATTTCCTTGGGTAGCCCAGAGCAGAAGGACGAGCGCGCGGAGCTGGTGCGCGCCTACCTCCAGTGGTGTGAGAAGCGCGGCACACCGGGAGACTGCCGCGGCCTGCTCAGAGGCCGACGCTATCTGACAGACGAGACCAAGCGGGACCTGGCCTTCGCGCTGGCCTCCGCGGGCGTCTGGGAGGGCACTGCCGCGGTCATCGGCGAGGTGCTGGATCCAGTCCAGCTTGAGTTGGCGGTAATGGCCTCGCTCGCCACGACGATGGCGCTGCTATCTCTCCCCGAACCCATCTCCAAGGCCGTCGTCATCACCCTGACGCTCTGCATGGTGGCCTACGTGGGCTGGGACACGGTGGTAAGCCTCATCTCGGGCTGGCAGCGGATGACCCAGGAGGCAAAGCTGGCACGCACCTTCGCCGAGCTGATGGATGCGGGCGAGCGCTACGGGCGGGTGATGGGGGAGAGAGTCACCCAGCTGCTCATCCTGCTGGCGACAGCCGCCCTGGGCTCGACGGGAGGAACGGCTCTCGGCGCCAAGAACCTGCCGGCCTTCACCCAGGCCTCTCGGCTGGCAGCAACGGAGAGCGGCTTCGTGTTGTCCTCAGCGGGGCAGGTGCGCTCGGTGAAGATGACGGGCCGCATCCTGACCGTCTCCATGGCGCCAGGGGCTCTGGCCATGGCCCACCAGGGCATGAGCGGTGGCGGCAACGCCCCTTCTCCTACTTCTTCCTCGGGCTCGAAGTACCGGCTGACCTCTATCGAGTCCTGGCGAAAGCCCCGTCTCACCGAGGATGGAAAGATTCTGCCCTTCAAGGGAACGCGAGAGCCCGCGAGGCCTATCCAGAACCTGGGGCGCAACCGCGCTGGGCAGAGGGTGTCCAATGGCCAGGCTACCGTCCGCTTCGATAAAGACGGTTTTCCAGAATTCGAAACCCAATTCGAAGTTCTTCTGGATAACAGCCACATAGGAAGTGGACTGCCGGAGCGGCACTTCAGAGCCGCCAACAGAAGATTGTTTGAGGCGATTCAGGTCGATCCCAACCTTGGACGATCTCTTGGCCTCGATCAGATAAGCTCACATCCTCAATCAGGGCTCCTGACGGCTATATCTGGCATCATCACCAGGATGCAGGCCGGATGCAGCTCATCACACGAGAATCGCATCTGCTCTCCATTCCCCATACAGGTGGAATGTCTATCTGGGGCGGGGGTTATTGAGCATGACCGTCCGATGGGAACCCTACTTGCGTGTTGACCTACAGCCCGTGAGCACGCGGGACCTCACTCAGCTTGAGCATGAGTGGGGCGTGCGTCTCCCTGAAGAGTACAAGGCTCTGGTTTCGGCATATCAGGGAATGTCACCTGAACCTGCTGTCTTTGACGTTGGCAGAGGAAACAACGTCTTCACTGTTCTCTTGACGATTAAGGAACATGAAGGGCGCGAGAGTTACTCGGTAACCAGCGCTTACGAAGTGCTGAAGCCACTTGTACCGGAGGGGATATTTCCCTTCGCTTCAACCGCAGGGGGTGAATTCCTCTGCTTTGACTACCGAAACTGCTCAGAACAACCACAGATTGTATTTATTACCGTAGAGACTTTTATCTACCCTGTCGCAGATAGCCTCACAAGCCTCCTGGAACAGTTGCACGACTGACGCCTCTGGAATCGAGCCGAGTGATGGAGCGAACACCCGAGGAGATCTGGCCCCCTCTTGCCCCAGGCACTCAGGTGGGGGACTGGCGTGTGGAGGCCCGGTACGGCCAGGGCGCCTATGGCGCCGTCTACCGGGCTGTGCGCGCTGGCCAGGAGCACTCGGGCCCGGTCGCGCTCAAGCTCGCTCTCTACCCGTGGGATGCGCGCTTCGACCGCGAGGCGCAGTTACTCTCGCGCCTGCATCACCCAAGCATTCCGCGCCTGCTGGACCGTGGAGTGATGCGTCACTGCTCCGGAGTTGAGCATTCCTGGCTCGTCATGGAGTGGGTCGAGGGCACTCCGCTGTATGTCTGGGCTCGGCAGCACACGCCCTCACACCGTCAGGTCTGCCTGCTTCTGGCCCAGTTGGCACGCGCTCTGGAAGCCGTTCATGCCGCCGGTGCCGTGCACCGGGACGTGAAGGGCGACAACGTGTTGGTCAGGCTGTTGGACAGGCGGGCCGTGCTCGTCGACTTCGGCTCCTGCCATTTCCAGGGTGCCACCCGTCTCACCTGGCGGTCACTGCCTCCAGGCACCTTCGCTTACCAATCAGCCCAGGCGTGCCTGTTCCACCTCCGCTCCGTTCGCGAGCCAGACAGTTATTACCCGCCCTCTCCTGCTGATGACCTCTATGCGCTGGGCGTGACGGCCTATCGCCTTGCCATGGGTGAGTACCCTCCTCCCATCAAGCCCCATCAGGACGCACAGGGCGCTTGGTACGTGGCCAGTCCTGACCCTCGCCCGCTTCTGGAGAAGAATCCCCGGGTTCACCCGCTCCTCCGCGAGCTGATCCTCCGCCTGCTCTCGGACGCTCCTGAAGTGCGCGGCACGGCGGCACAAGCGGCCGCGGCGCTGGAGAGTGCAGCGGACGAGCGGATGACGGTGCTCCCACCGGCTTCCCAGCCAGTGACTGAGCCGATACCGCCGAGTGCACCCGCGCCCACGGTTGGAAGCGTACTCTCTCCGCGCCCCAGCCCCCCGTCACCGGGGTGGAACTGGAGACCGTGGCTGGCCCTGGCCGCCACGGGAGGTTGCGCCGTGCTCCTGTGGCGAGTACAGCCTGTGTCTGTTCCTTCCATGCCACTCTTCGAGAGCGCGCGGCAGGCTTCAAGCGCTCAGTCGCCAGACGCCGGCACCTCTGCCATGGGAGACAGCTCACCCGCCGAACCCCAGGCCTCCGACCAGCATCCCTCACGGGAAGAGCCCCCTGGTCAACAGCCTCCTCGTGAGCCCCATCCACAGCAGGCCCGGCCCGACGCGAAGGGCCGGTGCCCGGGGCACAAGCAGGTGGTCATCAACGGAGGCTGCTGGGTGGAGTTCCCTTCGATGAGCCCCAAGGATTGCGAGGAGAACGGCTACGTGCTCCTCGCAGGCAAGTGCTACGCCTCCGCTCTCGAGCCTCCCCGCAGGCGGCCTCCACCCACCTCGAGCCCCGCGAAGGCCCACTGAGCCCACGGCCTTCCTCAGAAGATCGGCTACCAAGTGCCTCTGCTACGCTTCGACTAGTTGGCGAACCCCAACGGGTTACGGAGGAAGTCGCGAAGGAAGTGGATCGTATAGCGCCAGCTTCCGGCGACGGCTTGAGCGTCCGTGGTCATGCGCTGCAAGGCTTCGCGTTGGTACAGGCGTCCTTCCTGCATGACGGCGCGTGGCGTGCGCAGCGTGCCAGGCTCCTCCAGCGGGTTGCGCTCTGTCAGGACCAGGTCCGCGGCATAACCGGGGGCAATGCGTCCGAAGGTGCTCTCGAGCCCGAAGTATGCGGCCGCATGGATCGTCCCAGCCCTCAGAATGGAGGCGGAGGGGATTCCAGCGCGCCGCCAGAGTTCGATCTCCCAATGCAGCCCCATCCCTGGGGCCACAAAAACGTCGTTCGTATCGCTGCCCAGCAGTAGACGCACGCCAGCCCGCTCCGCTTCCGCGGTGCGGGTGGCGGCAGCGCGATAGAAGCTCTGAAACAGGGCTTCGTCCTCCGCACTCCGCGTCTCGATGGCGGCCGTGTCCTCCCGCCAGATCAGCCGCACGATGCCTGGTGTGCTGGCGAGCGTCACGGGATCCGCGCCGAGTTCGCGAAGCCCCGTCTGGGTCTCGGTGAAGCGGGTGATGAGCGTCGGAGAAACGAACGTGCCGTTCGCGGCCAGCAACCTCCAGAGTTCCGCGCAGCGCTCTGGATCGTAACTGTCGAGCGCAAGCCGCATCCATTCCGAGGCGGGCCTGCCCGCCTCGCGAAGCCGCACGATTTCAGCCTCCTTCGAAGAGCATCCGATCGGGAGCACCCGCGCATGGGCGACTGCCTTCAGGCCCGCGGAGGAGGCCTCGGCCACGGTGACTGTGTTGGGAATGTGCCCGCTGACCTCGATCCCCAGACGGCGAGCCTCGTCCATCAGCGCGAAAAAGCTGGCGCGGGGCAGACCGTCATAGGTCTTGATGTGGTCAGGCCGGTCAGGCTGCTGGGCCAGGGTGCGCACGAGCTCACGGGCCTGTTCCGGCGTCTCGGCAGCGAAGGATTCCGGCGCGTCACGGTGACGCTGTGCTGGGCCCGCCACCGGATAACTTCCAGACCCCATGACGAGAGGACCGGCGAGCTGACCCGCTCCCGTCTCGGCATTCCAGCCCCGCTTGTGCGATTGGCATGGGTAGAGGTTGACCGGGCCCTCTCGCGGGCAATTCACAATGTTGCGTACACGCGTCACGCCCTGCGCGAGATAGAGCGGATACTCGACGGAAGGTGCGTAGCGTGTCAGCACCGCGTGCATGTCCCAGAGCCCCGGCATCACAAAGGCACCGCCAGTGTCTGCCATGCTCCGGCGCTCGTCAGGACGCAGCTCGTCCATTCCCGCGATAGCGGCTATCCGGCCGGCCTCGATCCGAAGTGCCCGGTTCGCGGCGACACTTCCGGTCTCGAGATCGACCACTTGGAGCGGTCCGATCCAGGCCGGCCTGTCGAAGGTCGCTGCCGGACGAGGCAGCGGCGTTGCGGCCAGGAAAGCGAGCAGCGCGACAAGGCCCACCAGCAGCCCCGCCAACATGCGCCGCAAGGCACGCTTCATTTCCGAGCGCCCTCAGCGCACCCGCGTGCCGTGCGGCAGCGGCTTGCCGATCTCCTCCTGGAAGTCCATGAAGCGCTCCATCTCGCGCACCGTCTCGTCCGTAGCCTGAACCTCGGCGCTCACCACCTCGAGCTGCCGGTTCACCGTGTCCGGATCCCGGATGGTGATCGACTGCTCGTGCGTCAGCCGCATCAGGTCCTCGATGCCCGCAAGCTGGTGGCTCACCACCTCGCGGCTCTCTCCCGCCTGCTCGAAGCGCGACACCCGCTTGCGCAGAATCTCCAGCCGCTTCTCCTTCACGTCCTTCAGCCGCGGGTTGGCCTCCTGCGCCACCTCGGACTCCAGCTCGCGCAGCTCCTTCTCCAGCTGCTCCCGGTCCCCGCTGTTCAGGTACGTGCGGTGGTGGTTCAACGCCGCCACCAGCCGCAAGAACGAGGTCAGCAGCGCGTCCAGCCTTGGCTCGCTGTCCGCCGCCAACACCTTGCCCCCAGGCAGCCGCCGGTAGTTCTCGAGGATCTTCTCCTTGAGCCCCACCAGCACCTGGTAGTGCTCCTTCTGCGAGGGCGCCAGCTCGTCGAGCAGTGAGTTTACCTGCTTGCGCTCCGCCTCCGGCGTGTCCTCGCCCTTGCCTCTGGAGCGCACCGCCCGCTGGAACCGCTTCATCGAGGGCACCACCCCCAGGTACAGCCCCTCCACCCCCAGCGCCACCAGCGCCGGCAGCGGCTCTCCCGTCATGGCCGACGAGGCCACGGCCGTGAACAGGCCCACGAGGTTCGCGGGCAGCATGAACGCGGCCTTGATGAAACTGGGCGAATCCGCCACGGCATCTCTCTCCTGCCCCTCTTCAGGGGCGTCAGGGGCCGCGGGCCTCCGAGACGTACTTCAACGCGCCGAGGTCGCGGGTGTCCTCCGCAGGGGACACCGGTGTCCCCTTCTTCAGTTTCTGAAAAAGCGCCGAAGCGCTCTGGAACAACTCGTCATAGGTGACGGGCGCCTCGCCGGAAAGCCCGAAGAACGCCCGATTGTCCGCCAGTGTCGCCGGAGGAGCAGAGCGGATCGCCTCGGTCGGATCCCCCAGGTAGGGCGCCACGTCTCCCAGCATCCGCGCCGCCTGCGTCGGGTCCTTCTGAACACTCTGCCCCGCATCCAACAGCCCTCGCAGCACCCGCCGCACCGCGTCCGGGTAGCGCGCCGCGAAGTCCCCGCGCGCCACCAGCACCGTGGCAATCAGGTGCGGTGCGTCCGCCGTCGTCGCCAGCACCGTGCCGCCCCGGTCCTTCGCCGCCAGCTCCACGTCTCCCCACAATCCCACCACTGCGTCCGCCCGGCCCTCGCGCAGCGCCCGGCCCGCGTCCAATGTGGAGGGCAGATCCACCCACTTCACGTCCGTGGTGCGCAGCCCCACCCGCGACAGCACCCACATGGCGAAGTAGTACGAGGCGCTCGTCGGGTACACGCCAATGCGCTTGCCCCGCAGCGAGGCCAGGTCCGGCACGCCCACCGCCGCCAGCGCCTCCTGGCCGCGGCTGCGCCCCACCAGCATCACCGTGCGCGGCGCCGCGTCTCTCAGCGCCGGAGCCCACGCCGCCAGCCGGTCCACCGAGAGCATGGCCATGTCCACCCCGCCATTCTCCGCGCCCACGGCCAGCGCCTGCCGCAGCTCCTCGTCCCGGGCGAACAGCACCGCGCGCACGTCCAGCGCGTAGGCCGTCTTGAGCAGCCCCTGCGGCGCGCCTGCCGGAGCCCCCGGCGCATCCAGCGTCATCGCGCCCCCGGTGGCCAGCAGCAGCGCCGCGGCCGAGCCTCGGGGGGTGAAGCCGATGAGCACCGGCCGCAGCGGCACCGAGGCCACGTCCGCCACCGGCGCCGCCACTCCCGCGGGGAAGTCTCCCGGGGACAAACGGATCGCCTCCTGCGCCGCTGGGAAGAAGCGCTGCTGGAGGCGATCCAGGTACCCCAGCCGGGACGCGAGCGTGTAGCCCGCGCCCGTCAGGCAGAGGGCGATGAAGAGCAAGAGGCCTGGCCCGCGATGCAGCTTCATGGGTAAGCCCTTGAACCCTCACCCCTACCCTCTCCCGGAGGGAGAGGGGTTTTGGCCTACTTGATCTCCACCTTCTTGCCGATGGTCTTCTCCCCACCAGCGCTCACGTCCGACACCGGCGCGGGGCTGTCCAGGCCCATCTCCATCTTGAACTGCTTGACCAGCTCGTTGGCCTGGATCTTCTCGGCCTCTTCCTCGATGGCCACGGCCTGGTGATCCACCGACTCGAGCGCCATCTGCATGCGCGCCTCGTTCACGGCGGTCTTCTCGTTCACCTTGCGCAGCATCTCGTCGTGGGTGGCGTCGATGCCCGCCACCTGGAAGGACTCCATGGCGTCGGCCACCTTGGACTGCCACTTCGCGCGGCGAGCGTCCCGGATGGCGTTCATCGCCTCCTGGGTCTTCTTCTCCTTCTCGCGCATGAAGATCTTCTTGACGTTCAGCGCCTTCTCGTAGGCCTGCCGGGCGACGTCCAGCTGCTGCTGGTTGCGCTCGAGCGCCTGCTTCTCCATCTGCAGCTTGCTGGCGTACTGGCCCGCCAGGTCATCACGGCCCGCCTGAATGGCGGCCTTCACCTTGGCGGTCAGCTCCTTCACGTCCTGCTGGTACTTGACGTTCTCCTTCTCCAGCAGCGTCACGTTCGCCCGCACCATGGCGATGGACTCGTTCATCTTCGGCACCTGATCGTTCAGGTCCCGCACGTTCTGCTCGAGAATGAGTTCCGGGTCCTCAATGGAGGAGACGAAGAAGCCCGCGAAACTGCGCATCGCCCTCTTGAACCTTTGCCACATGTCGGCTGCTACCTCCTCCAAAGACCACGGATGACTGGACCTTACACGATCCCCAGGGGTCCAAGCCTACCCTTCTGCCTCTTCATACGCCTAACGAACCCCGCGCATTGCCGCCCCCTCGTCGCATGACCTTCCGCCCGGACCCGGAGTCCGGGTGGCGGCTTTCTCCTGCCCTCCGGGCGAGGGTGCTAGTGTCTGTTCCCCTCGCACATGACCCAGCAGGACACCCGAGCTTTCGACGACATCCTTGGAGAGGCGGTCGATCAGCAGCGCCGCCGGGTGCTGCGGGCCGGTGCGCTGGTGCGGCTGGCCGGGGCGGGAGCCTTTCTCCTCATCGTCGCGGTGCTGGCCTTCAGCGGCGAGACGGACTGGGCGACCTACCCCGTTCCCCTGGGATTGTACCTGCTGGTGGCGGGGATGCTCTTCGCGCTGCACCGCCGGCCCCTCATCCGGTGGCTGAGCGTGGCGCAGTCCCTGGTGGACGTGGGGCTCGTCTTCACGCTGCAGTCTGCGGCGCTTCCCATCTCTCCGTTCCCCGCGGGGGTGGCGGGCTTCAGCCTGGGGCTCTTCACGCTGGTGGTCGTGCTGAGCAGCCTCACGCTGTTTCCAAGCGTCGTCTATCTGACGGCGGGCCTGGCGGCGGTGGCTCAGGCGGTGCTCATGCGCATGGCGGGGGTGGGCTACGACGCGGTGGCTATCGCCGCCTTGGTGCTGCTGCTGGTGGCCATCATGAGCCAGTACGGCAGCCAGCGGGTGCTCCAGCTCGTGGGGGCCCTGACCCGTACCGAGGTGGAGCGGCAGATGGAGGCACGGCGCATTCAGGAAGTCGAGGAGGCCCGGCGCACCACCGAACGGCTATTGGGAGAGACCCGGGCGCAGAACGAGCAGCTGCTGGCCCTGCAGCGGGACAAGGATCAGCTCACCCAGTTCCTGGTGCATGACCTGCGCTCGCCGCTGTCGGCGCTGTCGATGACGTTCTCCATTCTGGAGAACGAGCTGGCCACCGCGAGCGGAGGGCTGCGGCAATCGGTGCGCACGGGCGTGGCCGTCACTGCGCGCATGGAGCGGATGATCGCCGAACTGCTCGACATTCCCCGTCTGGAGGAGGGCCGGCTGGAGCTGAAGCCCCAGCGCATCGGCGCCCTCGGGCTGGTCGAGGAGGTCCGCCTGGCCAGCGCCTCGGCCGCGCAGTTCCGGCGGCTCAAGCTGGAGGTGGAGATCCCCGAGGGCCTGGAGTTTCAGGGGGACCGGTCGCTGCTGCTCCGGGTGGTGGAGAACCTGGTGACCAATGCGCTGCGCTACACGCCTCCGAATGGCCGGGTGCGCATGGAGGTGGGGACGAACGAGGCGGGCACCGGCATCTACTTTGCCGTGCGCAACGACGGCACGCCCATTGCCCCCGAGCAGCGCGAGCGGCTCTTCGACAAGTACGTCCAGGGCGAGAAGGAGAAGGGCACCCGGAGCGGCTACGGGCTGGGGCTCTACTTCTGCAAGCTCGCGGTGGAAGCCCATGGCGGGCGCATCACCGTGGAGGATGTGCCCGGGTGGCCCACGTCGTTCGTGGCCAGGATTCCTCCCGCTGGGACGTGAGCGGGGACACATAACCCTCACCCCGTCCCTCTCCCGTAGGGAGAGGGGAAGTGTGGCTCAGACGTTCACGCGCTCGATGAGCCGGGCCGAGTGCTTCCGGGCGTTCTCGGCCACCTCGTTCGCATCCAGCGTGAGCAACCGCCGGTCCTTGAGCACCGGCTTTCCGTCAATCAGCACGTGCACCACGTCCGTGGAGCGCGCCGCGTGGACGATGGTCCCCAGCACGTTCTGGGGCGAGGGCGTGGCGTGCAGGCCGCGCAGGTCCAGCACGGTGATGTCCGCGCGCTTGCCCGGCTCCAGCGAGCCGACTTCCTTCTCCAGCCCGAGCGCCCGTGCGCCCTCCAACGTAGCCATCTCCAGCACGCGCAGCGGCGGCATGCCCAGCGGCCCCACCCGCGGCTTGTGCAGCAGCGCCGCCAGCCGCATCTCCATGAAGATGTCGAGGTTGTTGTTGCACGGCGCCCCGTCGGCTCCCAGGCACACGTGCACCCCGGCATCCATCATCTCCGGCACCTTGGCGATGCCCGAGGCCAGCTTCAGGTTGGAGCTGGGGCAGTGGCACACCACCGTGCCCGTCTCGCGCAGCAGCCGCTGCTCCTCGGCCGTGGGCCACACACAGTGGGCCAGCGTCACGTGCGGCCCGCTGATGCCCAGCGAGTGGAAGTAGGCGATGTTGTCCATGCCGATGCGCTGGCGCACCACGTCGCACTCGGTGGGGTTCTCGCTGGCGTGCGTGTGGATGCGCACGCCTTTCTCCTTCGCCAGCCGCGACACTTCCTTCAGCAGCGCCTCGGTGCACGAAAGCACGAAGCGCGGGGCAAAGGCGTACTGCAGCCGGTTGCCGTGCGTGCCGTGCCAGCGCTCCAGCAGCGCCAGGCTCTCGGCGAGCGAGGCTTCGGTCGTCTCGCGCAGGCCCGCGGGCAGCCCCTGCCCCGAGTCCATCATCGCCTTGCCGCCGGTGAGCCGGAACCCACAGTCGCGCGCCGACTCGAACACCGTGTCGTAGTGGCGCACCGTGCCCATGTCGAGCGCCGCCGTGGCCCCGGACTGAATCAGCTCCGCGAACGTCAGGTCCGCCGAGGCCCGCAGCGACTCCGCGTCATGCGCCGCCTCGTACGGCCAGATGCGCTCTCGCAGCCAGTCCAGCAGCTCCAGCCCGTCCGCGTGGTTGCGGAACAGCGTCTGGCAGGCGTGGATGTGGCCGTGGATGAGCCCCGGCAGCACCACCTGGCCGGACACGTCCAGCATGCGCACCGTGGAGCCGCCCGTCTTCAGGCCCCGGCCCACCTGGGCAATGCGCCCATCCTTGATGAGCACGTCCGCCCCCGCGAGCACCTCTCGCTCGCGGTTCATCGTCACCACGGTGCCATTCGTCAGGAGCAGGTCCACGCGCGGGCTGCTCTTAACACAGAGCAGGCCCGTGTCAGAGGAAGTCGCGCGTGAAGGCGTGCGGCAACAATTCTCGCAGCGAGTAGCTGGCTTCCTCGCCTTTCAGGTTCCGGCTGCGCACCGGCAGGTCCGGCCCGGCGAACTCCGCCATCACCTGCCGGCACATGCCGCACGGCGGGCACGGCGTGGGCGTGTCCACCACGATGGCCACCGCCACCGGCTTGCTGTGGCCCTGTGCCACCGCCGCGGCGAACGCGTTGCGCTCGGCACACACGGTCAGTCCGTACGTGGCGTTCTCCACGTTGCAGCCGGTCACCACCGTGCCGTCCGCGAACAGCACCGCCGCCCCTACCGGGAAGCGCGAATACGGCACGTGCGCCCGCTCACGCACCTTCGTGGCCTGCTGGAACAGCGACTCCCAGGGAATCTCGTCGGCCATCGGGCCCTCCGGGGCTCAGCTCTTCGAGGCGGCCAGCTGCACATCATCCAGGTGCCGCGCGATCGCCAGCTCCGTCTCCACCGGCAGATCCATGAACCGCACGTGCGTGGCCGGGCCCTGCGGCCCCGTCCTCACGTGCAGCACCTCACCACGCACGCGCAGCTCGTCCGGCAGCGACGGCAGCCGGAAGCGCAGCTCCACGTGTGTTCCCGCATCCATCGTCCCGCCGCGCCACGCGCAGCCTCCCAGCGACAGGTCTCCCTCACGGTTCTCGAAGACCGCCTCGCCCTCGGCCTGCCGCACCTGGAACTGCATGGGCACCCGAGGCGACTCCCGCCGCTCCTCACCCCGGACGCCCGGGGAATCGTTCCGCTCAGCCATTGCTGTCGAATCCTTGCTCACGCACGTGCCAACCCTGGAAGAAAATCCGTCAGCAGCCGGGCGAAGATACCCGCCACGCGGTTGGCCGTCTCGGCTCCCTCGGCCCCACCGGTGTTTCATCAGACGGATCTGCCACCATGACGTACACCCCCTGACGTAGGGGTACCCCGGTGCGCTAGGCAGCCTCGAGCAGGCGCGCGGTCAGATGTTCCAGCGCACCATGCCCTGGAGCACGTTCTCGGTCTTGTCCTCGATGAGGTAGCGGTTCCAGGCCACCTGCCACTCGACGCCCACGTACAGCTTGCCCGGGGTGGCATCCAGGTTCTTGGCGAAGTCCCACAGCAGCTGGGGCTGCGCGAGGAAGAACTCGTTGCCCTCGGTGAGGCGGAAGGCGTCCTTGCCCCGGCCCTCGCCGAACAGTCCCCATGCGAAGAACCCGCCGAAGATGAAGTCCTGGCCGCCCAGCGCGAACGACTTCTGCCACGCCGAGCCCAGCTGCAGGTCCACGCCCTCGAAGATCCAATCGTCACGCACCACCGTCGACACCGTCACGAAGTCCATGAAGGGAACCTTCAGGTCCCACATCAGGCCGTAGTAGTTGAGCATGCCGAACTTCGACACGTGCTCGGCCTCGTACCGGAGCTGCACGTCGTTGATGAAGCCCCAGTCGTACTTCGTGTTGTAGCGCTTCTCGGCGATCCGCTTGGGCGACAGCGTCAGCGTGATGCCGCCGAAGAAACCGCCGCGCTCGTTGGAGCTCACCTCTCCCGAGCCCGCGCTGTTCCACGGTCCGGTGATGTCGTAGTACAGGAACATCGTCCCGTACTCCCACGCCTGGAACGCCTTGATCGACAGGATGGTGCGCGAGCCGCCCCCGTTGAAGTCCTTGTTGAAGCAGTCGATCGCGCCGTCGTAGCGGCCGATGGCACCGTTGTCCTGCTTGATCTTGTCCTCCTTCCCCGTCCAGCAAGGTGCGTGCAGCACCTCGAACCAGACGCCGGCGTGGGCGATGGACGGAGACATGAAGACAGCCAGTAACGTGGCAACGAACAACAGTTTGCGTGTCATGGGGGCCCCTCCCGAAGGCGGCGCGATCTCGCACAACCCCTGTCACGTCCACAAGAACTCGTGACAAGTCTCGCGTCCGGCTCCGCCCGGGGCCTGCCTGTCACTCGGCCGTTACTCGAGGCGCTCGACGATGAGCGGGCGCGGCGCGGGAGCCACCGGCCCGAAGCGGTAGGCCGCCAGCAGGCGCTCCTTCACGTCCTTCAGCGGGCCCTCATCGTTGTAGTGCACGCGCACGATGGGCTCTCCGGCCTTCACCGGCTCGCCCACCTTGCGCAGCAGCGTGAAGCCCACCGCCGGATCAATGACGCTGTCCACCTTCTGCCGCCCCGCCCCCAGCGCCACCGCCGCCAACCCCACCGCCTCGGTCTCGATGCCGGTGACGAAGCCGTCCGCCGGGGACGCCACGTCCACCGTGGCCCGCGCCTGGGGCAGCCGCGAGTAGTCGTCGATGGCGCGCGGGTCTCCGCCCTGCGCCTGGACGATCTCCTGGAGCTTGCGCAGCGCGCTGCCGTCGTCCACCGCCCGCTGGAGCAGCGCCCGGGCCTGCTGCGGGGTGGACGCCTTGCCGCCCAGCACCAGCATCTCCGCGGTGAGCGCCAGCGTGACTTCCGTGTAGTCGGCCGGAGCCTTGCCACGGAGCATGTCCACCGCCTCCACCACCTCGAGCGCGTTGCCCACCGCGCGCCCCAGCGGCTGATCCATGTCCGTGAGCAGCGCCGTCACCTTGCGCTTCATCTCCGTGCCGATGCCGATCATCGTCCGGGCCAGGGTGCGCGCATCCTCCAGGCTCTTCATGAAGGCGCCGCTGCCCACCTTCACGTCCAGCACCAGCGCGTCGATGCCCTCCGCCAGCTTCTTGCTCATGATGGAGCTGGCAATCAGTGGAATGCAGTCCACCGTGGCCGTCACGTCTCTCAGCGCGTAGAGCTTCTTGTCCGCGGGCGCCAGCGTCGCCGTCTGGCCGATGAGGCAGCAGCCCACGTCCCGCACCAGGCGCCGGTAGTCCGCCACCGACAGGTTCACCTTGAAGCCGGGAATGGACTCCAGCTTGTCCAGCGTGCCGCCGGTGTGCCCCAGGCCCCGGCCGGAAATCATCGGCACCGGCACCCCGCAGGCGGCCGCCAGCGGCGCCAGGCTCAGCGACACCTTGTCTCCCACACCACCCGTGGAGTGCTTGTCCACTTTGATGCCGGGCGTCTCGGACAGGTCCAGCTCCTCACCGGAGCGGAGCATGGCGCGTGTCCACGCCCCCAGCTCCACCGGGTTCAGTCCCTTGAAGAAGACCGCCATGCACATGGCGGACATCTGGTACTCGGGCACCTCGCCCCGGGTGAAAGCGGAGATGAACTGCTCGATGGCGGCCGGGTCCAGCGCCCGGCCATCCCGCTTGGCCTTGATGAGCTCGTAGGGTCTCACGGCCCATGGCTATAGCAGGAAAGGCCCTCGCGGGTGCCTCCGTCCACGCAGCCTACCCCTTCCATCGGGTCCGCCTTCTGCTAGATACGCGCCTCATGACCCGAACCCTCCGCCTGTCCGTCCTGGCCCTTGCCGCGCTCTTTGGCGCCTGCAAGAAGGAAGAGCCCCCTGCCGCCGCCAAGCCGCCCGCCGCGGCCGAGCAGCCCAAGGCGGAAGTCAAGCCCACCGCCAAGACGTACAAGGTCGGCCTCGTCACCGATGTGGGTGGCCGCGGCGACAACTCCTTCAATGACGCGGCGCTGCGCGGCCTGGAGACCTGGGCCGCCGGCAAGAAGTACGAGGGGGGCAAGTACGCCGCCGCCTCCGCCGAGGAACTCAAGAAGAGCATCACCGCGGACCTGACCAGCCTCACGCCGCCGATTGCTCCCCAGCCCATCGAGCCGATGGTGATCCAGAGCAAGAACGCGGAGGACTACGTACCCAACCTGGACCTGCTGGTTGAGCAGGGCGCGGACCTGGCCATCGGCAACGGCTTCATGCTCGAGAGCGCGGTGGAGACCAGCGCCAAGAAGAACGCCAACGCCAAGTTCCTGCTGATCGACAGCCCGCTGCTGGACGCGGCCAACGGCAACAAGCCCTACACGCTGCCCAACGTGCGCACCGTCACCTTCAAGGAGCACGAGGGTAGCTTCCTGGTCGGCGCGCTGGCGGGGCTGGTGACCAAGTCGAACAAGGTGGGCTTCGTGGGCGGCATGGAGATTCCGCTCATCAAGAAGTTCGAGGCGGGCTTCCGCGCGGGCCTCAAGACGACCAACGCCAAGGCGTCCGAGACGCTGTCGGTGTACACGGGCAGCTTCGACAACGTGGCGGCCGGCAAGCAGGTGGCGCAGGACCTGATCGCCAAGGGCGCGGACGTCATCTACCACGCGGCCGGCGCGGACGGCCTGGGCGTCATCCAGGCGGTGAAGGAGGCGCGCGCGGCGGGCAAGCAGGTGTACGTCATTGGCGTGGACTCGGACCAGCATCACCTGGCGCCGGAGGCGGTGCTCACCTCGATGATCAAGCACGTGGACCTGGCCGTGTACCAGGCCTCGGCGGACGTGGCGCAGGGCAAGTTCACCTCGGGTGACCAGTCGCTGGGCATCAAGGAAGGCGGCGTGGGCTACGCCGAGGTGCGCGTGGACTTCCCGGGCAAGGCCGAGGCGCTGCAGAAGGTCGAGGCGCTGCGCCAGCGCATCGTCGCCGGCGAGCTCAAGGTGCCCGCCAGCATGGACGAGCTCTCCGCGTTCCAAGCCGCGCCCTGATCTCCCTTCGCCACATTTCCAAGCGGTTTGGCCACGTCGCGGCGCTGGAGGACGTGTCGCTCGACATCCGTGCGGGTGAGCTGCTCGCATTGGTGGGAGAAAACGGCGCGGGCAAGTCCAGCCTGATGAACGTGCTGTACGGGCTGTATCACCCGGACGAGGGTGAGGTTGTCCTGGACGGCAAGGCCACGCGTTTCAAGAGCCCCCGGGACGCGATTGCCCGGGGCATCGGCATGGTGCACCAGCACTTCATGCTGGTGCCCACGCTCACCGTGGCGGAGAACGTGGTGCTGGGCCGCGAGCCCACGCGCTTGGGCCGCATGGACGTGGAGCGCGCCATCAGAGAGGTGGCCGAGACGTGCAAGCGGTTCGGCTTCCAGTTGGATCCGCGGGCCCGGGTGGACACGCTGAGCGTGGGCTCGCAGCAGAAGGTGGAGATCGTCAAGGCGCTGCACCGCGGGGCCAAGGTGCTCATTCTGGACGAGCCCACCGCGGTGCTCACCCCCCAGGAGGCGGACGATCTGTTCCGCGTGGCGCGCGGGCTGAAGGAGCAGGGCCACACCGTGGTTTTCATCAGCCACAAGCTGCGCGAGGTGCTCAGTGTGGCCGAGCGCATCGCGGTGATGCGGCGGGGCAAGCTGGTGGCCGAGGTGAAGGCGGCGGAGACCACGGCGGACGCGCTGGCCAACCTGATGGTGGGTGAAGGGCGCGCCTCCTCTTCGGTGTCAGAGCCGTACCACCCTCCCACGGGAGACCTGGTGCTGGCGGCGAAGAACCTCCAGGCGCGCGGAGCGGACGGCTGCCCGGCGCTGCGCGGGGTGACGCTGGCGGTGCACGCCGGGGAGATCGTCGGCATCGCCGGGGTAGACGGCAACGGGCAGCGCGAGCTGGCCGAGGTGCTTACCGGCCTGCGTCCGCTGGACGATGGGCACGGCACGCTGCTGGGCGCGCCGCTGAAGAACCTCACGCCCGGCGAGGCCCGGCGGCGCGGGGTGAGCCACGTGCCCGAAGACCGGCTGTGGCGCGCCGTCGTCAAGGGCATGAGCGTGGAGGAGAACGTGGCGCTGGGCAGGCAGGGGCAGGCGCCGTTCGCCCGGGGCCCGTGGCTGGACTTCAAGGGCCGGAGGCAGCGCGCCCAGGCCCTGCTGCAAGCGTATGACGTGCGGCCGCTGGACCCCACCGTGCCCATTCAGGCGCTCTCCGGCGGCAACCAGCAGAAGGTGGTGGTGGCGCGCGAGTTGGACACCCAGCCCAAGCTGGTGGTGGTGGTGCAGCCCACGCGTGGGCTGGACATCAGCGCGGTGGCCCAGGTGCACGCGCGGCTGCGCGAGGAGCGGGCCCGGGGCGCCGGGGTGCTGCTCATCTCGCTGGACCTGGAAGAGGTGCTCGCGCTGTCGGACCGCGTCTACGTGCTCTTCGGGGGGCGCGTGACGGGCACCTTCACCCGGCCCGAGTTCGACGAGCGCGAGCTGGGCCGGCGCATGATGGGCACGGAGGCGGGCCATGAATGAGCGCTGGCGCTCGGCGATTCCCTCCGTGCTCTCGGTGCTGCTGGCCCTGGTGGTCTGCTGGGTCATCATCACGCTGACGCGGGACGCGGAGGTGGCCAGCAACGCCTACCTCCAGATGTTCTACGGCGGCATGGGCAACTGGCCCCGCTACTTCGACACCGGCGACGGTGGCGCCATCACCCGCCCGCTGGGCGAGGCCGCTGGCAAGGCGGCGCTGCTGCTGCTCACCGGTCTGTCCGTGGCGGTGGCCTTCAAGGCGGGCCTGTTCAACATCGGCGCGCAGGGCCAGATGCTGGTGGGAGCCCTCGCGGCCGCAGTGGTGGGGGCGCAGATCTCCGTGCCGGCCGCGCTGCACGTGCCGCTGGCGCTGCTGGCCGCCGCGGTGACGGGGGCCCTGTGGGCGCTGATCGCCGCGGTGCTCAAACTCAAGCGCGGCGTGCACGAAGTGATTTCCACCATCATGCTCAACTGGGTGGCGATCAGCCTGGTGGACAACTGGCTGGCGATCGGCCCCCTGCGCGCGGCGGTCACCGGCGGCCACTCCATCTCCGGTACGGCGGAGATCTTCCCCTCGGCGCAGCTCCCCCGGCTGCTGGGTGAGGTCTCCCGGCTGCACCTGGGTTTCCCGCTGGCCCTGCTGGTGGCGCTGCTTGTCTGGGTGTGGCTGATCCGCACGCGGCGTGGCTTCGAGACGCGCGCGGCGGGACTGGGCTCCGAGGCGGCCCGCTCGGCGGGCATCCCCGTGAAACAGCGCGCCGCCGAGGCGATGGGACTGGCCGGTGCGCTGGCGGGCCTGGCCGGCGCGGTGCTGGTGATGGGCACCGAGCTGCGCTACCCCGGCAGCCTCGGGGCGCCTTATGGCTTCGACGGCATCGCCATGGCGCTGATCGGCAACGGACACCCGGCCGGGGTGACGCTGACGGCGCTGTTCTTCGGCGCCCTGCGCGCGGGCGGCACGCGCATGCAGCTTTTGGGCGTGCACAAGACCTTCCCGGAGCTCATTCAGGGCCTGGCGCTGCTGTTCGTGGCTGGGCGGCTCATCTGGCTGGCGCTGCTGCGCCGGCGCCGGCCGCCCACCGCCTCCACGGAGGTGCCGCGTGCTTGAGATTCTCGAGGCGCTGCTGTTCTCCACCCTGGACGCTGCCCCCGCGCTCATCTTCGCCGCGCTGGGAGGCGTGCTCTCCGAGCGCGCCGGCGTGGTGAACGTGGGCCTGGAGGGGCAGATGCGCGCGGGTGCCTTCTGCGCCGCCGTGGCCGCCATCCACATGCCCACCCCCCTGGGCGTGGTGATGGGCATGCTGGCGGGTGCGGCGTTGGCCTCGGTGCACGGCTACCTGAGCATCCGCTGGCGCTCGGATCAGGTGGTGTCCGGCATGGCCATCAACCTGGTGGCCCTGGCCGGCGGCACCTTCCTGCTCGAGTCGCTCTACAGCCCCAACGGCACCCCTTCCATTCAGCAGTTGCCGCGCTGGGACCTGCCGGCGCTGCACGCGGTGCCCCTGCTGCGTGCCTTCACCAACCACCCGGGCCTCACCTACCTGGCGCTGGTGCTGCCCTTCGTCTTCCACGGGGTGCTCAACCACACCGCCATCGGCCTGCGGCTGCGCGCGGTGGGCGAGAAGCCCCACGCGGTGGCCACCCTGGGGCTGAGCGTGGCCGCGCTGCGCTGGGGCGCGGTGCTCGGCGGCGGCATGCTGGCGGGCCTGGGCGGCGCGGCCCTGTCCACCGCCGTGCTGGACCGCTTCGAGCAGCACACCCCCGCTGGCATGGGCTTCATGGCCCTGGCCGCCATGGTGTTCGGCCGCTGGACGCCCCTGGGGGCCTTCGGCGCCGCCGCCTTCTTCGCCTTCGGCAACGCCCTGCGCATCGGCCTGGCCTCCAGCGCCCCCGGCATCCTGGAAGTCATCCCCCAGGGGTTCCTCCTGGCCCTGCCCTACATGCTCACGCTGATCCTGCTCACCGTTCAGGGCCAGCGCAGCAGCGCGCCCGCGGCGCTGGGCACCCCCTACGAGCAGGAATCCCGCTGACCGCCCCACTCACCGGGTGAGAAGACGGGAGGTAGGGATTACCCCGGGTCGGAACTGACCAGGATTCCGTCCTGACCCACCCTTCCCAGGCCAAGGTCCGTCCTTTTTTCAGGCTCGCGGGGAACGGGTGCCGCCAAAGGGCTGTAATTTCTGGAGAATCCTCCGCCTGTGCTCTCACTCTAAAAAAAGACGTTAGAACGGGAATCTAGGCACACATCTAGCAGGAGGAATAATGCGGTACCGAACTTCTTCTGCCAGGATACCGGGTTAAGCAACTTTGGCGGGGGTGGCGCGATAATGACGACAATGGCGACGACAGCAGCTGCCCGCAGAACCCTGTCGGTGGAGACCCCGGCCCAGCGCACCCGCCCGGCGGCTGCGGAGCCTGCCAGCAACGTCGTCTCGATCGAGGCGCTGCTGCGCGAGTCCCCGGTGGACCTGGTGGACCTGGTGCAGGATGTGGTTGCTCAGCTTCTGACAGAAGGCCGGCTGGAGCAGGTGGAGGTGAAGTTCCACCTGCCCGAGGAGCCGGTGCGGGTGAACCTGGCTCGCACCCAGCTCTCTCAGGTGCTGGAGCAGCTGGTGGCGAGCGCCTGCGAGGCGATGAAGACGGTGGCGCCGCTGCACCGGGTGCTGCGCGTCATCGTGGAGGAGGCGGACGCGTTCGGTGACTACGGCCCACGGGTGAAGGTGCAGGACACCGGCGGCAGCGTCGTCATCGAGGACGGCATCCAGCTGGCCATCTCCCGCGCCGAAGAGCTGGGCACGGCGCTGACGGTGAAGCCGCGCCCCACCGGCGGCAACCTCTTCACGCTGGATGTGCCGGCTGAGAAGGTCGTCACCTCCTCCTGGTAGCTGCGGCTTCGCCTTGGATCCCGAGCGTGCCGCTCGTCGGGGGCGCGCTCCTGTGGAGCGGCAGGGTGTACCGCTGAGCTGACCCTCGGTACTGGCGCTTCATGCGCCGCGCTGTGAAACTCGGGCGCGCTCCGAGCGCTCTCGCTGTCGAGCGTGGCGGACAGAACCTCTTCGAAGGGACACCGCCATACTCCACCGAGCATGCATCGGGCTGCTCTTGCTGCTCTCGGCTTGCGCAACGACGAATCCGCTCCCGGCAGAGCTGGCGGATCCGAGCCCGAGATGGGCCAACCTTCAGCGTGCGTCGCAGTACCCGTGGACGGACGACGGACAGTGCGTGGTGCGCGAAGCCTCTAACGAGTGGCCTGTCCTGGTAGAGCGGTGCTACCACGCACTGGATCACGACAGGGTCAGGTTTCGGGACGTCACGGGAAGATGCGCGGTCGCCTCCACGGCTCTGGCTCCCGCGGCGCTGGGGGGCATTGGGCTGTGCCTGCTGGCGTCGCCGGCTGTCGTCACAGGGGCAGTCATTGTGATTGGCACTGTGGTGGTGGCGGTTGCCATCCAAGAAGGGATTGAGGCTTATGAACGCAGCGCAGCCCGTGAGCGCGTGAAGCCCAAGCCTCAATCGCGGCCCGCGAAGGAACCGTTAGCGAACCGTACGCCAACGCCAGAGGTATCACGCACACAGGACATCTTCCCCCCACCGCCAGAAACCCAGCAGCGCCGTCCGTCGTGCGAGCCCATCCCGGTACCCCGCGCGTCCAAGGATGAGCCGCATAACGAGTGCGCCGACACGTTTCCGCCCAACCGTTTTCCCGGCATGGACGTGAGCGTGGGAGGAATACGCTTCGATGCGCTGCAAGTCAGCGTGCGCGTACTGTGGGAGATCAAGACCCATCAATTTGATAAGTACAATGCCTTCGTCCAGAAGATGGAGATCGACAAGGAAATCAAGCAAATCCAAAAGGAGCGAGCCCTCGCAACGGCATGTGGATATGACTTCGTCGTCGGGGTGAGCACCCAAGCGCACAAAGACGCTCTGCTGAAAGAGGATCCGTTTCTCAAGATCGTCGTCACGGGATGCACACGATGACACAACAAAGAACCCTCCACCTGATCACCTACGCGCCTGCCCTCGCGGGCAAAGACAGTCGCACGGTCGACGTCATCCATGGGATGGAAAATGCGCTCCCTGGCTTGCATCTGGCGTGGCGGCTCTCCGCAGGAGGGCGCCCCATCCCTTTGCCACAGCGCGACGCATGGCTTTTGGACAACATTGAAGACGGGGGATTCCCCATTGTATGCAACGGGGACAAGAGTTACCCAGTGACTGTTTCTGGAATGGAGAAGTCGGGACTCTTCACCGCAGGCGGTCAGCCCCAGTTTGAAGTCCACGCGGAAATGCCACTGGACGAGCCAGCGATCGCGGCAGCGGCGGCTGTGCTTGAAGCTGTGGCGGAAGGCGCACGCGCGTTCTGGGGACGTGCGACGCCGGATGCCGCTGCGGTGGATATTGCGTATCAAACAGCGCCCACGCTGCAAGGACCGCCGTCTCCACGCCGGGGGCTGCCTGCCCTAAAACTCCCCCAGCACAGCCGCTCGCCCGAGATTCCTCGTTACCTCGGGTGGCTGAATTTCTGGTCTGCCGCTGCCGCTAAAGCGATCGGGTTCCCGGACCTGACCCACGACGCCGAGTTGCTCACGCGAGCGCGGCGCACGCCGTCGGGCGGATGGGTCGTGCAGCTCACCGAGGCGCCGCTCGATCTCGACAACCCCGCCCACTTGGACGCGCTCAAGCGAGCATACGAGCGGTTCCCGGCGATCGGCGGGCGCGCGGCACAGTGACCGATCAGCTCGGGGCGCACTGCGCGGGTGCTGGCGTTCGTAGGGTGCCAATTCAGGAGGTCACCCACCTTTGAGCGTCCCCCGTTAGATTAGGGTTTTGCTTCCGCCTTGCTGCGGGTTCGATTCCCGCCGCCTCCCACGGTGGCATGGGAGCCTATCGCGCCTCCTGGCCCTCGCCACTGAGCCCCCAGGCCTTCATGCGCTCGAAGAGCGAGGTGCGTGAGAGCCCCAGCCGCTTGGCTGCCTTGCCTCGTTGATAGCCGCAGCCGCGCAACGCGTCCTCGACGCAGTCGCGCTCCACCTGCTTCAGCAGCTGCTCCAACGTCATCCCCTCCAGCAGCTTGTGCCCCGCGCGCGCCGGGACTTCCGGCACCTGCTCGGGGGCCTCCTCGAAGGTGAGCACGTGGGAGTCCAACAGCGGGCCCTCGCGCCACAGCAGGGCGCGCTGCACCACGTTGCGCAGCTCGCGCACGTTGCTGGGCCAGGGGTGCTCGCGCAGCTTCTTCAGCGCCGCGGGGGTGAACCTCACTCCCCTCCCCTGCGGCTCGAAAAAACGCACGAAGTGCTCAGCCAGGAGCTGAATGTCCCCACGCCGCTCGCGCAGCGGCGGCAACACCAGCGGCATCACGCTGAGCCGGTAATACAGGTCCTTGCGGAAGCGGCCCTGACGGACCTCGGCCAGCAGCTCCCGGTTGGTGGCCGCCACCACCCGCACGTCCACGTGGAAGGAGCGGTTGGCGCCCAGCGGCTTGACCTCCCCGCTCTCCAGCACTCGCAGCAGCTTGGCCTGCAGCTCAAACGGCAGCTCGCTCACCTGGACGCGCTGAAGCGGGCCTACGAGCGCTTTTCAGAAATTGGCGGGCGCTCACCCCCCTGCCCCGTGACGCAGCAGGCGTCGCCCTCGGTGTGAGCCTGGGTGATGGACAGCTCAGTGCGCTTCCTGAGGGCTCGAGGTGGGCGCAGGCTTCTTGGGAGGCGCGGGAGCAGGTACGTAGCACTTGCCCTTGAAGGGCACGTAACCGGTCTCCGCGCATTCCTCGGCGTTCATCGGGATCAACTCTCCCCAACAGCCTCCGTTGATGGGCACCTGCTTGTGGCCCGGGCACCGGCCTTTCTCATCGGGCCGGGCTTGCCCTGGACGAGGCTGAGGGAGGGGCTCTTGTGCGAGGGGCGTATTCTCTTCCTCAGATGGAGTGGCGGTCCGAGGCGCGGCGCGTGAGGTGTCCCCGACTGCGGTGGTGCCCGCGTCCTGGGCCTGGGTGTTCGAAGCCCGGAGCACCCACTGCGAACTCCAGAGCAACACCGTGCACGCTACCGCTGCCGCCAGCGTCAGCCAGGGCTTCCAGGCCCGTGCAGGCCTTTGCGACCTGGACCTCTCGGGGCTCTGCTCTTCACCCGCCGCTGCCTCCAACGCCTCGGCTACCTGCGCCGCCGTGCCTCGCTCCTCCGGCGCATCAGACAGCAGGCGGATGATCACCTCCCGCAGCAGCGGCTCCATCCGGGGATGGCTCTCCAACTGCGGCCTGAGGTCCGGGCCTTTCGCCTGCCAGTTGCCCTGCTCATCCTGCTTCGTCTCGAAGGGCGCAGGGTACTGGCCCATCACCAGGTGATAGGCAGTGACTCCCAAGGCGTACAGGTCATCCGCTGGCGACGGTGCGTAATAGCCCTCCTCATGGTGCAGCGAGCGGAGGTAGACCCGCCACGCTTGAGGCGAAAGATACGCCAGCGTCACTGGCGGCAACGCCTGCCACGTCAGCTGCTGTGCCCCAGCAAAGTGGCACGAGCCAAAGTCGATGAGCACCGCGCGCCCGTCCGACAACCGCACCAACACGTTGTCGCCCTTCACGTCCCGGTGCACCGCTCCGGCGGCATGGACGGCCTCCAGCGCCCTCGCGAGCTGCGCCAGCACCCGGCACACCTGCTTTTCCGAGGGAGTCTGCTGCTTGGCCCACGCATACAGGGGCGTGCCTTGCACCCATTCCATCACGAAGAACGGGTACTCCTTCACCGAAGGCAGCAGCGCCCCACCCCGGTCCAGCAGGCGCGGAATGCTGGGGTGGTTCAGCCGCGAGAGCAGCTCCACTTCTCGCTCCATCCGCGCGTTCCACAGCAACAGCGATACCTTGAGCGCACCGGGCTCCGTGCGCCGGAAGCCCCCACGTTCGGCCCGGTACACGGCACCGTAGGCGCCCTCGCCCTGCCAGGCCTTCACTCGCCACGCTCCGACTCGAGTGCCTGGGGTCAGCGGGGGCATATGCTCCTCGGGGGCTCAGCTTAAGCCCCTGGATACAGTTGTTATACAGAACCCTCACCCCAGCCCTCTGAATGTCGTCTCGATCGAGGCGTTGCTGCGCGAGTCCCCGGTGGACCTGGTGGACCTGGTGCAGGATGTGGTTGCTCAGCTTCTGACAGAAGGCCGGCTGGAGCAGGTGGAGGGCGAGTTCGTCCATTTCGTCCCCCTGATTCATTCCCTATTTCGGAGACATCCGAGGGAGGCGTCATGGGCGGGACAGGGGCAGGTTGGCGGAGGGCGGGAAGGACGGGTGCGTGGGCGTGCGTGCTGCTGGTGCTCGCCGCCTGCGGGACACCACCGGAAGCGCCCAGCGGTCCCGAAACCCCGCCCATCCCGCCGCCGGCAGAGGCCTGCCAGCCGGTGCGCTGCGAGGACCTGAGTGCCACCTGCGGAACAGTCTCGGATGGCTGCGGCGGCACGCTCCAGTGCGGCACCTGCGGCATCGGCCAGACGTGTGGGGGTGGAGGTCAAGCCAACGCATGCGGCACCCCGGACTACGGAGTGACCTACGCTTGCTCGCGCGATGGCGTGTGCTTCCTGAACCCCAGGCCGGTGTCCCATGACTTCAAGGATGTCTGGGGACGTTCGGTGGAGGACTTCTGGGCGGTGGGCAACGCGGGTTTCATCGTCCACGGAGGGCACAGTGAGTTGTCCGTGCTGCCAAGTGAGGCCGAGCTGTCAGGCATCTGGGGCAGTGCCGCCGAGGATGTCTGGGCGGTGGGCTCGCAGATCCTCCACTTCGACGGCCGACGCTGGAGCGAGGTCTTGCGCCCCGAGCGTTTCCTGCTCGATGTCTACGGTACGGGCGCGGGCAACGTCTGGGCGGTGGGGCACGAGGGCGTCGCCTACGCGTGGAATGGCACCCGCTGGGAGCGCCAGAGCCTCGGAACCTCCGCGGACCTGTACGGTGTCTGGGCGCACGGCGAGGTGGTATGGGCGGTGGGCACGGCGTCCACCATTCGCGTGCGTGATGCGCAGGGCTGGAGCGAGCTCACCCCTCCCCTGCCCGGGCTCACCTTCACCGGCGTCTGGGGCACGGGGCCCGAGGATGTGTGGGTGACCAGTGAGAAGAGCGGCGAGGCGCTGTTTCACTGGGATGGCCGCGCGTGGTCCTCGGTGAGCCTGCCCATCTCGGACCTCTATGGCATCTCTGGGAAGTCCTCCACGGACATCCTGGTCGTCGGCGAGAAGGGCTCCGCGCAGTATGACGGCGACAGGTGGACCGTCGCGGTGAACAGCACGCCGTCCCGCCTGCTGGGCGCATGGCATGCGGCCGATGGCAAGCTCCTGGTCGGTGTCGCGGGCCAGGTGCACCGCTCTGCTCGAGGCCACCCGTGGCACTCCCTCGATCAGGGTGGCCGCGCGGACCTGGTCTCGCTCTCGGTCCCGGAAGAGGACCGCTGGTGGTTCGCGAATGGAACCAGCCTCTTTGCCGACCTGAAGATCGACATGCCCCAACCCGGGCCCAGCAACGCGCTGGTGGCGATGGGCTACAGGCGTCTGTGGGCGGTGGGAGACTTCGGCCGCGTCGACCTCCACTCCTGGGGCCCCCATGGCAACGGCACGAACTTCTTCTACCTGCCCCAGACCTTCCACTTCCGCGGAATCTTCCCGCTGAGGGACGACCCGTCCGCGCACGCGTGGCTGGTGGGGGCTGACTCGGTGACGGGGCAAGGCGTGCTCGTCCAACTCCAGGCCTACAACACGTGGACCCGCTACCCCCTCGAGGCTCCGGGCGCCCTGAACGCCGTGCATGGAACCCAGGCGGATGATGTGTGGGCGGTGGGCGACGGCGTCATCGCCCACTGGGATGGGAAGGCCTGGACCGAGACGCGCGCTCCAGGGATGCCGGCCTTCCTCGCGGTCAAGGCGATGGAGCGCGACCTGGCCTGGGCGCTCAGTGCCAAGAGCCTCTGGCGCTGGGATGGCACGAACTGGTGGCCGCTCCATCCGCCCGCGGGCCTGGAGCAGCCCGAACTGCGAGCCTTCTTCACAGACCGGCGCGACGAGCTGTACGTCACCGGTGAGCGCGGCCTGCTGCTGCGCTACGACGTGCCGCGCAACGCCTGGCACCGCATCGAGACGGGCACGCGCAAGGGCCTGCGCGCCATCTCCGGCGGGCCCCTCAGGCTGATCATCGCTGGGGAAGACGGCACCGTGCTGCAGCTCCACCGCTGAGGCTCGCTCAGGGCCGCCGGTCCTCCACTACGTCGCGCGGCCGAAGACGCGGAGCCGGTTCGCGCCGCCGTCGGGGAAGGTCTCGAGCCGCACATGGCTGAACGGCCCCGTCGCCCGCAGCGACAGAGCGTCCAGGCGCAGTACGCCACCGGCGAGCGCCTTCACCGGCGTGCGGGCCACGACCTCCGTCCACGCGCCGTCGGCGGGCAGCCCCCCGTGCGGCCCCGCGTTCGCGCCGAGGATGCGCAGCGCGACGGGGTTGTTGAGCACGAAGTAGCTGAAGTCGACCTCGATCCGCTCGATGAGCCCCGTGCGCCCGAGGGCGACGACCACGTAGTCCGCGTGGTCCGCGCCGCGGCTGCGGCTCGTCTCCCACCCGTCGCCCATGCTCCGCGGCGCTGCCTCCGCGATGAGCTGCTGGCTGTGCCCATAGCGGTTGTTGCTCGTCGCGACGACGCGGCCGCCGAGCGCCTCGCCCGCGAGATCAACCGTGGCCCCCGCGGCCACGTCACGCCACCGCGCCGCAACCGACTCCGCGCTCGGCGCTTGGTGCGCCTTGTCGCCGCCGCGCGGGATGGGCGCCTCGTGGCGGACGCGCCGCGCATCGCCGTCGCCCGGGTCGACCGCTGCTGGCGCGCGCCCGGCGTAGCAACGAAGCCGCGCGATCCCACCGTCGGGGTGGTTCTCGAGCATCACGTGCGTCCAGTCGGCGCCCGCGCCGGCCGGCGTGCGGAACACGTTGTGCGCGTGGCCGTCAAGCGGGCGCGCGGGCAGCAGCTCGACCCAGCGCGCGTCCGTGCGCCCCGGCTGCTCGCCCGGCTTGCCGCGCAGGGCGTAGAGCGCGCCGAGCGCCGCGTGGTTGCCGTCGTGCCAGTGCGTGTCGACGTCGACAGTGGTGATGGGGCCGGGCCGGCCGAGCTCGAGCACGACCCAGTCCGGCGGAGAGGGGTTGTGCCGGCGGGTCTCCCACGAGTCGAACTCCTGCCCTTTGCCGGGGATGAAGACGCCAAAGCGGAACTCCGGCGCGCGCGTGGCGAGGAGGTTCTCGGCTGGTGCGAACCCCTCGTCGGAGCAAGCCACAATGCGGCCCCCCGGGACACGGTCGATGATCTCTTCGGGCATGACGTCTGGTCTCCTCGGCGTTGCAGGCGGGGCGGGGGAGATGAGCATAGGAAAAGTTGTCCAGGGTCCCACCATGGATTCTCAGGACCCAGTAGGCTCCTTGCCATGAAGCGACTCCTGTTGCCCGCCCTGCTCCTGCTCTCTTCCCCGGCCTGGGCGGATATCTTGCCCAGCAAGGACGACTGGACTGAAACCGTCGAGGACACGAAGGTCCCCGAGGTGGAACCGCAGCCCGCCGCAGCCCCGAGCCCTCCCCCCGAGCCAGCCTCTGAAGTGAAGGGCCGGACGGGCTGTATGGCGGCCACGAGCCTCTCCCTCACTCTGGCCGCAGTTGCGGCGGGCTGGCTCTTGCGCGACAAGCGCCGGATCGCATGAGCGCAGTGGAGGCCCTGCTCGCGCCCGCGGACGCGGTGCGCGCGAAGGTGTACCGGCTCCTGGCGCCGTGGGCGGGGCCGCTCTTCGCGGATCGCTCCCTCCGGGTGGCGTGGCTCGGCGCGGTGCAGGTGGTGCTCGCCTTCCTGCTGACGCTCGCCGCGCCGCTGTGGACGCTGGCCCTGGGACCGGTGCTGCTGGGCGTGCCGCACCTCGTCTCGGACGCTCGCTACCTCGTCGTGCGCCCGGGGCTTCACCGCCGGACGGTCCTCGTGCTGCTCTGCGGTGCGCCGCTGCTGGCGACCTGCTTCGGGGCCGGGCCCGTGGTTGGGCTGCTCGCGTTGCCCCCCGCCATTCTCTGGGCGCGAGGTCCGTGGCAGCGCAAGGGACCCATGCTCGGGATCTGGGCAACGCTCACGAGCCTCGCCTGGGACTTCGGCGCCACCTTCCAGCTGGTCTTCGCGCACCTGCACAACCTGGTGGCCGTGGCGCTGTGGTGGTGGGCCTGGAGGGAACGGCACGCCCGGGCCTGGGCCGTACCGCTGCTGGCCGTGGCCGGAACGGTGCTCCTGCTGCTCGGTGCCGCCGAGCCCGTGCTGACCGCTCTGGGTGGCTGGAATGCTCCGTGGACAGGTTCTTCGTTCACGCAGCATGCGCAGGTGCTGGCGCCGCATGCGCCCGCGGTGCTGGTCCCGCGGTTGGTGCTGGCCTTCGCGTTCCTGCAGTCGGTGCACTACGGCGTGTGGCTGCGGCTCATTCCGGAGGATGACCGTCCCCGCGCGGCACCGAGGCCCTGGCGAGCCACCTGGCGCGCCCTGGTGGAGGACTTTGGCGTGGTGCCGCTGACGCTCTTCACCGCGCTCGCGCTGGGCATCGCGGTGTGGGGCGTGGTGGATCTCACACAGGCGCGGTTGGGCTACCTGCGGCTCGCGGCGTTCCACGGCTACCTGGAGCTCGCCGTGGGTGCCCTGTGGCTCACAGAGGGCCGGCGCGGGTGATCGCCTGGCTCAGTGCCTTCCTCGTCACTCAGGCCGTGGAGGTGCCGATCTATCTCCGCGCGGGAGCAGGCTGGCGCGCGGCCGTGCTCGCCAGCACCCTCACCCATCCCGTGGTGTGGTTCGGGTTCTCCACGGTGCGCGGCTGGGTGCACAGCTACTGGGCCGCCGTGGTCCTCATGGAGGCCTTCGCGATCATCTTCGAGGCGGTCTGGCTCTCCTCGCACAAGGTGAAGCACGCGTTGCTCTGGAGCCTGGGAGCCAACCTCGCCAGCGTGACGCTCGGCTTCGCGTCCCGCGCTCTGTTCGGCTGGCCATAGCAAAGCCGCGGCGGGCTCGGGGTTGTCCTGGGAGATCAACGCCGAGCCTGCCGCGTCTGCGCCTTCCTACAAGGGCTGCACGAAGAACCAGAGGAACAGCTCACCCTGAGAGGCGTTGAGCCCCGTCGTCACCGAGCACGCGTTGCCCGAGGTGCTGAAGGACTCGCTCGTCTTGTCTCCGTAGGCCGCGTACCACGTGCACGCAAAGCCCGTGGGCGGGGTGAAGGTGAACGTCTGGCTGCCCGCGTTGACCGACACCTTCTGCCCCAGCGTGTCGCCGAACCAGAAGCTGGGCTCGACGCAGTCCCACTTCGCGTTGAGCAGCTGCGGGTTGCTCGCCTTGATGGTGGACCCCAGCGAGGACGCCGTGGTGAACGTCGTGCCGGAGCACGGCCCTTGAGTCAGCCGGTTCGGGCCCATCATGTCCGAGCCGTCGATGCCCACCGCGCCCGTGATTTTGTAAGCCAGCGTGGGCTTCACGTAGAACCACATGAAGATGTCGCCCGGCTCGCCCAGGGTGAACGTCAGCGTGCAGTTGTTGCCCGACTTGGTGAACGACTCGTTCGACTTGGGGCCATACAGCGCGTACCACTCGCAGGTGTACCCGGCCGGCGGCTTGAAGGTGAACGACTGCGTCGCCGTGGTGGGGCTCAGCGGCCGGCCCTTGTTGGCGCCGAACCAGAACGCAGGATCCACACAGTCCCAGCTCGCCGTGCCCAACTGCGAGTTCGTCACAGAGATTGTCGGGCCCTCGGGATCCGGGGTGGTGAACGGCTGGCCCGTGCAGGGGCCCTTCGTCAGCCGGTTGGCGCCCAACATGTCGCTGCCGAACACGCCCACCGCGCCGGTAAACGTGTACGACTGCGTGTTGAGGAAGTTCTCGAACACCTTTTTGCGGTGCGGCAGGAACGTGGTGGTGAGCGCCTCGGAGATGACGAAGCGGTTGCCCCCGTCCGGGCTGGGCTCACGCTGCTGCTCGGTGACGTGGGTGAAGCCCAGCGAGCGGGGCCAGGGGATGACGGCGCCCGCGGCGTCCCGGAAGCCCAGGTCCCGGTTGTTGCTCAGCTGGTGGCAGCCCGCGCACGACAGCGCCTGGGCGCGCGCGACGATCTGCTGCGGCGTCAGCGTGCTGCCAATGCTGGTGAGCTTCGTCTGGATGCTGCCCGGCAGGGTGTTGCCCGAGGAGCTGAGCTCCGCCAGGTAGTCCGTGTCGCCGCCCGGCGCGGCGATGCTCTGGCCGCTGTTGAACTTGTCGGCGAGGATCATGTTGAAGCGGTTGATGTCATTGAGCGCCAGCCGGGACACCTCGGTGGCCACGAAGGCGGTCTGGAACTCCGCCGCCAGCGGCAGCGAGGGGTTGTTGTTCGAGTCGAAGAGCCGGGCCGCCGGGTTGGTCTTGTCCGTCACCGGCACCCACTGGAGCGTGCACGCGGTGGTGCACGTCTTCTTCAGCTTGAACTCGCGCAGGTTCCAGTTGCCGCCCATGAACTGGTTGGTGCGTAGCTGCCCCGTGGCGCTGGAGGTACGGTTGCCGTAGTTGTCCAGGTGGATGACCGGCTGAAAGCCCGCCAGGCCGGTGAAGTAGAAGCTGCGCAGCGCGCTGGCGCGATCGGCGCTGGTGCGCGTGGGCGTGGACAGGCCCGCCCAGAACTCCACCACGGGCCGGCAGCCCTCCAGCCCCTTGTCCGTGCGGGGGTTGGGCAGCACCGCCTCGAAGATGACGAGGTTGCGCGAGAAGCCCGAGATGCCCGAGCGCTTGGCGTAGACGATGCGGTACTCACCGCAGTTGGCCCCGTTGGACGGCGCCAGATCGAAGCGGTTGAACAGGCCGATGGGGACATACGCGTCCGGGTTCGTCGTGGGGTTGAGGTACGGATCCGCCGACGCCTGCTGCCCTTCGGCGCGCGGACACTCGTAGGGCAGGCCGTTGAGGGTGGGGCCCAGGGTGGCGCTCACCGTGTCATTACAGTGCGCCCCCAGCCCGAGCCCTGGCTTCACGTTCTGCGTGTCCCAGAGCTGGCGGAACAGCGACAGCCGGTCCACTCCGGCCACGCCCGCCTGGTTCACCAGCTGCTGCATCACATCCTGGAAGGGAAAGCTGGCCAGGATGCTCTCGTCCGTCACCGCCAGCGAGCGGCGCATGTCGATCGTCCTCGGCGTCGAGTCCAGCAGCTCCTGGGTGGAAACGCCGATACCCCCGCGCTCGGAGTGCAGCTGCTCCTGGGGCGCCTGCGGTTGTTCCTCGGGCGCCGTGTCACAGCCCGTCACCGTCAGCAGGGAGCCCAGCCCGACCGTCACGAGCCTGCTCAGAAACCTCGTCCAGTGCATGTTCTTTCCTTTCCGGCTGAAACCGTACACGTTCAGCGAAATCAAGAAAAGAACGAAATTCTAATAATTCTGGTTGTTACGATAATTCTCGAACAGTTGGCGCTCCTGGCAGACATCCGCTGGGCGCGGGGCCTCGTTTGACGCCAACGGCGCCTTCCTGAGACCTGCACACAACCCTCCGGGAGACTTGCAGCTGAGGCAGTCCGGCCGGTGCGAGAAGGAACTAGCGCGAGTGTCCGGGAAGTGAGGCGTCCGCTCAGCGCCTGTGCCCCAGGTTGTAGAAGAAGCGCAGCGAGAGATCCGCCAGCTTGGGATCCTTCTCCATTTTCACCTTGGTATCCAGGTAGAGCGTGAACTGCTTCTTCATGACCTCCATGTGGAGGTGAGCATCGGGGGCGGGGTCCGAGCCTTCGCTGAGCTGATTGGTATGCATCGAGCCCGAAAGCGAAATCTTGATCGTGCCGTTACCCTCACGGGTTGCCGTCCAACCGGCGCCCAGTGAATAAGAGAGGGTCTCCTTGGAAAGCGAGGGTACGGGGGAGAACTCCTTGGAGTTCTTGATGGCCGCCCACAGGTCCACCGTCTGGGAGCGCTTGCTGGTGTTCCACGAGGGAGCCAGCGTGCGCGCGAGCTTCGCTTCCAGAATGCGCAGGGAGACTGTGTTCTTCGCTGACTTTGTCGGATCGTCCGGATCCTTGAGAACGGGGTGCTTCTTATCGTCGAACAGGCTGGTCGCGCTTGTCTCCAGCTTCCACTTCTCCCAGGTCAACTTCACCTTGAGCTGGAATGGGTCAAACTCCTGCCCCTTGTACTGCTCCGTCTTCCCTTCGACGGTCACCGCGAGCGCCTGCTCGGTGCTGTAGAGGGTTGAATCCGCGAAGGCGGGGATCTGGCTGAGCTGGAGCTGCTTGGGCTCCGCGGAGCTCAGCTCGACGACCGTATCCTCCAAGGTCAGCTCTTTGCTCTGAAGCAGTTCCTGAACCTCGCGAGTGAGGTAGGTGCGGCAGGTGTTCTCGCAGTACCACACGCGCGTGTCTTCGACGCTGACCTTGTCGGACTTTTTCTTGTGCAGGATGAAGGTGGTGGAGGCCCCGAGCGTCGTGAACTTCTTGATGGTGTCCTCTCCTATCGCGTCATAGAAGGTCAGCTTGGATGCGCCGACTTCCCCCTTCGCCGTCCATTGGATGCGCTTCTGAAGCAGGGGGCCGTCCTTCTTGGGCGAGAAGATCTTGATGGGCATCCCCTTCAGCAGCGCGCCCGTGCCCGCGACGACGGTCTCATCGAAGGAGGAGGCCTTGCCCTCCAGGGACTTCCACGCGGAATAGCCGACGAGCCCCGCGGCGCCGCAGATGAGGGCGATCTGCCGGCCCAGGGACGAATTGTCCCAGAAGTCCTTCGCGGATTTCTTGAGGGGGGCGAGGGCTCGCTCAGCGAGATCCTTGAGCCTGGCGATCTCTTGCTTGTAGCCGCTCTGTATATACGCCACCAGGTACTTGAACCGCTTCAGGTCTCCCTCGCCCAGGGTGAGCCCGAGCGCTGGGTCGTCGGAGCCTGGGGTGTTGGCGTGCCAGAGCTTCTGGCGCAGGACCATGTACTCGGCGAAGTCCTCCACCTTGACTTTGATCAGGTGCTCCTGCTGGCCGAAGATGAGCATCCCGGGGTCGTCTTTCTGAATGAGCGCGGTCTTGGGCGCTTCATCGAAGTGCACGACGGTCTCCAGGACGGCCAGAGCGTACCTGCCAAGGCTCAACCCTGAGTTCTGCAGTTGCTGTGCCTTCTGGAAGGCCTTTGCCTCGAACACCTTGAGTGCGGTGATCGTCTCATTTTTGAACGAATCGAATTCCTTCAGGGCTATCTGCTGGGTCTTCAGGACACGCTGGGCGACCTGAAGGAGCCGGTGGAGGTAACGCACCGCAGGGCCACTCGTGCCCGGGCGGAGTTCGAGGGCTCCATCACGAAGCTTGTTGATCGAGGTGGACTCCGGGAAGACGAGGCGGGAGTGCAGCAGGGAGTCGATGGCCCGCTGCAGACGGGACTCCGGCTGTGCGGCGGTCGAGGTGAAGGACTGAAGCACAGTGTCCTCACTCGACTTGTCCACCATCTTGAGCTTCTTCGCGGCCTCATCCGGTCCCAGCGCATCGAGGAAGTCGAGCAGGGCGATCTTCTGCTCCATGCTCAGCTGCTCGAAGCTACTGCCCAGGGCCTTCTGAGCCGACCGCAGCGTTTCAAGAGCCTTCTGGAAGAAGGGGAGGCTGGGAATGGGAGGAATCTCGTCGCTGCCATAGGCCTCCAGCATGGCCGGGTTGATGCGAGCTGCCACGAACTCCATCATCAAAGGCCAGGCCGTATCTTTGTCGTCCGCCATGGGTCAGCGCGCCTCCAATGCTCTCGGTGAACAGGAAGGCAGAGGCTAGAGAGCAATCACACGCTGAGACATTCCACCTGAGTGGAGTTGACAACTCCGCCGTCGGCCTAAACCACTCCGGTAGAGGCGGCGGGAATCGAAACCGTAATAAGGCAGAAACAAAACCCCAGTGGAGGCAGGCTTACCGGTAGCGAGAAGCTCCCGCGCCGCAGCACGGCCCAAGTAAGCCGAGGCTTGCGCTCCTTCTTCGGCTCCTGCCTCCACTCCTCAGGGCTTGAGGTGGGCGCGGGCTTCTTGGGAGGCGCGGGCGCAGGTAGGTAGCACTTGCCCTTGAAGGATACGAAGCCGTTCTCCGCGCACTTCTCGGCGCTCATCGGGAGTAATCCCGTGGCGTAGCTGGCGCCGCCCTCGGGGTTTGTTATTTCAGGGTGTGGGAGCGTCGGCGTAGGGCCTGTAGACTTAAGGCTTCATGTGGAGAAGCGGAGCGGCGCATCGGTACACGATCGCCCTGATTCTGGTCATCCTGACGGCGCGAGAGGTCCAGGGCCGGGAGCCTCCCGGGTACCTCGCGGTGCGCACCTACGGGGCGGAGTCGGGCATCGAGAACCCCGACGCGGCCCACGGCCTGCTGGATGGCGAGGGCTTCCTCTGGCTCACCACCCTGGATGGCATCTACCGCTTCGACGGGGAGCGCTTCGAGCGCTACGGGCTCGAGGCAGGCCTGCCGTCGGTGCAGGTCAGCGCGATGACGCTCGATGCCCAGGGCCGGTTGCTCGTGGCCACCCAGCTGGGCCTGGCCCGCTGGAACGGGGACCGCTTCAGCTCCGTGCCCACCGAAGGCGTCCCCCAGATGCACAGCCATGTCCTCCTGGACGCCACCGGGCGGTGGGTGCTGGCCAACGCTCAGGGGCTGTTCCTGGAGACGGCCACCGGCAGCGGACGCTACACCCTGGCGCCAGAGTGGCCCGGAGGCCCTGCTCACGCACTCTGGCTCGAGCGCTCCGGCGAGCTGCTCGTCGGCGCGGGAACGCGGCTGCTGCGCCGCGATACCCTGGGGCACTGGCAGCCGTCCGAGGTGCCCCCCGCCCGTGGCCCCATCACCGCCATCGCGCGCGATGGCCAGGCGCGCCTGTGGCTGCGGGGCGAGGGGTGGCTCGCCTCACAGGCCAGCCCGGGGGCCCCCTTCGAGGATCGCTCCTCACTGCTGCGGGGAGCCCCGCGCTCAGGCCTCAATCTGCGTGTGGGCGCTCGCGGGCAGTTGCTGGTGCCTACCAGCAGCGGCCTCCTGGAGGTCCAGGGCGAGCAGGCCCGCTTCCTGCCGCTGAGGCTCTCCGAGCGCGAGCTGTTCATCCATGATGCCCTCGAGGACCACGAGGGCTCGCTCTGGCTCGTCAGCCTGGGGGTGCATCGCACCCTGGGCCGTGGCCTGTGGACCGCGCATGACGCCACCACCGGACTGCCCTCGGACGTCATCTGGGGGCTGGCCCGCGGCCCCGATGGCACGCTCTGGGTTGGCACGGAGAAAGGCCTGGCCCAGGCCACGGCCGAGGGCTGGCGCGTGGTGCCCGGGCTGAGCGACTCCGTGCTCAGGGGCGTGGTGGTGGACTCGCAAGGCACCGTGTGGGCCAGCGGCAGCCGCCCGGCCCTGCACCGTTACGAGCCGCGCACCGGCACGCTGCGCACCTTTGGTGAGGAGTCCGGCTTCACGGCGCAGCAGACCTATGCGCTGACGCTGGAGCCGGATGACACCTTGTGGATCGCCAGCACCCAGGGCCTCTTGCGCGCCGAGCAGGCCGGGGAGGACTGGAGGTTCACCCCGGTGGTGCCTCCCAGCAGCCGCATGCCCTTCGTGGGGGTGACGCGGGATGGGAGCGGCCGGATCTGGGCCACCGGTGATGGGCTCTTTGTCCGCGAGGCGGGCAGCTTCCGGCGCCTGGGCACCGCCGAGGGCCTGCGCGACGACCGCCTGCGCTACGTGCTGGCGCGCCGCGATGGCCGCATCTGCGTCTCCTATGTCGAGCCGCTGGGCCTGAGCTGCTTCACCTACCGGGACGGACGCCTTGCCGAGGACGTGCACCTGACGCGTGGCGCGGGCCTGCACAACGCCACCGTCTACCAGATGGGCGAGGATGCCGCGGGGCGCCTCTGGGTGGGCACCGGCACGGGCGTGGACATCTTTGGCGAGGGGTGGCAGGACCACTTCAGCGTCCAGGAGGGGCTGCCTGGCAATGACACCGACGGCAACTCCTTCCTGGCGGAGGCCGACGGCACCGTCTGGGTGGGCACCTCGACGGGGCTGGGCCGCTTCGAGGGCTCGCGCTACAGCGGGCCCCTGGCCCCTCCCGAGGTGAAGCTGCTGGACGTCACCCTGGGCACGCAGGTGCTCCACGGGGCTCCGAAAGAGCGGCTCCAGGTGGAGCACGACGCCGCGACGCTCGACGTGCGCTTCGCCAGCCTGCGCTTCCACGATGTGGCGCACCTGGAGTACGCCGTGCGCCTGGTGGGGCTGGACCAGTGGCACCCGCCTACGGCTCGCGCGGTGCGCTACACCGCGCTGCCTCCGGGCAGCTACCGCTTCGAGGTCCGCGCGCGCAGCAACGGCAACGCCTGGGGGCCCGCCACCGGGTTCGATCTGGAGGTACGGCCGCCCTGGTGGCTCACCGCGTGGGGGCTGAGTCTGGGCGTGCTGCTGCTGGCCGGGCTCATCGTGGGCGGAGGCCGTGGCTGGGCGCACACCCTGCGGCGCAGGAACGCGGAGCTGGAGGTGCTGGTGCGCGCCCGCACCGCCGAGCTGACCCAGGCCCGCGAGCAGATTGCCCAGGCGGAGAAGCTCTCGGCCATGGGCGAGCTGATGGCCCGGCTCTCCCATGAGATCAACAACCCGCTCACCGCCATCCACAACAACCTGCCCCCGGTGCGCGAGCACATCCAGGCGCTGGCCGGGGCCCTGCGCAGCTGCCGCGAGTGGCTAGGCGCCCACCCCGGGCACTCGGAGCAGCTTGAGCGGCTGGGGCGCGAGCAGCAGCTGGACTACGTGCTGGAGGATCTGCCCGAGGCGCTCGACTCGATGAGCACCGCCACCGAGCGCATCCACTCCATCCAGGCGGACCTGCGCGCCTTCCTGCGTGGCGAGCGCCCGCAGCTCGTTCCGGACGACGTGGACGCGGTGGTGCGCGACACGGTGGAGATCATGCGCCGCACGCTGCCCCCGGGAGTGCGGCTCGAGTACCGGGGAGAGGAGGGAGCGCGGGCCCGGGTGCACCGGGGACAGCTGGCTCAGGTGATGCACAACCTGCTGCGCAACGCCGTGGACGCCGTCAGCCCCGAAGGCCAGGTGCAGCTGACCACGGCGGTGCGGGGCGGCCGCGTGGAGGTGCGCGTGGCGGACAGCGGGCCGGGGGTGCCGGTGGAACTGCGCCAGCGCATCTTCGAGCCCTTCTTCACCACCAAGGACGTGGGGCAGGGCTCGGGGCTGGGGCTGGCCATCTGCCGGCAGATCATCGAGGAGCACCACGGGGGCACCCTCTGGCTGGACGACACGGTGGAGCGCGGCGCGTGCTTCGTGGTGCAACTGCCGCTGGCGCAGGACTGAGGCCAGCGGCGCCTGGCGCCAGAGCCGCGATGTTCCGGGGGGATGCCCCATCTCTACCGCTTCACCACGGGCAGGGTGGTGAGGGCGCTGGGGCGCTTGTCCGGCGAGCACATGTTGTTGTCGGCGGGGCGCTGGCCGAAGTACAGGCTCGTGCCATCCACCTTCACGATGTCGTAGTCGGACCCGCACGCCGAGAGGGGCTGGAAGAACAGGCAGCCGGTGGCGGCGGTGGACTGCTCCTCGCCCACCTTCCACGTGCCCGAGCCGCACTTGGAGTTCTGGAACGCGTCGGCCAGCGGCTGCACGTGCGGCGTCATGAACTGCTCATCGAAATCGAAGCGGCCCTCGGTGGCGCCCTCCACCAGGGTGGAGTCCTGCTCCAGGGTGTAGGGGCCGCCCACGCGGGCGCTGAAGAGCTTCACCTGGCACTGCGCGTCACCGAAGGCGTTGACGGTCAGCGACCAGCGCTCCTCGGTCAGGGTGAAGGCGCGCTGCAGGTACGTGTCGTTACCAATGGACTCGCAGGTGGCGCTGGTCCAGGTGCCCTCGAGGTCCTCGGACTGCACGGTGGTGCCGCCGCAGGCGACGGTGGACAGGGTGGCGAGGGCGGCGACGAGGCGAAGAGCGGTCTTCATGGCGGTGCTTCCTTTCGGTGGAACCGGGCCGCGGAGTGCGTCCCGAACGCGGAAAGAAATGCCTCAGTCCGCGCCGTGCGGAAACGCTGGAGTTTGCCGGGTACCCCTGCAATTGTGCAGGGCATGCCGAACTGGGACGACCTGCGCTACTTCCTGGCCATCTCGCGCGAGGGCTCGCTGGCGGGGGCAGGCCGCACGCTCCGGGTGGACGCCACCACGGTGGGGCGGCGATTGGGGGTGCTCGAGAAGGAGTTGGGCACGCGGCTCTTCGACCGGATGCCCAGCGGCTTCATTCTCACGGAGGCGGGGCGCAACATCAGCGCGGCCGTGGAGCAGATGGAGGCCTCCATGCTCGCGGTGGAGCGCAAGGCCAGCGGGGATGACGCGCGGCTGGAGGGCGTGGTGCGCGTCACCACCACCGAGGCCTTCGCGGTGAGCACGCTGCTGCCGCGCCTGGGGCCCTTGCGCGAGCGCCATCCGGGCATCGAGGTACAGATCCTCACGGACTACGGCGCGCTGGACCTCACGCGGCGCGAGGCGGACATCGCCGTGCGGCTGACGCGGCCCAAGGAGGAGACCCTGGTGGCGCGCAAGGTGGGGGAGATCGCCATCGCCCCCTACGCCGCCGAGAGCTACCTGGCGCGGCGCGGGCAGCCGGATCCCTCGACGGGCTTCGCGGGACATGAGGTCATCAGCTACACGGACGCGGCGGCGAAGTGGCCTGAGGCGGGCTGGATGGGAGCGGTGGCGACCTCGGCCCGGGTGGCACTGCGATGCAACTCGCTGCTGTCGGTGGTCGCCGCGGCGGAGGCGGGAGTGGGCATCGGGCTGATGCCTTGCTTCATGGGAGACCTGGCCCCCAGGCTGCGCCGGCTGATGCCGCCCGTGGCCTCCCTGCGCCGGGAGATCTGGCTGGTGGTGCACCGCGATCTGCAATCCAACGCGCGAGTGCGCGCGGTGCTCCACTTCCTGGCTGAGCTCATTCAGCGCGAGCGTGCGCTCATCTCTGGCGAAGGGCTCACCTCGCCGGCGCCGGAGCCCGCCGCCGTCTCGCCGCGAGAGCCCACGGCACCTCGCAAGCCGCGGCCCCGCGGTGCCTGAGAGTTCCTGAAGGACGCCACGACGTGGAGGCCGCCAGGCTTCGGCACCGGGCTCGGCGAAGGCGCATCCGCGGTGTGGTGAGGCAGCTCCGCGAAAGTCAACTCGCGGCTTCCACTCCTTCCATCCACTCCTTCCTGGCCGCTGCCTCGATTGCCCAACTTGCCTCCGCCTCATCTGCTGGATGAAACTTTGACGTTGTCCACCCCTGCCCCCCCCCTCTCCCGCAGTAACTGGACACAATGCCATTGAACAAAACCTTCGTATGGATGAGTGCAGTTCCCTTGGCGCTCGCCGCCTGTAGTGACGTGACTGGCGCGGATAGCAGTGCTCCGGTGGCGTCCGTGCAGTCGGCGCTGAGTCAGAGCCAGCGTACCCCCGTGAGCACGGGTGATGTGCCTCTGCACGTGCTGGTGGAGCTGACCGAGCCGCCCACGGTTGCGCAGTACCAGTCCACATTGCGCGGCACGCCGGCCGATTCGACCATGAGCGCCGAGCAGTTGGCGACTCAGGCCGCGATCGAGCAGCTCACGTACGTCCGGCAAGAGCAGACCAGCTTCGCCAGCCGCGTGCAGTCGGCGGCTATTGCCAACACCACCGAGGCGTACCGGCTGCAGCGCATCTACAACGGCATCGTCTACGTCACCGACGAGCAGGGCCTGGCCCAGCTGCGCAAGACGCCCGGCGCGCGCGCGGTGCACGTGCTGCCGGCGCTCACCGTCGACAACGCCTATGAGGTGCCGTTCGTCAGCGCCAACCAGCTGTGGTCGCTGGGTGTGCCGCTGCGCGGCACGGGCATGAAGGTGGGCATCATCGACACCGGTATCGACTACCTGCACGCGAACTTCGGCGGGCCCGGAACGGTCGCGGCGTACACCGCGAACAACAGGAACCTCGTCGAGCAGGGCAGCTTCCCCACCGCGAAGGTCGTGGGCGGCTGGGACTTCGCCGGGGCCACGTACAACGCCGCCTCTCGCGCGACCTCGATTCCGGTCCCCGACGCGGACCCGCTCGATGCGGGAGGCCACGGCACCCACGTGGCCGGCACCGCCGCGGGCCTCGGCGTGCAGGCGGACGGCACCACGTACTCGGGCTCGTACGAGTTGAGCCTGGACACCTCCGCGATGCGCATCGGGCCGGGCGCGGCGCCCGAGGCCCAGCTCTTCGCGCTCAAGGTGTTCGGCGACATGGGCGGCTCGACGACGCTGGCGCCGCTGGCGGTCGAGTGGGCGACCGACCCCAACAGGGACGGCAACTTCAGTGATCGGTTGGACGTCATCAACCTCTCACTGGGCGGGGCGATCGGCAGCCCCAACGACCCGAGCGCGATCTTCTACACCAACGCCGTCAATGCCGGCGTGGTGGTGGTGGCCTCGGCGGGAAACAACAGCGACATCTACTTCGCCACCGGCTCGCCCGGTGCCACGCCCCTGGTGCTGAGCGTGGCGGCCTCCACGGTGGGCTTCTATCCCGCGGCTATCCAGGTGAACGCGCCGGCCTCGCTGGCCGGCCTGATGCCGGCGGGCACGGCCTCGTTCGGCCCCGCGGTGACTGCGCCGCTGACGGGTGACGTCGTGGTCGCCGCGCCGCTGGAGGCCTGCGGCGCCCTGACCAACGCCGCGGATGTGGCGGGCAAGGTCGCGCTCATCTCCCGCGGAACCTGCCCCTTCGCGGACAAGACCGCCAACGCCCAGGCGGCAGGGGCCATCGCCGTGCTCATCTACAACAACGCGCCCGGGGACCCGCCGGGGCTCGGCGGCACTGGCAACGTCAACATCCCGGCGCGCGGCATCGCCCAGTCCGACGGGGATGCCATCCGCGCCGCCATCGCCGCGGGTGAGACCGTCTCCGTCACCTTCAACGACGCGCTGCGCGTCTCGCTGCCGGCGCGTGGGGACACCATGGCCAGCTTCAGCTCCCGTGGACCGGTCCGCGACCTGAACAGCCCGATGCTCAAGCCCGACATCACCGCCCCCGGCTTCAACGTCGTGTCCGCCTCGATGGGCACTGGCAACGGCGCTGTCTCCCTGAGCGGCACCTCGATGGCCTCGCCCCTGACCGCCGGTGTCATGGCGCTGCTGCGCCAGCAGCGGCCGTCCTGGACGCCCCTCGAGCTGAAGGCGCTCGTCATGAACACCGCGGGCAAGGACGTGTTCAACTTCCCCACCGCGCCCCGCACGCGCATCAGCCCGACCCGCGTCGGCGCTGGCCGCATCGATGCGGTGGCGGCGGCGAACGGCTCGGTCATCGCGTACGCGGCGGCGGCTCCGGGGTTGGTGAGCGTCAACTTCTCCACCGTCGACGTGAGCGCCGTGGTGAACGAGGTCAAGGCCATCGAGCTGAGGAACAAGGGCGCGAACAGCGTGACCTACAACGTCACCATCGACGCGGCGGTGGCCCCGCCGGGCGTCACCGTCGCCCCGGCGGTGGGCACCATCACGGTGGACGCTAACGGCACCGCCGAGCTCGACCTGACCCTGACCGCCGACCCAGCGGCGATGGTGCGCCAGCGCGACGCCACCACGGTGACCAGCGGGCTCTCCACCCCCAACGCGCTGCGGCACTGGCTGTCCGAGGCGTCGGGCTATGTCGTGTTCACGCCGCAGTCCGGCAACGGGCCCACGCTGCGGGTGCCGTACTTCGCCGCGCCCACCCCGGCCTCCAACCTGACGGCGGCCAACCTGTCCACCACCGGCGCGAGCGGCACGGCCGACCTCACCCTGTCCGGCACCGGCGTGGACACCCGCGCGCTGGCCACCACGGCGCAGCAGCAGGGCGTGCGCTCGCTGGCCACCACCTTCGAGCTCGCCTACGCCAGCCCCAACACGCCGCCGATGAGCGGGCCCATCCCCGTGGGCTACCCGATCGCGGAGACGGACAACGCCAACCTGAGGTACGTGGGCATCACCTCCAGCGGCACCAACCTGTTCTTCGCCATCAACACCTGGGCCCCCTGGGGCAGCCCGTTGGATGTGGAGTTCGACGTCTACATCCGCCGCGCGGGGGCTCCGGCCTGGGAGTTCGTGCTGTACAACTTCGACTCGAACCGGCTCAACGCGGGCGGCGCGTACAGCGACGTCTACATCTCGACGCTGCGGAACCTGGCCAGCCAGCAGGTGAGCCGCCAGCGTCCGCTGAACATCCTGGACGCTGGCACGCACGTGCCGCTGTTCTTCTCGGACACCCTGGTGATGGGCGTGAGCACCACGTCGCTGGGCCTGGGCGCGCCCAACACCGCGCTCGAGTACCAGGTGGTGGCGTTCAACAACCGCTTCGGACTGGTGGACACCTCGCCGGTGCTCCGCTACGACCTGGCGGCGCCGGCGTTCACCACGACGCTGGACAGCTCGCTGCAGCTGCCTGGCACCGGCCTGCCCCCGTTCCGCCTGGGCGCGGCGGGTAACATCCCCGTCACCTACAACCTCACGCGGGCCCGCGCGACCAAGACGGGCGGCCTGCTGCTCGTGGCGCACCACAACGCCAACGGCCAGAAGGCGCGCGCGGTGCAGGTGGACGGGCTGAGCTGCACCAGCAACGCCTCGTGCACCGAGCCCGGGGCCGGTGTCTGTGACGTCTTGAGCGGGGCGTGTGTGGGGTGCACCCGCAACGCCGACTGCGTCACCGGGTACTGCGACGTCTATGGGAGCCGTACCTGCCAGGCCGCGGGGGACTGCCGCCGGGCCGATGGCCCGGTGTGCCCCGCGAACTACTCCTGCAGCCCGGACTTCGGGACGTGCCAGCCCAACCAGGCGCTCATCTCCACCAGCGTTATCCCGGCCAACACCTCGTGCCCCAACGGCGGCATCCAGGTGAACACCGGCTTCGACAACGACAGGAACGGCGTGTTGGACCGGACGGAAATCGTTCAGACCCAGTACGTCTGCAATGGCGCCAACGGCGCCAGCGCCACCGTCACGGCGGAGCCTGCCGGTGCCAACTGCGCCAATGGCGGTGTGCGGGTGCAGGTGGGCAGCAATGCGCCGGCCTACGTCTGCAACGGGGCCAACGGCGCCGACGGGCTGAGCCCGGCCATCACCACCGAGCCCGCGGGCGCCAACTGCGCCGAGGGCGGGCTCCGGGTGCAGGTGGGCAGCGGGACGCCGGCCTACGTGTGCAACGGCGCCAGCGCCGAGCCCACCATGGTGATGCCTGAGCCGGCGGGGGCCAATTGCGCCAGTGGCGGTGTGCGGGTGCAGGTCGGCAGCGATGCGCCGACCTACGTCTGCAACGGGGCCACCGGGCCTACGGGTCCCACGGGCCCGACTGGGCCCACCGGGCCTACGGGTCCGACCGGGCCTACGGGTCCCGAGGGTCCGGCGGGTCCGACCGGGCCTACGGGTCCCGAGGGTCCGGCGGGTCCGGCAGGCCCGGCGGGGCCGCAGGGCCCTGGGGGCTGCAGCACGACTGGTGGCGCCTCGCTGTGGCCGCTGATGGGCCTCGGGCTGCTGGCGCTGCGCCGCCGCCGTCACGCCTAAGCCCAATCCGCGTCATCTGAAGTGAGGAGGCCCGCTGGCAGCGTTGCCAGCGGGCCTCTTGCCTTCATGGCCCAGACTCCGGAGCACCCGGTCCGGGACACCGGCCAGGGCATGCTTCCTGAGCTCGTGGCTCGCACTGGGTAACCCCGCGAAAGTCCACTCGCGGCTCCCTCTGCTTCAGCAAGTCTGGACATCGCGCGGCAGACGAAGAACAGGCCAGACGACCTGGAGCCGCCTCCTCGCGGGCTGCCAGTAATCAAGTCTCCCAGTGCCATGCGCTCGCCTGAGATTCCGCATCGCCTCGGGTGGCTGAACTACTGGTCTGCCGCCGCCGCGCAGGCCATCGGGTTCCCAGACCCTGCGCGCGGCGCGGAGCTGCTCTCGCGGGCGCGGCGCACGCCGTCGGGCGGGTGGGTTGTCCAACTCACCGAGGCACCGCTCGATCTCGACGACCCCACCCACCTGGACGCGCTGAAGCGCGCCTACGAGCGCTTTCCAGAAGTCGGGGGGCGCGCAGTCCCCTGACTCGTGACGTAGCAAGCGCTGCCCTCGGTGCGGGCCTGGGTGACGACGGCTCAGCGAGTTTCTGTCGGGCTTGAGGTGGGCCGAGGCTTTGGCGGAGGCGGGAATGCGGGAGCGTAGCACTTGCTCTTGAAAAGCACGGAGCCACTCTCCGTGCACTCCTCGGCACTCATCGAAGTGAACTCCCACCAGCAACCTCCGTTGATGGGCACCTGCTTGCGGCCCGGGCACCGGCCTTTCTCATCGGGCCTGGCCTGCCCGGAACGAAGTTGGGGAAGGGTCTCCTGGGCGAGGGGCGTGTTCTCTTCCTCAGCTGGAGTGGCAGGCTGAGGCTCGGTGGGTGAGGTGTCCCCGAGTGCCGTGGTACCCGCGTCCGGGGCCTGAGCGTTGGAAGCCCGAGGCACCCACTGCGAGCTCCAGAGCAACACTGTGCACGCTGCCGCTGCCGCCAGCGCCAGCCAGGGCTTCCAGGCCCGTGCGCGCCCCCGCGGCCTGGAACTCTCGGGGCGCTGCGCTTCACCCGCCGCGGCCTCCAGCGCCTCGGCCACCTGTGCCGCCGTGCCTCTCGCCTCCGGCTCGTCCGACAGCAGGCGGATGATCACCTCCCGCAGCAGTGGCCCCACCCCGGGATGGCTCTCCAACTGCGGCCGGAGGTCCGGGCCCCTCACCTGCCAGGTGCCTTGCTCATCCTGCTTCGTCTCGAAGGGCGCTGGGTACTGGCCCATCACCAGGCGATAGGCCGTCACCCCCAACGCGTACAGGTCATCCGCTGGAGACGGCGCGTAGGAGCCATCCTCATGGTGCAGCGAGCGCAGGTAGACCTGCCACGCTTGAGGCGAGAGATACGCCAGCGTCACCGGCGGCAACGCCTGCCACGTCAGCCGCTGTGCCCCAGCAAAGTGGCACGAGCCGAAGTCGATGAGCACCGCCCGCCTGTCCGACAGCCGTACAAGAGCGTTGTCGCCCTTCACGTCCCGGTGCACCGCTCCGGCGGCATGAACGGCCTCCAGCGCCCGGGCCACCTGCGCCAGTACCCGGCACACCTGCTTTTCCGAAGGCGTGTACTGCTCGGCCCAAACATACAGGGGCGTGCCCTGCACCCACTCCATGACGAAGAACGGGTACTCGTTCCTCGCAGGCAGCCACGGCCCACCCCGGTCCAGCAGGCGCGGAATACCCGGGTGGCTCAGCCGCGAGAGCAGCTCCACCTCGCGCTCCATCCGCGCGTCCCACAGCAACAGCGACACCTTGAGCGCTCCGGGCTGCGAGCGCCTGAAGCCCCCACGTTCGGCCCGGTACACGGCACCGTTGGCGCCCTGGCCCTGAAAGGCCTTCACCCGCCACGCTCCGACTCGGGTGCCTGGGGACAGCGGGGG
>DASVVJ010000198.1:0-4139 GCA_036389955.1 Myxococcaceae bacterium
GACCGTGGCGTGCGATGTCTCGGTCGTCGACGTCCCTGACGACCTCTGGATCCACGCCGATGCCGAGCACGTGCGCCGCGTGATCGCCAACCTGCTGACCAACGCCATCAAGTACGGGGGCGGAAAACCGGTGCGGGTGAACGTGGAGCAGCAGGCCGAGATGGCCGCGCTCACGGTGACGGATCAGGGCATCGGGATTGCGCCCAAGGACCAGGCGCGCATCTTCAACCGGTTCGAGCGAGCGACCACTACCCGACAGTCCGACAGCCTGGGACTGGGGCTGTTCATCACCCGGGAAATCGTTATCGCACACGGTGGCACCATCACCGTCAACAGCGAGCCGAGCCGGGGGACGACGTTCCAGGTGCTACTGCCGCTGCGAAGGACCGAGCGTTATTGAAAGGAGAAGGGGTGTGGCGTCGAAAGGCAAAGGCGACGGCGGCGAGAAGGATCGAAAGAGCGCTCAGGCCCGGCTCGTCACCGGCGTGCCCCGCCTGGACTTCATCACCAAGGGCGGTCTGCTGAAGGGGGCGTCCTACTCGGTGATGGGCCCGCCCGGCTCGGGCAAGACAGTGCTGGCCAACCAGATGGCCTTCAACCACGTCAAGCAGGGGGGCCGCGCCCTCTACATCACCCTGCTGTCCGAGTCTCACGCGCGCATGCTCGCCAACCTCGAGGAGATGACGTTTTTCGACGCGAGCGTCATTCCCGAGAAGCTCCACTACATCAGCGGCTACCACGAGCTGGAGAAGGAGGGGCTGCGGGGGCTGTTGGATCTGGTGCGCCGTACGGCTCAGCGCCACGAGGCCAGCCTGCTGATCATCGACGGGATGGACGCGGCCAAGGAGTTCGCCCGCTCGGACCTGACCTTCAAGCGCTTCCTGCAGGACCTGCAGACGTTCATCAGCATTCTGGGCTGCACCACCCTGCTGCTGTCTCCCCATCATGAGGGCGAGTTCCACCCGGAGAGCACCGCGGTGGACGGCGTGTTCGAGCTGTCGCTGCGGCTGGTGGGGCCGCGCGCGGTGCGCGAGCTGGTGGCGCTGAAGTTCCGGGGCAGTGACTCGCTGCTGGGCAAGCACGAGGTGGAGATCTCGGAGCGGGGCATCGTCATCCACCCGCGCACCGAGGTGCAGTTCTCCAACCCCCGCGAGGAGGGCCGCGAGGATCGCATCCGCATGCCCTTTGGCATCCCGCGCCTGGACGAGTCGCTGCAGGGCGGGCTGCTGTCAGGCTCCACCACCATGCTGCTGGGCAGCCCCGGCACGGGCAAGACGCTGCTGGGGCTGCACTTCCTGCTGCAGGGCGCCCGCGAGGGGCAGCCCGGCGTCTACTTCGGCTTCTATGAAACCCCGCCCCGGCTGATGGAGAAGGCGGCCGGCGTGGGCATGGGGGATCTCAAGAAGTACGTGGACAAGGGGCTGATCGAGATCCAGTGGCAGCCGCCGCTGGAGCACAACATGGACGCGTTGGCCGAGCGGCTGCTGGAGCGGCTGCAGGAGCGCAACGTGAAGCGGCTGCGGCTGTTCATCGACGGGGTGGCGGGCTTCCGCTCGGCGGCGGTGTACCCGGACCGCATGGGCCGCTTCTTCTCCGCCCTCTCGCACCAACTGCGCATGCTGGACGCGACGACGCTCTATTCCGAGGAGACGCCGCTGCTCAGCCCGGGGGTGGAGGCGCCCCAGCCCGAGGCGGCCGCGTACGTGGAGAACATCATCCTGCTGCGCTACGTGGAGCTGCGCTCGCAGCTCTACCGGCTCATCTCGATCATGAAAATGCGCGAGAGCCAGTACGACAGCGGCATCCGCGAGTTCTCCATCACCAACCAGGGCATCCTGGTGGCGGACACCTTCGCCAGCGCCGAGGCCATTCTCACGGGCCATGCCCGCCTGAGAGATGACTCGGGCGAGACGAAGATCGGTCCCCCCATGAGCCAGCTGAGCAAGAAACAGCAGAAGAAGCTCATGAAGCCCAAGAAGGGCGGATTCTTGCGGCGGAGGCGGTCATGAAAACCGTGCTCGTCGTGGATGATGAGCTGGACATTGTCGAAGCGGTGAAGGCCATCCTCGAGGAGGAGCAGTACCGGGTCATCACCTGCCCCAATGGCCGCGAGGCGCTCAAGTGCCTGAAGGAGTCCAAGCCGGACCTGGCCATCGTGGACATCATGATGCCGGTGATGAACGGCTACGAGACGATCAAGGCCATCCGCCAGCAGGACTCATTCAAGGAACTGCCCATCCTGATCATGAGCGCCATCAGCCCGGCGGTGAAGGCCAAGGAGTACAGTTGGGAGGGCTTCCTCAAGAAGCCCTTCTCGCTGAAGGACCTGCTGGACAAGGTCTACCGGCTCGCGCCGAAGGATCCGGATCAGGAGGAGCCTCAGGGATATTGAGTCGGCGTCAATCGCGCGCGACCTTGAAGCGGCCCGTCACCGCGGTGAGCCCCTCGGCCACCGCCTGAAGATCCTGGGCAATGCGCGTGGTGCGGCCCGTGGCGTCCACGCCCTGCTTCACCAGCTCCGCCACGTTGCGCGCGCCCTGCACTGCCTGCTCGCTGGACTGGCGCTGCTGACGCGTCGCGATGGTGATCTGCCGCGCCGCCTCGCTCGTGCCTCGCGCCAGCTCCACGATGCGCTCGAACACGGACGAGGCCTGCTCGGCCACCTCCACCCCGCGATCCGACGTCGCCATGCCCACCCGCGCCTTGCTGGCCGCCTCCTCGCCCGAGTCCTGCACCTTCTCGACGATGCGCGCGATGTCCCGCGCCGAGGCCGACACGTTCTCCGCCAGCTTGCGCATCTCCGCCGCCACCAACGAGAAGCCCCGCCCCACCTCGCCCGCCTTGGTGCCCTCCAGCGCCGCGTTGAGCGCCAGCAGGTCCGAGCGCTCCGCCACCTGGTTGATCACCTGGGCGATCTTCGACACCTGCTGCAGATCCTGATTCAGCCCGACGATCGACTCCGCCACACCCTTGGACTCGATGCGGATGTCGTTGATGCCCGCCACCACCTGCGCCACCACCGCCATCGCCTCGGCCACCGCCTCGTGCGTGCGCCGGGCGCTGGACTCCACCACCTCCGTCGAGCTGGAGATCTGCTCGGCGGTGCGGCTCAGCTCCTCGAACGTCGCGGCGATCTGCTGCGCGTACGCCGCCTGCTGGCTGATGACGTGTTCCTGATCCGCCGACGCCCCCGTCAGCCCCCGCGAGGCGCTCGACAGCTGCTCGGTGCGGGAAACCAGCTCGGCCACCGTGCCACGCAGCGTGCTCAGCATCTCGCTGAACGACTGCGCCATCAGGTGCACCTCGCCCGCCGCGCTCACGTCCAGGTTGCTGCGGGACACATCTCCCTTGGACACCTCGCGCGCCGCCTCCGTCATCTTCGACACGGGCTCGGTAATGGCGCGGCCGATGAAGAACGCCAGCAGCAGCCCCAGCAGCGCCGCCGCCACGAACAGCGCGACGCCCGGCAGCAGGAAGCTGCGCACCTCTTCGTGGATGAGCGCCGTGCTGTAGCCCAGCACGTAGCTGGCTCCGCCCTGCAGCCCGCAGCGGACCACGACCATGCCCGAGCCCACCATGGGCCTCGACTCGCAGGCCCCCGCGGTGGCCTTCAGCCCGCCGAGCCCCGGAGGCAGCGTGCCGCGCAGCACCAGCGAGCCGCCGCTGGCATCGAGCACCGCCTGCAGGCTCACGCCCTTGCCCTTCTCCACCTCGTCGAAGAGCTTCTGAAGCCGGGGAACCCGGTCCGCCTCGGGCGCCGCGAGAATCTCCTCGATCTGCGCGCGGGCCAGCAGCCCCACCGCCTCACCGTGCCCCTTGAGCCGCTCCACCGCGTACTCGCGCTGCTTGGGCGGGAAGTACACGTTGCTCAGCACGGAGATGACGATGGAAGGCACCAGCACCGCCAGCGCCACCTGCCATCGCAAACTGAGCCGGCTCCACATTCTGATACTCCCGGAGTGATCGAGACGGGGGCGACGGTAGGCCCCACGAGCCAAGAGCGTCAAACCCGCCGTGCGTGCTCGGACCCTCTCTCTGTCGCCCGTCCGGGGCCCTGGCGGGAGAGCAAGCCGGACTGTGCTCGCCCGGCTCTGCTTTCCGCTGTCATCTCAACGGTTTACAGCGTGTCCTGGGCGGAC
>DASVVJ010000199.1:0-2291 GCA_036389955.1 Myxococcaceae bacterium
CGAGGGCCGCCTCCCGGATGGTGAGCGCGCGCTGGTGGAGCGGCTCGGCCCAGTCGTACAACCCCTGGTCCGAGTAGAGGAGGGCGAGGTTGTTGAGCGAGTGGGCGACGTCGGGGTGGTTGGTGCCCAGGGCCGCCTCGCGGATGGCAAGCGCGCGCTGGTAGAGCGGCTCGGCCCGGCCATACAACCCCTGGGCATAGTAGACGGCGGCGAGGCTGTAGAGCGTATGGGCGACGGAGGGGTGGTTGTTGCCCAGGGCCGCTTGCTGGATGTCGAGCGCGCGCTGGTAAAGGGACTCGGCCCGGTCGTACTCCCCCTGGACATAGTAGATGGCGGCGAGGTTGTGGAGCGTCTGGGCGACGGAGGGGTGGTTGTTGCCGAGGGCCTCCCAGATGGCGAACGCGCGCCGGTAGAGCGGCTCGGCCCGATCGTACAACCCCTGATTCATGTAGATGTTGGCGAGGTTGTTGAGCGAGCCGGCGACGTCGGGGTGGTTGTTGCCCAGGGCCGCCTCCCGGAGGGTGAGCGCGCGCTGGTGGAGCGGCTCGGCCCGGTCGTACAATCCCTGGTTCATGTAGAGGATGGCGAGATTGTTGAGCGTTTTGGCGACGTCGAGGGGGTGGTTGCCGAGCGCCTCCCAGACGGCAAGCGCGCGTTGAAGAAGTGGCTCGGCATGAGCCAGATCCCCTTGTATCAGATGAAGCGCCCCCACCAGGCTCAGGCAACTGGCGACATCTGGATGCGTGCCCCCGAGCACGGCCTCCCTCAGCGCGAGCGCATGCTTAGCCCGTGCAAGGGCCTCGGAATACCCGCCCGCGTCCTTGAGCTTCGTCGCCTCGCCAAAGGCGGCTTGTGCCTCTACCAGTCGCTCATCCGGCTTCTCCGCGCCGGCCCCGCCCCCTGCCGCACAGCAGAGGACCATCACTGTCATCCATCCAAAAACTTTTCGCACGCAACCCCCGGATCAGTCGCTGGAAAAGGGCAGGTACTTGCAGGACGCTCCGTCGCGCTCGACGTTGGTCCAGGGATAGGCTAGCGAACCGCAGCGAGAGCGCTCCACCGTAAGGGAGACGTTATCGAGGTAGGGCCACTCCCTGGGCCACTCGTTGCTTCCTCTCGCCGTGTCTCGGAACGCGGCCTGAAAGCAGGCGTTCTTGTTGGCAGAACCCGCGCAATGGTGTCTGGGATCATTGTACTGATCTATCCACCAGTCGAGCCCGGCGGAATCTGCGCAGCGCTTGAGATCGTCCAGGTACCATCGGGTAAACAGGCTACACGCGTAAGGTGAGCCGGCGCACTTGAGGGAATCTCCAGGGGCTGAAGGGGAGCACGTGGAGGAACTTCTCGAGGCCGCCCTTGTGCTGATGATATTGCCGTCGCAGCTATGGAATCCAAACATGGGCTCCCACGAGCCATTGTTACAGTTGTATTGGACCCACCCGTTGCGATCCGGGTTGGCCGCCGTGGCCCATGAAGGGGCGCCATGGGGGGCCGCAGGAAGATTTCCATAGCAGGCATAGATCCCCGCAGTGCGCGGATTGCCGTTCCAGGGCCCCTGATGCTGCGACCAGACCACAAACATGCTGGAGCAGTCGCGGCGAGGAACCTCCCCCGTGAGGTGCAGTATCGAGGTGCAGGTGGCATCGCAGGCGGTGCAGCTCGCCTGGCCATAGGGGCAGGAGGTCTCCGTGACGATGTTGCCGTCATCGCAGACCTCGGAGCCATTCCTCACTCCGTCGCCACAGGCGGTACATGCACCGGCGCCATCGCAGGTGTCGCCCGTAGTGCCAGCGTTGCCGTCATTGCACGTGGTGCCCGCGGGCATCTTCGCATCCGCCGGGCAGGCGCCCCCAACGCAATACTCGGCGGAATCGCAAACACCGCCCGCGCGGCACTCTACTCCCGCGGTGCTGCGCGTGCAGGCCTGGGTCTCGGTGCTGGTGGATGCCGCACACTGCCCAGTGGCGCAGCTGTACTCGTGATTCGTCACTGTCCTGGACCGAGTCCCCGTCTGCGCACAGGTATCGCTGTAGCTGCACGCGCTCCACGCTCCGTAGCTTGGTCCCGCGCAGCTCGTATTCGGCGCGGCACGCGTGCACGCCTGCGTCTCCATGCTGCTGCCCGAGGGGCTGCACGTCCCCGCCGCGCAGGAGGAGGCCGCCACCGTCCTGGACTGAGTTCCTGTCGTGTCGCAGTAGTCACTGAACCCTCCGCAGCTTCCCCACGCTCCATAGCTCGTGCCGCAGGAGGTGCCCGCCGGTAGCAACGGGTGGCCACAGCTTCCACTGCCG
>DASVVJ010000200.1:0-4349 GCA_036389955.1 Myxococcaceae bacterium
CGTGGATGAACAAGTTCGCCCTGCGCTACACGCTGCCGGCGGGCTACACGGTGGCGGAGCTGCCGCCCGCGACGGAGGAGAAGGTGCAGTGGGGCCAGGTGAAGCTGACCTACCGCCAGGAGGGCAACCAGCTCATCGCCGACGGTGAGCTGATCCTCCCCGTGGCCCGCATCAAGGCGGCGGACTACCACGCGTTCCGGGAGTTCCTCGGCCGGGTGGACCGGGCCTTCGCCCGCAAGGTGGTGCTCAAGCCCGCCGCGGGACAGACCGCCACGCGCTGAGCTGCCTGAATCATCGCGCCCCGGGGCTTCAAGCCCCGGGGCTGCCGTGATTGGATCCGCGCTATGCGCTTACTGCGAGATCGGCTGCTGGCTCCGGTTGATAGCGCCCCCCTGGCCTACTTCCGGCTCGTCTTCGGCTGCACGATGGTGGTCGAGGTCCTCCGGTTCTTCTCCCGGGGCTGGATCCAGAGCTACTACGTCAAACCGTCGTTCTTCTTCAGCTACCACGGCTTCGACTGGATCAAGCCCTGGCCTGGCGGCGGGATGTACCTCCACTTCGCCGCGCTGGGAGTGCTGGGTGCGCTGATCGCCGTGGGCCTGTTCTACCGGGTCGCGGCGCCCCTGTTCTGGCTCGGCATCACCTACGTCTTCCTGCTGGACCAGACGCACTACCTCAACCACATGTACCTGGTGTGCCTCCTGGCCTTCCTGCTCAGCTGGCTGCCGGGGGCCGGGGTGTTCTCGCTCGACACGCACCTGGGACGCACACCCCCGCGCCCCACCGTGCCGGCCTGGATGCTGTGGCTGCTACGGATACAGATTGGCCTGGTCTACTTCTTCGGAGGCATCGCCAAGCTCGATGCGGACTGGCTCAGCGGCGCCCCAGGCTCCATGTTGCTGCGTGGCTGGAGCCTCACCGCGCCGCTCGCCGAGAGCCTCTGGGCTTCCCGGATGTTCGCCTTCTCCGGTCTGGCCTTTGATCTGCTCGTGGTGCCCGGGCTGCTCTGGCGGCGCACACGCCCCTGGGCCGTTGCCGCCGCGGTGGTGTTCCACCTCACCAACGCCCGGCTCTTCAGCATCGGCATCTTCCCGTGGCTCATGCTGGCCGTGCTGCCCCTGTACTTCGAGCCTCAGACCGTGCGGCGGTGGCTCGAGCGGGTGTGGCCCGGGCGCGCACCCAGGGCCTCGGAGGCCGTCACCGCGAGCCCTCGCTGGCAGCAGGCGGGGCTGGCCTTCTTCGGACTCTGGCTGGCGGTACAGGGCCTGCTGCCCCTGCGCCACTGGCTCTATCCGGGTGAGGTCAACTGGACCGAGCAGGGCCACAACTTCTCCTGGCACATGAAGCTGCGCGTCAAGCGCGGCGATGCGCGGTTCGAGGCGGTCGATCCACGCACCGGCGAACGCTGGAAGGTCGACGTCGGTCCCCTGCTGAGCAAGCGTCAGTACTCGAAGATGACGACGCGGCCCGACATGGTGCTGCAACTGGCCCACCACATCGCCCACCGGTACGAGCGCGAGGGACGGCCGGGGATCCAGGTCTACGCGGACGTGCAGGTGTCGCTGAATGGCCGCCCGCCGCAGCCCCTGGTGAACCCGGAGATCAACCTCGCTGCTCAGCCGCGGACCTGGAGGGCGGCGGACTGGGTTCTCCCGCTGCATGGCGAGACAGCGTCCCGGGCCTCGGATCCCGCGCTCGCCGGGACCGACGACCCCTGAGGGGGAGCGGCGGTATCATGCGCGCATGCGCTTCACCGCCCTTCTTGCCCTCCTGGCCGCCTCCGGGGCTCTGGCCAGCGAGCCGGCACGCTCCGCCTTTGCGAGCCTGCCCGCGGACCCGTCCCCGCCCGAGCTCGTGCGCGGGATGCACTACTGGATGTCCAATGAGGACCACTTGCACCTCTTCCATCCGGAGGTGAAGGACAAGGGTGGCCTCTACATCGGCGTGGGCACGGACCAGAATTACCTGCTGGGCGCCTGGGCCCGCGCCGAGGCCCTGGTGCTGATGGACTTCGATCAGTCCATCGTGGACCTGCACCGCGTCTACCGCGTCATCTTCCTGGCGGCGGAGACGCCCGAGGAGTTTCTCCGGCTGTGGCAGCTCAAGAGCCGCCCCGAGGTGCGCCGCCTCATCCAGGAAGGCTACGCCGACAAGAAGGAGCGCAGCGGGGCCCTGCAGGCCTTCGCCGTCGCCCGCTGGCCGGTGGAGCGCCGCCTGCTGCGCGTGGTGGAGCAGATGAAGAAGGCTGCCCTGCCCTCCTTCCTCACCGATGCCGCCGAGTACACCCACGTGCGGCGGCTGTACCAGGAGAGCAAGGTCTTCATGGTGCGAGGAGACCTCACCGCCAAGCGCACCCTGCGCGCGGTGGGCCAGGCCGCCACGCAGGAGGGAATGACGGTGGGCGTGCTCTACCTCTCCAACGCCGAGCAGTACTTCCCGTATGGCGCGCAGTACCGGGCCAACATCCGAGGGCTGCCGTTCTCCGGGAGCGGCGTAGTGCTGCGCACCAGCGGCGAGCGCGGCGTCAAACGCGTGAAGGGCACCTACTACCACTACAACACCCAGCCCGGAGCCAACCTCGCGGCCTGGCTCGACGACGACGCGAAGACGCCGAACGTGCGCCGCATGCTCCGGGCCACCACGGACAGTGACGCCGTGCGCGGGCTGTCGCGGCTCGAGCTCGGGCCGGGCGAGGCACGCGAGCTGGCCAATCAGAAGCTGCTGGCCAAGCGGCAGGTGAAGAAGCCCCGGAGTCCCTCCCGGCCCACCCGTGCCGAGGCGGTGCAGTGAGCACAGCGAGGTGGCTGTGCCTCGTGCTCGGACTTGGAGGAACGGGCACGACGCCCGATGTGCTGCCCTGCCTCGAAGCGCCCGTGCCAGGCATGGCCTGTGTGCCCGGAGGCCCCTTCCCGCGAGGCGTGAACGGCGGGCCGCACGCCCCAGCCCGGCCGCAGCAGGAGGTGTGGCTTCAGACCTTCTACATGGACACCCACGAGGTGACCTATGGCGCCTACAAGGCCTGCGAGGCCCAGGGGCGCTGCAAGAAGGCGGGGCCCAACTACCGCGACTTCGACCACCCCCAGCAGCCCATCAACGGGGTGAGCTGGTACGACGCGAAGGCCTACTGCGAGGCCCACGGCAAGCACCTGCCCACCGAGTCCCAGTGGGAGAAGGCCGCGCGCGGCACGGACGGGCGGCTCTACCCCTGGGGCAATGAGCCCGCCACGTGCGAGCGCGCCGTCATCATGGACCGCCGGGGGCGTAGCTGCGGCCAGAAGCAGCGCTCGAAGACCCATGCCGACGTGGGGCGCCCGGAGCCGGTGGGCTCACGGCCCGCCAACCCGTACGGGCTCCATGACATGGCGGGCAACGCCTGGGAGTGGGTGGCCGACTGGTACTCCCCCTCCTGGAAAGCCTGTGGCACGGCGTGCCAGGGCATCGACCCGAAGGGCCCGTGTGAAGGCCGCGAGTCCTGCCCCGGCCACACGGAGAAGGTGGTGCGCGGAGGCTCGTGGTTCTGGCCCGCCACCCACGCGACGGCGGTGTACCGGCGGCCTCACGTGCCCGCCAACCGCCCCGTCTTCCACCACTTCGGCTTCCGGTGCGCCGCGAGCATCGAGCAGGCCCGGACGCTCGCCAGCCAGGCTCAGGCTGCTCCCTGAGGGGGACGCAGAAGCAGGCGTGCACTTCCCGCACCCGGCACTGCGGTTTTCGCAGCGCCGGGGGCTCCGCCTGTCCGTGCTCCCCACCCAACCCACTGGATTGACGTGGCTTCTCAGGGGAGCCGCCTCCGGAACGCTCCTTGCTCCAGGCACGGCCTGTATGAAGCCATTGCTTTGGAGAGCGAGGCGCCCGGCCCAGGCGCCTGCCAAGCCCGTCGGGCCACCAGAGCGTGCTACGATTGACGCCATGCGCGCAGGCGACACCGCCCGCCTCCTACGATGGTCCCGGTGGGGCATCCTGAGCACCGCGATCCTCCTGGGCAGCGCGATGATGCTCTCCGCGAGTTCCAACCACTCGCGCATCCACTCCATCTCGCAGACGCTCATCCTCGGCCAGGGCCAGCTCCTCGTCGCCGGGGTCCGGCAGGCCCTGTTCGCGCTCGGTCCCCGCGCGGAGAGCGAGGACCTCACGCGCGTGCTCGCCTCCTTCGAAGAGCAGGGCATGCGCTATGTGGCCCTGCCGCTGCCCACGGTGCGTGAGGCGGGAACGGCCATGGGAGGCCTCCCGGAGGTGGTGCCCGTCAGGCCGGGCGAGCCACCGGAGCTGCTCGTCTCGGAGGTAGGCAATCGCGTCCGGCTCGTCTGGCGGGCTCCGCCTCCCAACCCTCGCGGGCCTCCTGCCGGCAG
>DASVVJ010000201.1:0-15366 GCA_036389955.1 Myxococcaceae bacterium
CAGTACGTCCAGTACCGGGCGGGAAGTTGCTCCAAGCGTTCGCGGAATCGCAGGCCCTGGAGGTGAGCCGCCATACCGCCAGGTCAGCGACGAGAGGGCGGCGGGGGTGAGCGCGCGAAACTCGGAGGCTGCATCGACGTAAGCGCGCAGGGCCTGTTGCTCGTCCGAATCGAATCTCTGGAGGAATGCACTCCACCAGCCCTGCCCTGGGAGCGTCTTGCCCGTCTCCTGGAGCCACCCGTCAAAGGCGCTGTACTCCGTGTCCCCCACTCCCAGGTCCCCCGAGCATTCCAGGTAGCCCGCGGTAAAGCCCACTGTGCGTGAGACGCCAGGCTGACCCTCGAAGAGTTCGAGGTTCACCACGAGCCTCCGTGTGCCGAGAGAGGCCTGAAGCACAAGATCCAGGAGCGGTGGTGGGACCGTCACTGCACCAGCAGGAGGCGATGCTTGGCTCATGGCGAACTCACCACTTCCTCCACAATGGGAGTCCTTGCGCCAAGACGGCTCATGTACTCCTGCCACGTCAGACCGCTGGCACCGGTGAAGGCGTCGTAGACGCGGTCCTTCATCCGGACCACGACGTGGAACCCTGTCTCCGACACACTCTTGTCCCGTCCATCCGCCATCCTGAAAACCATGGCCCAGGCCCTCCTTCCTGTCGCATCCGCCACGGTCGTCAGCCTGACGTACTCTGGCTTGCCTCCGAACCGCGTGAACGTGGAATGAATGGTCTGTGCCACACCCTGGCATGAGCCAGCGACCTGCTTGCTCACGTCGAAGACGGCCTTGAATCCTGTGAGCAGTGCCAGCGCCTTGAGCCCCGTGGCCACTTCGTAAGCTTGGGCGGCCTCCACCCACTCTCCGTGCGCAAGGTGTGCGAGGACCTTCGCCCGGGCTGAGTCCGTAATGCCCTGTATCTGGGACACGGTGATGCCTGGCACCGAGCTGTGGCCCCATAAAGGGACCATCACGCTCAACACCAGAAGCCACCCTGAAGCGCGCAGACGAAACACTTCTGCTGAGACTAGCACTCGGGCCGCCCAACCTTCTTCAGGCGTTCTCACCGAGCGGGCGATCGAGCCCCAGCCCCAGGCGCACGGCGAGCTCCACGGGTGAATAGGCGCCATCCTCGCGACGCAGTTGGAGCGGCTGGGTGGAATGAAGCGGTGGCTGCGCCATGAAGCGCGGTCGGGTGCCGTGATGCGGCTGGGCCGCGTGAGCCAGGAAGGGATGACAGAGGTAGACGGTGCCGGCCTTGCCCGTGGCGAACGTGACGGGACGGCCCGCTGTCGTGTCCAGCCTCTGCGCCACCTCCATGAACGACAATCCCGCCTCGCCCTCCGGCTCGAGCATGCGGGCCACATCCAGATGAGAGCCCACCCGGAGGCGCGTGGGCGCGTCGTCCGGGCCCACCTCCGAGAACAGGAAGAGCATCAACAGGGCACGGCCTCGGGAGACCACATTCGCCCTCCACGAGAAGAACGAGTTGGGGTCTTCTCCGGGGAAGCTGACGTCGATGTGCCACCCGTCATCGCCAGGAGCGTCAGGGCTCGGAAAGCGGATCGGAAACGTGCCGAGATCGCCGCGCGGCAGCCAGCGCCCCGGCCCCACCAGCTGGTCGAAGGCCGCATGGAGCCGAGGGGTATTCACCGCGCGGCGGAACGGCTCCTGCCCCAGGTAGCCCAACCGGACGACCGGCTGCGTCCAGGTCGCCGGATTGCCCGGGTCGCATCCCGTGGCGCGCCAGAGAAACTCGCGGCCCTCGTCCGCCAACTCTCGGGGAAAGGCATGGTCGAGGCGTAAAAAGCCCTCCTCGATGAATCGACTGACCTCCGCATCTGAGAGTTCCGCCATCACGCGAACGCTAGAGGGCTCCGCGGCGGACGACAATCAGTCCGCTCGAATTCCGGCAACGGCCACATTCCTCCGCCGAAAGCCTGCCCCCAGGGCCTCCCTGCGTCCCCTCCCCACCGTGAAGAGTGAAGTCTTTTTCTCCCCTTACGTCGGGGGCTGTAGCAGAACCCAAGACTGATTAGGTTCCCCGCCCCAAGGTGGCCGGAGTGGGGCCACACCGGGCGGTCCGGGCCCGGCAGTAGGAGGAGGTAGCAAGCGATGGAGCCTCAAAAGAAGCGGCGCTGGCCTTATGTGCTCCTGGGCATCTTCGCCGTGCTGGTGGGCGGCGTGGCCCTGGTGCTGTGGCGGCTCGATTCCATCCTGCTCAAGCAGGCCCGTGAGCAGGCGGCCACGCTGTCTCAGCAGCTCGGCCGGCCCGTGGAGATTGGCGACATCTCCACCAAGCTCTTCCCGCACGTGGGCCTGGACGTGGACAACGTCACCGTGGGCGCCGCCGAGGGCGAGGACCTGCCCCTGGCGCAGCTGAAGAACCTGGACGTCCGGGTGGCGGCCATGCCCTTGCTGTCCTCGCGCGGCAAGGACATCCAGGTGCTCAACGCCGAGGTGTCCGGCCTCACCCTGAATGTCATCCGCCTGCAGGACGGCACCACCAACGTGCAGCGCCTGCAGGAGCGCCTGGCCCAGCAGCCGCCCAAGGAAGAGGCCCCCCAGGAGGACACGCCTCCGCGGGACCTGTCCGGCGTGCGCGTGGACCGGGCCGCCCTCACCGACGGCACCATCCGCTTCGTGGACCGCTCCGGCGGCAAGGCGCAGGAGCTGGCCATCTCGGACCTGGACATCGAGGTGAAGGACCTGCGCGTGGGCCAGCCGCTGGAGGTGAAGCTGTCGGCGGCGGTGCTGGCGCAGAAGCAGAACCTGTTCGCCACGCTGGCCGCCTCGCCCCTGCCGCCCACGCTGGTGCCTACCCCCGAGCGGCTGACGCTGAAGGCCGAGGCCATTGACCTGGCGCCGCTGGGCCCCTACCTCCCCCCGAGCGTCGGGCTGCAGGCCGGCACGCTGACGGCGGACTGGAAGGCGGACCTGGGCAGCGTGGTGCCCGGAGGCAAGGGCCCCACCCGGCTGGAAGGCGCCATCCGCGCGCTGGGCCTGCGCTTCGCGGGCGCCGAGGGCGGCAAGGCGCTGGACGTGGTGCTCGACACCGACGTGAAGGCGGACCTCGCGGCGGGTGACATCGCGCTGGACCGGCTCAAGCTGGACTTCGGCCCCGCGGGCATCAGCGGCAAGGGCCAGGTGAAGGGACTGATGGGCACCTCGCCTTCGGTGGAGGGCTTCGAGCTGACCAGCCATGACCTGGATCCCGCCGTGCTCGCCGACTACTACCCGCCGCTGAAGAAGCAGCTGGCCGGGCGCATCGCCGGTCCCGTGGGCCTGTCCGTGAAGGGCAGCGGCACCCAGGAGGCCCAGGCGCTGAACCTCGAGGTGGACCTCACGCCGGTGCGCCTGCGCATCCCCGAGCAGCTCTCCAAGGAAGCCGGGTCGCCCATGCGCATCACCTCGCGGGTCTCCGGCGACGCGGCGGGCGGAGGAGCGCTGCGCTTCGACGCGAAGGCGAACCTGGAGGGCGCGGACCTGCGCCCCGGCCTGCTGCTGAACAAGGGCCCCGGGCAGCGGATGGACGTGGCGGCCGCCGGCACCTACCAGCCCACCAAGGACGGGATGAAGGTGGACGTGAAGCAGCTCACCCTGGGCCTGCTCGAGGACACGCTGACGGGCACCGCCTCGTTTGCCCTGGCGGGCAAGGCTTCGAAGCAGACGACCACGTTCGCTCTGGACATGAAGACCCAGCGGCTGAACGCCGAGGCGCTGCTGATGAAGGACGAGGAAGTGGCGGCGCGCAACGGGGGCGTGGTGCCTCCGCCCTCGAACGAGGCCAACCGCTTCAATGGCTACCGCGGGGACATCCGCTTCCAGGCGGCCGCGCTGCGCTACACCGAGATGGACCTGTCCAACGTGGTGGCCCACATCACCATGGTGGATGACCTGATCAAGGTGGAGAAGTTCTCCTCTGGCGTCTACGGCGGCTCGGTGGTGGCCGATGGCACCACGGTGCGCTTGGGGCCCCTGCCGGAGCAGCGGCCCTTCGAGGCCAAGGTGGTGATGCAGGGAGTGGACGTGGCCTCGACGATGGCCTCGCGCACGCCGAAGAAGGTGCTGACGGGCACCTTCAACGGGAACGTGGACCTCAAGGGCGTGGGCTACACCCCGGACAAGCTGAAGGAGACGCTGCTCGGCGCCATCAACGGCAACGTGCAGAACGCCACCGTCCTGGGCGTGGACGTCATCGGCAAGGCCTCCGAGGCGCTGGCCAAGGCGCTGCCCGGCGGCATGGCCAAGGCGCTCAAGAGCGGAGACGTGATGTCGATGGGTGAGAACCTGCCGTTCGGCGTGGAGATCAAAAACGGCGTGGCGCAGCTGGAGAAGCCCATCACCTGGACGCGGCCCGAGGGGGCGATGCACTTCGAGGGTGGCATCCGGCTGGACGGGGTGCTGGACCTGACGGGCTCGGTGAGCCTGACGCCGCAGACGGTGAACAAGCTCACCCTGGGCAAGGCGACGCCCACCGAGAACATCCCCATCGGGCTGAAGCTCACCGGCCCGGCCTGGCAGCCGGAGGTGACAGGCATCGACGTGAAGCCAGCGGTGACGACCATCTTGAAGCTGGCGGCTTCAGGGGTGGCGGGGCAATTGCTCGGCGAGAAGGGCAAGCAGGTGCAGAAGGTCATCGAGGGCGGCGAGCAGGCTGCGCGCGCGGAGCTCGATCGCCAGAAGAAGGAGCTCGAGCAGAAGGCCGCCGAGGAGCGCGCCCGGCTGGAAGCCGAGGCCAAGCAGAAGGCCGCCGCGGAGCGCGCCCGGCTGGAGGCCGAGGCCAAGCGCAAGGCGGAGGAGGAGGCCAAGAAGAAGCTGCGCGGCATCTTCGGCAAGTAGGCCCGGAAAAATAGGGGACAAAATGGAGTGCATGTAGCACCCCATTCTAAGCCCTTGAATCCAAAGCGTTTTCTGGACCTACGCAACTTCAGGTTCGTGGGCACGACCATTCCTCCAAACGGTTCAACTCTCGAGGAATGGTCATGTCCACGGTTCACACGATTCGCTCAGGCGAGACGCTGAGCAGCATCGCCCGCCGCTACAACACGACGGTCGACGCGCTCGCGCGGGCCAACAACATCCAGAACCCGAATCTGATCCACGCGGGCCGGCAGCTCACCGTCCCGGATGGGTTCGACGCGCAGCCCCGGCCCCCTTCGGGCCCTCAGGCGGGTGACGGGTTCGACTCGGGTCCGGCCCGGCCCTCTTCGCCGGGCAGCATCCCCACGGCGGCCAGCGGGCAGTTCAACGGCACCAGCGCGGCGTCCGGCACTACCAACACCCAGGCGTGGGTTCCCGTTGACGCCCCGCTGCAGGGCGACCCGGCCCACCGCAACGCGGAGACGTACGCGGACGTCATCGATCAGTTCGCCGTGGGCAGCAATCCGCGCCACGCGCGGCGCGATGGCAACACGTACTGCAACATCTTCGCGTGGGATGTGACGCGGGCGATGGGCGCGGAGATTCCGCACTGGGTGGACGGCGCGGGCAACCCCACGGGTGTGGGCCAGGGCCGCGAGCTGGATGCCAACGGCGGCCACCTGTGGCTGCAGAACAACGGCCCGCAGCACGGCTGGCGTGAGGTGAGCGCCGAGGAGGCTCAGGCGATGGCCAACCAGGGACACCCCACGGTGGCCAGCTGGCACAACCCGGGCGGCATCGGCCACATCGCGGTGGTGCGCCCCGGTGAAATCACCGACCGCGGCCCCGCCATCGCCCAGGCCGGTGGCAGCAACTTCAACGAAGGCCACGTGCGCGATGGATTCGGCAACGCGCAGCCGAAGTACTTCGTGAACGATCGCGGCACGGCCACGCAGGGCCCGGCGCAGCCGGCTCCGGTGGATCCGGCCACGCAGCCCGAGCCGGCCGCGCAGGCCGCTCGCTTCAGCGTCCCGCAGAATGATCTGCAGCGTGGCATGCAGGGCCCGGAGGTGGAGCAGCTCCAGACGGCGCTGGTGGACCTGGGGTACATGACGCAGGCGCAGAAGAACACCGGCCCGGGCACCTTCGGCCCGCAGACCGAGGCGTCGCTCAAGCGCTTCCAGGCGGACCACGGCGTGCCGAGCACCGGCTACTACGGGCCGCTGACGCGCGCGGCACTGACGCAGCAGGCCGGTGGCACCCAGGGCCCCGGGCCCGTGGGCCCCACGCCCGAGCCGGGCGGCGCGGGCAGCGTGAGCGTGGAGCAGCTGCGCGCCATCATGCCGAACCTGAGCGACGCGCGGGCCCGGGAGCTGATGCCGCACCTGAACGCGGCCATGCAGGAGGCGGGCATCAACACGCCCCGGCGGCAGGCGGCGTTCCTGGCGCAGCTCGCGCACGAGAGTGGCGAGTTCCGGTGGATGGAGGAGATTGCCTCGGGCGCGCAATACGAGGGCCGTGAGGACCTGGGCAACACCCAGCCGGGCGATGGCGTGCGCTTCAAGGGCCGCGGCCCCATTCAGCTGACCGGCCGCTTCAACTACCGCGCGGCGGGCCAGGCCCTGGGCATCGACCTGGAGAACAACCCGCGGCGCGCGGCCGACCCGGACGTGGGCTTCCGCACCGCGGCCTGGTACTGGAACAACCGCAACCTCAACCAGTACGCGGACGCGGGGAACTTCGACGCCATCACCTACCGGATCAACGGTGGGTACAACGGCAAGGCCGAGCGTGACCGGTACTACGCCCGCGCCCTCCAGGTGCTCGGCGGGTAACGCCCCCGGCTCAGTCCCCTCCTGGCCACACCAGGAGGGTCTCCCGCGCTCCGCCAGAGCGGCTACACACGGAACTCGGAGACGATTCTCCGCAGCTGGCCCACCGTGTCGTTGATCTTCCCCACCGTCTCCTCGGCGCTGGTGGTGGCCACCACCACGTCTCCCATCATCGCCGACAGCTGCGTCATCACCTCCGTCATCTGGGTGATGCCCGCGTTCTGCTGCGTCACCGAGGCGACGATCTGCCGCGCCGCGTTGCTGCTCTCCTGCATGACGCTGGTGATTTCCTTGAGCTTGTCGGCCGAGGTGAGCACCTGCTCGATGCTCGACTCCATCTGCGCGCTGTCGCCCTCGGCGGTGGACACCGTCTGCCGGATGGCGTCGTTGATGTCCGTGAGGATGCGGGCAATGCGCTCGGTGCTCTGCAGGGACTGGCCGCTCAGGGCCCGCATCTCGCGCGCCACCACCGCGAATCCGCGCCCGCCCTCGCCCGCGCGCGCCGCCTCGATGGCCGCATTCAGCGCCAGCACGTTGCTCTGGTCCGCCAGGTCCTTCACGCTGCCGATGATTTCCCGCGCGTGCACCGCCTGCTCGGACAGGTGGCCGATGTTGCCCACCAGCGCGGCCACCCGCAGGCGGATCTGCTCCAGCCCCTGCGCGCTCTCGGCGATGGACTGCTGGCTGGCGGCGGTGAAGCTGTCGGCCTGCTCCGCCACCTGAAGCACCATCTCCGCGCGGCTCGAGGCCATGCTGGACGTCTGGGCAATCTGCGCCATCGTCGTGCCCGCGTCGGACAGGCTGCGCGCCTGCTCGGTGAGGACGTTGAGCTGCTCCTGGCTCACCCGCGTCAGCCGCTCGCACGCGCTGCTCAGCTCCCCCACCACCCCCTGCAACGCCACCGGCACCGCCCGCAGCCGCTTCACCAGCGCCTCCAGGCTGCGCCCCAGCTGGCCAATCTCGTCCTGGCTGTACGTCTCGATGGTCTGCGTCAGGTCTCCCTCCGCCAGCCGCGCCGCCGTGTCCGACAGCCGTGCCAGCGGCCCGGCCACATCCCGCACCATCCACCAGGACAGGCCCGCCAGCGCCAGGATGCACAGCACCACCAGCACGCCGATCACCACCTGCCCCTTGCCGTGCAGCGTGGTCACTTCCTCGAAGGCCTGTTGCTGCCCATCCGTGTGGCCGCTCACCTGCAACTGCAGCGTCTGCAGCAGCACCTCGAAGCGGGTGCTCTCGCGGATGAGCGCGGCCGGGGCCTGGGGATCCCCGCTGGCGCTCAGCGTCACCGCGCTGGCCAGCTCCTGCTGATAGAGCGCGAAGTCCCGCTCGAACGCGTCCAGGTGCTGGGGGCTGATCACCGGGTTGCGGCGCGCCTGCTGCTGAATGTCCGCGACGATCTTCCGCCCCAGCGCCCGCATGGGCTCGATGCGCTGCAGGTCCTTCAGCAGCACCGCGTCCTGCGCCTCATGGTGGAGCGTCTGCAGGTCCGCCATCAGCGTCTGGCTCAGCGCGAGCGCGGGCGCATGCCCCCTCTTGATGCGCTCGTGCGCGTTGCCCGTCCACACGTCCAGGGTGATGGACACGCCGAGGATGGTCAGCAGAAACACCGCCGCCACGCCGGGCAGCAGCATCATCTTCTGCTTGAACGTCAGCGTGAGCTGCTTGAACGTCAGCCTCATCGACCCCTGCCCCTGTCTCGAAGCCACACGATAGCCAACCGCGCGCCCGCGCGCTCCAAGGACCCACGCCTCACGAGCCTGGAACCCCATCCCGGCAGCACATCCACTTACAGCCCCAGGGCTTCAAGCCGCCCCGTCCTACTCCTAGAGCCGCCTGGCGGGAGAGCAGGCAGCCAGGACCCGCGCTCATGGCAGGGAATCCAGCCGCAGGCAGCCCTCGATGGAGAGGACAAAGTCCGCGCCGAAGGCTACCGCTGGCGTGTGAGCGCCTTGTGGCTTGCGAGCCAATGTCTCCTCGACGGCGCGCACGGCGGCCACGGCGGTGAAGGCATAGCCCTCGGGGATGTTCAGCCAGGCTTGAGCGCTGCGGCCATCCGCCGCGCGGGCCTCGGCCCAGATGTGAGAACGGTGCTCCTGGCGTGCCGCTGCGTCCGGGCCCTCCACCCGCGCCTCGATGAGGCGCTCGGCCTGGCGGCGGACCGCGTCCACCGTGAACACCTGCTTGAGCAGCGGGTAGGTGAAGCGCAGGAAGCGGGCGGCCCCGGCGGGCAGGGCCATATAGGCGGTGATGTTGGGGATGCCGGTGGTGTGCCACGCCGTCACCAGGTCTCCCCATGGGACGGGGAGCACGGTGCGCTCGGCGTCGGCGAAGCGCACGCGGCGCTGGCCCTTGCCCAGGGGCCACGGCTGGAGCGCCCCGCCACGGCGCACGCGTCCCCCCTGAGGGAGCTGGCCCAGGGCGGACTTGGTGGTGCCAGCGCTGGCCTGGCTTCCCGCGGCGATGGCCAGCTCCAGCTCGTGCGCGCCGGGGACGCGCTCGGCCACATAACGCGCCAGACAGTCCGTGGGCACCACGTCGAAGCCCACACCGGACATGAGGCAGATGCCGCGCTCGCGCGCCTCGGCGTCATGGCGGAAGGTGTTCTCGAAGACGGGAATCTCTCCGGTGATGTCCAGGTAGTGGGCGCGCGTGGCAAGACACGCCTGCACCATGGGCTCACTGGTCTGCACGAACGGCCCGGCCGAGTGCAGCACCAGGGGCAGCCCTTCCAGGGAGGACACCAGCGTGCGCACGTCCTCCAGGCCCGCGACGACCATGTCGAGCCCGAGCCGGTCAGCCAGCGGCTTCAGCTTCTCCCGGGAGCGGCCGGCGAGCACCGGGCGGTGGCCACGGCGTACAGCCTCTTCGGCGATGAGACGGCCGGTGTAGCCAGAGGCGCCATAGAGCATCCAACGGGGGGCGGAGGACGGGGGAGTGCTCACGTGGCGGCAGCCTAACACCGCCCGGTGACGCGGCGGTGCCAGGGCCGGCGAAGGTGCGCTACTTCACAGGGGCCTGGAGCAAGAGGTTCAGCTCGGCTCGGCAGGCCTCATCGCACTGGGGAAAGAGCAGAAGGAACTCGGCGCGCTGCCGGCAGCGCTCGGGCGTATCAGCCTGCTCGGCGGTCCTGGGGCAGCGCATGCGGTGGTCCTTCCAGGTCTCCTTGAAAAGCGCCTCGCGCTGGGCGGGGGCCATGGCCCGCACGGCGCCGCCCTCGGAGTTATGCACCCACAGCCACACGCCCAGGCTGGCCACGGCGACGGCGCCCACCACCGCCGCCCGGATCAACCAGGGCTTGCGAGGCTCGGGGGCCAGGTCCCGCGAGAAGAGGCCTCCCTGCGAAGTGTCTGCTCCGTCGGTCGTACCCATGCGCCCGGAGCATGCCCACTCAGGGCCCCCAGTGCGAGCAGGTACCGAACGCCAGATGGGCAGGTGTCCATCATGTGTCAGCCGCGGCAGGGCTCTTCGCGCCGTGGGCGTTCATTCCCAACCTGCTCATTAGAAGTAAGCCGTGGCACCGGCCACCACCAGCGTCTGCGCGGACTTGAGCACCGGCGTGCCCTCTTCCGTCGTGGTCCGGTGGGAGAAGACATCCTCGGTGGAACGGTCGTGCCGGGCCTCGAGCTTGAAGGTGAAGTGCTCGGCGGGCTTCACCTCCAGGGTGAGCGTGCCTTCGGTGAGCGTCTGCGCCACACCACTGATCAACCCATCCCGGTCCTTGACGAACTCGGCGCGGGCGGCCAGGGCCACCGGCCCGGAGAGCTGGACGCGGGCGTTGAGCCCGGCGGCGTACCACAGAGCCGCCTCCGCGCCGGGCACCTGCTGGCGGCCCACGTCCGCGGAGACGCCCACGCTGAGCGCGGACGTCACTTTGTAGACGGCCACCACGTCGCCGAACAGGCGCAGGCCGTCGCTGTCCTCGCTGCCCTCCTCGCCCACGAAGGTGTTGAAGGAGGCCGACAGCCGCTCGCCCGAGTAGGCCAGCTGCGTGCCCAGCGCCTTGCCGTGGTTGTTCTCGCCGATGTTCTGCCAACCGTTGAGCACGTGGAGCTGGGCACTCCACGCCTCGCTGAAGCGCCAGGTGCCCTTGACGCCCGTCTGGTAGTAGGGCGACAGCTCGCTCATCCACGCGCGGCTGTATGTCCAGTTGAGCTGGGACTGGAGCGACTCGAAGCCGATGTGGCTGGGGTAGATGCCGGCCTCCACCGTGAGCGGACCGGCCACGTACGCCAGCGAGGCCTGCTGCACGTAGCGCCACACGTTGGGCCCGGCCGCCGTGCCGCCCGGCTCACCGGCGTGCAGCACCTCCATCGAGGTACCGTACCCCAGCAGGAAGCGGAACCCCACGGGCGCGGGGTCCACGCTCATTCCCAGCGTGGCCAGGTTGAGGGAGAACTCATTGGCGCGCTTGGCGGTGGTGCCGGTGCCGGGAATGAAGTTGGACGCGTCCGCGGGCCGCAGGAAGTTGTGGCCGTAGTACACGTCCACCCCGCCCTCGAACTTCAGGCGCGAGGCGAGCGGTACCTCGGGCTCCGCGGCAGCGGCTTGGCCCAGCAGCAGGCTCGAGAGCAGAGAGGTGAGTTGCAGGGCAGGCATAGGAAAGGGGCTCCAGTTCCCCCTTCCCCCGAGCATGCGCCGTACCAGCCCCTGACGCGAGTTTCTTCAATTCTTCCCGCAGGTTCGGCGGCACCTTTCCCAACCGGGGTTGCACCTTGCAAGAAGCCCCCCGGCGCAGCCCCGCACGCTGCAACCGGCCGCCACTCCCCTCACGGCTGCACCTGGGCCGTGTAGAACGCCTTGCGGATGGCCTGGCCGCACCTCACCGACTGGAAGAAGTTGCCGCCCGTGCGCGCTACCACCCCGTACACGCGCTTGGTGCGCGAAATCCACGGGTAGAAGCCATGCGAACCCGGGCTGCTGAACGCCCCGTCCCAGGTGGCCGTTCCGCCACCGGCGTTCTCCACCCAGTGCCCGTACGAGTAGAACCAGTCCTGCTCGGGGATGATGGGGGAGCTGGAGGCGTCCACCGCGTCCGCGCCGAGATAGCCGTGCAGCTTCAGTCCGTTCGTGTAGTCCACGTTGCTCAGCAGCACGCGCTGGAGGAAGTGGGCATAGATGGCCGGGGTGGTAGCGTTGCCCCCGCCAGGCCACGGGTTGCCAGGCTCATAGTCGAAGTACGTGCCCAACCAGGCGTTGACTTCAGCCGCCAGCTGGGTCGCGGTGAGTCCGCTCAGGTGGGGTTCCCCCTGCGCCAGGGCCATGAACTGGCCACCGCTGTACGAGAAGTAGCCCGGATAGTTCGTCGCCGAGACGCCCGCGGCCACCGAGCAGCTCGCGACGGTCGGGTCTATGCCGGCGTTCGGGCAATAGCTCGTCGTCGACTTGTACCCGGCCACCATCCGCAGCGCATCCACCGCCGCGGGCCCGGTGCCATAGTTGCACGCTACGCCACCACAAGACTCGAACACATAGGCCGAGTAGACCATCTTCGAGGCGGAGGCGATGCTCATGTACGACTGCGCGTCGAACTGGGTGCCACCGGTGTTGACCACGGAGCCACCGGCGAGCGCGCCGTGGCGCGTGCCAATCTCCCAGTAGAAGTTCCCGTTGAGATCACACTCACCGCTGGACTCGGCCGTCTCCGTTGCCGCGTTGATGGAGGCTGTCAGATTGCGCACCTCGAGCTCCTGCCTCACATCGGCGAGCACCTCTTCAGAGACGTCTGTCACCGGGGGAGCACCGCCCACATCACCACAGCCGGTGAGGACCGCCGGCAGCACCAGCGCGGACACCACTCCAAAGCACTTCCAACCGTTCCTCATGTGCGCAAACCCTCGTCGTTCTCGTGGAAAAGGCTCTCACGGTTCTCCAGGTGAACCCTTTGAGCCGTTGATTCCGAGAAAACCTACAGGGTGACCGTCAACGCATCGTCAGCGCACCGTCAGCGGGGGAGCGGTGGGGCTGACGCAGCGCTGACGATGAAAATTTCCAAGGGCCCCTCGCGCTGACGGAGCGTTAACGGTCAGGTTTTAGGGTTCTCTCCACGAACTCGCTGAGTCAGCGAGTTCCATGAAGCAGCGGCTTTCCACGAAATGGATTTGTGGGTGCCACTCTCACCTGGAGATACACATGAAGCTGGCAAAGATGCTGATGATGATGACGGCCGTGACGTTTCTGTGGGGCTGCGGCGAGGGCATGCAGGAGCCGGTGCAGCAGCCGGGGACCGAGGTGGTCTCGGAGGGTGACGTCGCCCAGGTCCAGGGTGAGCTGGCCGCCGGCGACCCGTTCATCGGCCTGTGGACCGCCTATGGCTGGAGGGTCCGCATGTACGCCACGGGCATCGGGCTCTACAAGAACAGCCCGGATCCCGTCTGCAACCCCAATGACACGACGGGGTGGCGGTATGTGACTTACAAGTGGACCCATGACGATGGCACCCGCGAGTACTGGGGACAGTCGAATTTCGGCGGCTGCCACCCGGACTACAACTTCGCCAACGCGGTGTACCTCGTCTCCGCGGACGGCCGGTACATGGAGGAGCGCATCTACGATCAAGGCCTCACGAACGTCTTCACGAAGCTTTAATCACCCGGTCCCCTGGCATCGGTCAGGTGGCCTGGCCTCTGGAGCCTCATTCATCCTGGCATCGCGAATCGTTCTATCGTGATGCTCGTCCAGTGCCTGCCTGACCATGCCCCCCCTCGTCTTCCGCCTGCTGGGCCCCCTCGTCGTCGAGCCGCACGGCTCGGTGGTGGAAGTCAAACGTGCCAAGGCCAGCGCGCTGGCCGCGTACCTGGCCTGTAACCCGCAGCGCCATGCGCGCAACCACCTGGTGAGCCTGCTGTGGCCCGAGGTGGACGAGGCGCGCGGGCTGGCCTCACTGCGCAACACCCTCTGGGAGCTGCAGCGCCGGGTGGGCGCCGGCTGGCTGGAGGCGGACCGCACCGGTGTGCAGCTGCGCTCCGAGCAGGACGTCTGGGTGGACACGCACCACTTCCAGCGCCTGCTCAAGGACGCGGGAGCAATGGGCCGTCCTGCCTCGGACGAGCAGCTGGGCGCCCTGCACAGCGCCGTGGCGCTCTACCGGGGGCGGCTGCTGGAGGGCCTGGCCCTGCCCGACTGCGCCGCCTTCGATGAGTGGCTGTCGATGACCACCGAGCGCTACCACCTGCTGGCCACGCAGGCCCTGGAGCGGCTCACCTCCGCGCTCGTCTCTCGCGGGCGGCTGGACGAGGCGCTGCCTCATGCCCAACGCCTGGCGGCCCTGGAGCCCACTCACGAAGAGGCGCACCGCGCGTTGATCCGGCTCTACGCCTGGATGGGACGGTGGGCCGACGCGCTGCGGCAGCACCAGCACTGCGTGGACGTGCTGCGCGAAGAGCTGGATGCACGCCCTCAACCCGAGACGTTCCGGCTGCTCGAGCAGCTCAAGTCCCGCAGCCTCCCTCCGCCGCCCACGGCCTCCACGGGCGGGGTCCTGGTGACGCAAGAAGAGGCCACCCCGGGCACGGCGGGCCTGCCCACCCCGGCCACGCCGCTGTACGGGCGCGCCAAGGAGCTGCAGGCCCTGCTGCACCGGCTGGAGGATCCCGCGTGCCGGCTGCTCACCGTGGCGGGCCCCGGCGGCATCGGCAAGACGCGGCTGGCGCTGGAGGCGGCCCGCCGGCGCGCGGGGGCCTACCGTCACGGCGTGCGCTTCATCGGTCTGGACGCGGTGGACACCCCGGCCCGCTTCGCCACCTTCCTGGTGGAGGCGCTGGAGCTGCCCGCCTCACCCACCCCGCCCGAGGCCCAGCTGCGCGAGCACCTGCGCTCGCGCGAGCTGCTGCTGGTGCTGGACAACCTCGAGCACCTGCTGGGCGCCACCCCGCTGCTGGCGGAGCTGCTGGCGCACGCCCCCGGCCTCAAGCTGCTGGTGACTTCGCGAGAGCGGCTCAACCTGCGCGGTGAGTGGCTGCTGCCCCTGGAGGGCCTGGCCTACCAGGGCGCCCGCGAGGCCCTGGAGCTGTTCGCCCACCTGGCCGTGCGCGGCGAGGCGGCCTTTCGGCTCACCGCGGACAACGAGCCCCACGTGGCCCGCATCTGCCAGCTCGTCGCCGGCTCGCCGCTGGGGCTGGAGCTGGCCGCGGCGTGGGTGTCCTTCTTCTCCGCCGCCGAGCTGGCCGCGCGGCTGGAGAAAGACCTGGACTTCCTGTCCTCTCCCCGCGACGCCCCCGAGCGTCACCACAGCCTGCGCGCCACCTTCCTGCACTCCTGGCGGCTGCTGTCCGCGCAGCAGCAGGACGTGCTGCGCCGCCTGGCCGTCTTCCAGGGCGGTTGCACCCACGAGGCCGCCGCCGCCGTGGCGGATGCGCCGCTGCCGGTGCTGGCCTCGCTGGCCGACCGGTTCCTGCTGCGCCGCACCCCGGACAAGCGCTACGAGCTGCATGTGATGATCCGTCAGTTCGCCGCCGAGGAGCTCCGGGCGGTGCCCGAGCAGGAGCGCCTGGCCCGCGAGCGCCATGGGGACTACTTCACCCGGGCGCTGGATCGCCGCGCGGAGTTGGAGGGCCCTCACCAGGCCGCGGTGCACCAGCAGCTCGAGGCCGAGCTGGACAACCTGCGCGCCGCCTTGCGCTGGGTGGTGGAGCACCGGCGCTTCGAGTGGCTCTCCCGCGCGGTGGATGGGCTG
>DASVVJ010000202.1:0-1931 GCA_036389955.1 Myxococcaceae bacterium
CCTTCCAGCTCGTCTTCAGCGAGCCCTCCCGCTACGCCCGCACCTACTATCCCGGCGGGAAGCTCCGCTCGAGCGAGGCCGTCGAGGGCGCAAGTGCGCCCACGCGCTACCAGGCCTGGCTGGAGGACGGTGCTCTCTTTGGAGGCTTCACCCGGCAGGGTGAGCAGCAACGGGTCAACATCACCCACCCGGGAGCGAAGCAGGAGCTCACGGCCTGCGCGAAGGGAGCGCGCTACACGCTGCAGGGGCCCTCCGGCCGCTACGGCCTGCACGAGAAGGTGAGGCTGTGGGATCGGCGGCTATCCGTCGAGTGCACGGCGCGGCTCGGCGCCTCGGTCCTGGTCGAGTATGACCTGGACGGCCGGCTGCGCCTGCGCGAGCACCGCACCACCACCAAGCAGGAGGGCGAGACGCAGGTGCAGCTAAGCGTGGAGCACTGGGACGGCGAGGGCCGCTTGAGGGCCGAGGTGAGGGTGGAGCGGGGAGCGCTCACCGGCAAGGGGCGCTGCTTCCATGCGGACGGAGCCCTTTCGGCGGAAGGCCAGGTCCGTCTCGTCCTGGGCGAGCGTGCCACCTACAAGAGTACCGGCGCCTGGACCACCTGGGGGGTGGATGGCGGCGTCCGCGCGTCCGTCGAGGACTTCGAGCGGGAAATGCCGCACTCGGAATGGGCCTGCCTGAGCGGGACGGACTGGGAGGCTGCGGTGCCCCCATAGCTGCCTACCTCACGCTGTCCTGCAAGCCGGTCGCTATCTGGGCCGCGCCGCAAAAGACCGCAGTGCCCGCCACGACTCCCGAGGCGAAGGCGGCCAACACCCGGTTCTGGGAGGCGTTGCACGGTGGCAAGTACGACGAGCTCCCGGCGGTCATCGAGGAGCTGCAGCGCATCATGGTAGACCGATGGAGCGCAGGGAGCTACCCCCGCTTCTTCTCCAGGGGGAAGCCAGCAGCCTCCTTTGATCTCGACCACTCCGCGTTGAGTGCAGGGAGGACGTATCTGCGCTGGAAGCGGCTGGTTGGGAACATCTCGTGAGACCTTCGTTTTGGAGGTCTGAGCCGTTTCAGAGGCGCGAGCCATGTCCAGGGAGGCGCTGGGTTCCGGGGGAGGGGAGAAGGCGATACAGGTCTCCGGGTAGGGTTACAGCGACCCTACCTCATGGGTGAGGCCGCGCATTCCCCGGCTCAGGCTCCCCCAGCCGAACCCGCTGCCCGGAGCCTCTGAAGAGCGGTACCACCTTCGTGGTGCAGCTTTGCATCCTCCCTGCGTGCACGCTTCTGTTCTTCCGTGGAGGGCGCACATGCGCATGGCATGGGAGTCTCGCAGGCTCGCTACCCAGTTCCTTCCACTGCTCTGTCTGATGGGCTTCACGGTCTCCTGCGGCAGCGTGCAGAAGACGGAGGATGGGATTGAGGTTTCTCACCCGACGACAGTCGAAGTCAGGAACTTCAAGCCCATCGACTTCAACCTCTACGTCATCACGGGGACGCATCGGCTGTGCCTGGGCGATATCCCGGGGTTGACGACCCGGACTTTCGTCATTCCTTCACATGTGTTGCACAACAAAGTGAGCAGAATGCGCTTCGGGCTCGACACCATCGGCACCTTCGAACTCAACACCATGGGAACCCTCCGGTCCGCAAGCCAGCCGTTGCCCGGAGGCTTTCCCATCAGAATCCTGGAACGATTCCTCAGCACGGAGGTACCGGCGGTGCGAGTGGGGGATCAGCTCTCCTTGACCATTCAGGATCTCGAGCGGCTCTTCCCCATCATCCGGCAGCCTATCGACCCAACGTCCGGAGAGGCGGTGGTGGGTGCTCGGCCCGTGGACACGAGCGCAGCCACGAGCGCTTTCCCATCATACGCCCGCTGATCAGCGGAGCTGGATGCCCGCGAACCACTCGATCGCTTCACGGGTGAGCTCGCCGGGGAC
>DASVVJ010000203.1:0-5144 GCA_036389955.1 Myxococcaceae bacterium
GGCCACCTACAAGCCGGTGGGCACCAACACCTGCGCGGTGAAGCACGGTGAGCAGCTCGGCATCCAGAAGTTCTCCCGCTCCCCGACCGACGAGCGGCTGATCATCAAGCCCGAGACGCTCGCCACGCTCGAGGCGAGCGAAGACACCGAAGTGTACGTGGGCTTCGATCAGGGCGTGCTGACCACGGAGACGGACGTGCCGGGCTTCTGCTCCTCCTCGGACGTGACCGTGATTGGCCAGTCCGCGGGCGGACCGGGCCCTCAGGCGGTGGACATCACCTACTCGTGGAGCAACATCCGCATCTCGTCCACGCCTCAGGCCCCGGGCACGCAGATGATCGCCAACCTCGAGTACACCGAGGCCGGGTGCACCGCTCAGTATGAGGTGTGGGGCATGTGGCCCGCCGTCCCCTGCGGGACCGAGGAAGACGGCACCGCGGGCGAGCCGGACAACAGCATCTGCGCCAACGCGGGCAGCATCAACCCGGACTTCGCTACCACCTGCGATCCGGACGCGCTGCTGTGCGTGCCGGCGCGGCGGCCCCCCTCGCTGAAGTAGTCAGCAGGACTGAAGCCCGGGCTCACCTTCCGAGCCCGGGCCTTCAGGCTCAAGCGAAGGCGATGGTGCTCTCACCCTGGGCCAGGCGCTCCTTGCCCGAGTTGTACGCCATCAGCGTGTCACGCACGTAGGTGACCGCGTCCATGAAATCCCGCCCGGCGACGCCCAGCTCCTTCACCGCGTCCATGATGAACTGACCCAGCTTCAGGGGATTGCTCAGCGTCTCGGGAGTGATCTGCCGGGCGATGTTGTCCAGCGCCTCGCGGAAGGGCTCCAGCGCCTCGGGCAGCGCGCCCGGCCCATTGGCCGTCGAGGGCGCCCCGAGCCGCTCCGCGGACAGCCCGCCTCCCACCGCGTCACCCGAGATGAACTCATCCGGCTGGGTCAGCGCGGCCTGCACGGCCTCGGGACGCGCCTGCTCCAGGGGACGCTCCACGGCGGGGCGGAAGTTGGTGGCCGACGGGGTGAACTTCGGAGCGATCGTGGTCATGGCGGGGACCTCAAAAAGGGAGACAATTCACAGTGAATTTCTCGGCCACCGAGAAGGAAAAGTTGCCTCGGCCCGAGATTTCTTTCCAACCCCTTGGATTTACTGGAGGCGGTCCTTGCCGCCGTTGTACAGCTTGGCGAGCAGGTAAGTGGTGCCGGCCGCGAAGTCCTTCTCGTCGATGCCCAGCTGCCGCATCGACTCCGTGAGGCACTCCATCAGCTTGCTCTCATCGTTCAGCAGGTCGGGCTGCTCGGTGGAGATCTTCAGCGCGAGGTCGTCCAGGTCCTTGCGGAAAGGCTCCAGCGTCTCGGGCAGCAGGCACACATCAGAAGGCTCCTCCGTCGCGGTCAGCGAGCGGGTGGAGGTGGACTGCTCCGTCGCGGTCAGCGAGCGGGTGGAGGGGGGAGCCTCCGTTCCGAGCAGCGAGCTGCTCCGGCTGTTGCTCTTCGGGACGAACTCATCCCGCGAGCTGTGCCCGACCGCGCGCGGCTCGGGACGCGCCACGGGACGCTCCACGGTGGGGCGAACGGTGGCAACCAGAGAAGGGCTGAAGGCGGAACCGATCTTCGAGCTGGACATGGAAAAGAACCTCAAAACGAGGAGACAACCATGGTGAACTTCTCGGTTAACGAGAAGGCAAAGTTGTCTCGATTCGACAACCACCCCTAACCCATTGGATTCATTGGGTTTTGAGAGGACAGGAAAGGTCTGAGCGCCTTCGAGCGATAATGCGGAACCATTCTCGCGATAGGGAAAAGGCTCGATGGCGCACCTGGAGACAACCGAGATCGCCCTCTACCTCCGAGGTCAGCTCACCGCTGAGCGCTCGAAGGAGGTGGAGCAGCACCTGCTGAACTGCCAGCCGTGTGCTGAGCTGATCTCGTCCGAATCGCTGTCGCTGACGGATGTCCCATCGATGCTGGTGGGCCCCGTAGCCGCGCCCGCGCCCGCGCCGCAGAGCCCCGCGCCCCGCAAGGCACCGCCGGAGCCCCAGGGCTCCAGCCCGAGCCATAACCCGAGCCGCAGCCCGGGCTCCCCCCCGAGTAGCGCAGGGCGCGTGCCCGAGCGGGGCGAGCAGGTGGGCCGCTACCTCATCCTCGAGCGGGTGGGCCAGGGCGGCATGGGCATCGTCTACGCGGCGTGGGATCCGGATCTGGGCCGCCGGGTGGCCATCAAGCTCTTGCGCACGGACAAGGTGCACGCCGAGGGCCGCACCGTGGGCCAGGCGCGGCTGTTGCGCGAGGCCCAGGCGATGGCCCGCGTCACCCACCCCAACGTCATCTCCGTGTACGACGTGAGCACGCTGGGAGACAGCAGCGTCTTCGTGGCCATGGAGTTCGTGGACGGGGGCACGCTCAAGCAGTGGGTGAAGGACAAGCCCCGCCCGTGGCGCGAAGTGCTCGACGTGTTCACCTCCGCGGGGCGCGGCCTGGCGGGAGCCCACAAGGCCGGGCTGGTGCACCGGGACTTCAAGCCCGACAACGTGCTGATCGGCAAGGACGGGCGCATCCGCGTGACGGACTTCGGCCTGGCCCGGCTGGCAGAGGAGGTGGTCGAGGCCGCGGCCCGCCGCCCCACCCTGACGGCGATGGAGGCCGTGGAGGAGAGCCCGGAGCTGGCCCAGCTCACCCAGGACGGCCTGGTGGTGGGCACGCTGCGGTACATGGCGCCAGAGCAACTGAGCGGCGCGACGCCGGACGCGCGCTCGGATCAGTTCAGCTTCTGCGTGGCGCTGTACTGGGCGCTCTATGGCGACTGGCCCTTCGATCGGCAGCGTTCGGGCAAGGGCGCGTACTCGGGCCAGGGCTCCTCGCAAAAGGGCACGAGCCGGCCCAGCCAGCGCCCCGGCGATCCGCGCCCGATTGATCCAGCCACCGGCGCGTTCGAGCCGCCGCGCAACTCGAAGGTGCCAGGCTTCGTCCGCCGGGCGCTGATGCGGGGGCTGTCGCCGGCGCCCGCGGACCGCTTCGAGTCCATGGAGGCCCTGCTGACAAAGCTGGAGTACCGGCCTCGCCAGGTGCGCATGGCGGCGGCGGCGGCCACCCTGGCGCTGGTGGTGGGCGTGGGAGGCTATGGCTGGTACGCCCAGGCGGCCTCGCAGCAGCAAGCCCTGGTGTGCACGGGGGCGGACCAGAAACTGGCGGGAGTCTGGGATGACGCGGCCCGCCGCCAGGTGACCGAGGCGCTGGTGGCCACGAAGCGGCCCGGAGCGGCCGAGGTGGCCTCGCGAGTGACGGGCCTGCTGGATGGCTACGCGCGCGGCTGGGTGGAGACGAGCACCGAGGCGTGCCGTGCCACGCGCGTGCGCGGCGCGCAGACCGAGGAGCTGCTGTCCCTGCAGGTGTTGTGTCTGGAGCGGCGCCTCAAGGACGTGAAGGCCGTCACGGGCGTGCTGGCCGCCGCGGACCCGGAGCTGGTGGAGAAGGCGGTGGACACCGTCTCACTGCTGCCCTCGCTGAAGAGCTGCTCCGACGTGGCCTCGCTGAGCCAGGTGGAGCCGCCGCCGGACTCGGCGCAGGCCCGGGCGGAGATCGAGCGCATCTCCGGCATGGTGGCCGAGGTGAAGGCGCTGACGGATGCCGGGCGGTACGCGAAGGGCCTGGAGGTAGCCGAGCCCGCGGTGAAGGCGGCCAGCGCGCTGGGCTACCGGCCGCTGGAGGCCGAGGCGCTGCTGTGGCGCGGCTGGCTGGAGGCACGCCGGGACGAGCCCCTGGCGGCGGAGAAGTACCTCACGCAGGCGCTGTGGGCGGCGCTGGCCTCACGCAGTGACGAGGTGCTGGCCCGGGCGGCGACGCTGCTCGTCTACACGGTGGGCAATGACTCGAAGCGCTCCGAGGCCGCGCTCCAGTGGAGCGAGCTGGCCAAGGCGGCGCTGGCGCGCATGGGCGGCAACGAGGACATCGAGAGCGACCTGTTCAAGAACGTGGGCGTGACGTACACGGTGCAGCGCAAACACGCCGAGGCGCTCGCGGCCTACGAGCGGGCGCTCCAGCTCTCGGATCGCGCGCTGGGACCCGAGCACGTGCGCCGCTCCGCCATCCTGGGCAACATCGGCAGCATCTACAAGCGGGAGAACCGGCTGGAGGATGCCAGCCGCGTGCTGACCGAGGCGCTCGAGCTACGTGAGCGGCTGAGTGGACCCACCCACCCGCTGGCCGGACTGCTGCACTACTCGCTGTCCCAGACGTACCTGCGGCTGGAGGACCTGGAGAAGGCCCGGGTGCACGTGCTGCGGGCGCTGGAGATCGACGTGGCCACCTTCGGCCCCGAGCACCCCACGGTGGGCGGCACCTATGACGTGGTGGGCACCGTCTACCTGCAGGAGAAGAAGTTCCGCGAGGCGCTGGAGGCCTACGAGAAGGCGCTGGCCATCAAGGAGAAGGCGCTGGGGAAGAATCACGAGGACGTGAGCTACTCGGCGTGCGGCGTGGCCCGCAGCCTGGCGGGGCTGGGGCAGAACACGCGCGCCCTGCCCTTCTACGCGCGGGTGCTGGAGATCAACCCACCGGATCCGGTGCTCAAGGGTGACACCTACCTGGGCATGGCCCAGGCGCTGGATGCGCAGGGGAAGAAGTCGCCGCAGATCCTGGCGCTCGCCCGGAAGGCCCGCGCCGAGTTCGACTCGGCGAAGGTGCCCGAAGCAGTGGCGGAGGTGGACGCCTGGATCGCCAAGCGCTCGGGCTCGAAGGCGGGCTCGCGCCTGGCCGGAGGCCGGTGAGGGCTCACGAGTCGTCGAAGTCCTTCGGCGGCTCGAGCATCGCCTCCTCCTGCTGCCGCTGGGCCTCGCGCTGAATGTCCTCGGCGAAGGCGGTACTCATGTACTGCCGCAGATCCGGTGCGCCAACGGTGCTGTCATTCAGCGAGTAGAAGCGTTGCAGGTCCGCCACGAGGTCGCTGGCAAAACGGTGGCGGTCGTTCACATCCAGCGAGAGCGCCTTGAGGATGACCTGCTCCAGCTCGCTGGGAATCTCGCGGTTGTGCTTCGACGGCGGCACCACCTTGCCCTTGCGCACCATGTCCAGCGAGTCGTAGTCGCTCTCGCCCACGAAGAGCCGCTGGCCCGTGAGCAGCTCGTACAGGCACACGCCCATGGTG
>DASVVJ010000204.1:0-4243 GCA_036389955.1 Myxococcaceae bacterium
CCTCGTCGCGCGCCTGGAGCAGAGCGAGGCGCAGATGCGCCAGGTGACGGACGCACTGCCCGTCCTCATCTCCTTCGTCCGCCTGGAGGCTGGACGCTACGTCTACGCGTACGTAAACCGGGGTTACACGGAGTGGTTCCAGCTTCGGCGCGAAGAGGTGGAGAACCGGCCCGTGCAAGAGGTGGTGGGGGCCGCCGCTTTCGAGATCGTGCGTCCCCTGCTCGACAGGGCAATGGCCGGCGAGAGCATCTCCTTCGAGCGCACCCTGCCCTATGCGCGCACCGAGACGCGCCACGTGCGAGCCTCGTACATGCCCCAGCGCAGCGCCCGCGGGGTGGTCGGGGGCGTGGTGGCGCTGGTGGCGGACGTCACCCACGAGCACCGGGCGCGCCGGCGGGCCGAGCGGCTGCAAGCCGTCACCTCGGCCCTGTCTCAAGCGCTGACCCCGGCGGATGTCGCGCGGGTGAGCCTGCGCGAGCTCGCCGACGGCGGGGACGGCAGCCCGGAGTCGGGCACCTTCTACGTCCTGGAGGCAGAGGGCAGGCTTGTGCGGTTGTTACAGGCCCACGGCCTGCCCGAGGGGGTCGTCGGGGGCTTTACCGCGCTGGCCCTGGACGCGCAGCAGCCCATGACGAGCGTCATTCGCACGGCCACCCCCGAGTGGATCGCCTCGCGCGAGGAGCTGCTCGCTCGCTATCCGGACATGGGCCCCAGCAGTAAGGTGAGCGGGAACCAGTCCTGGGCCGTCCTCCCCCTGCTTGGGGGGGCGGGGCCGCTCGGTGCGCTCATGCTCGGCTTCAAGCGTGCGCGGCCCCTGAACGAAGAGGATCGGGCCTTCATTCTCGCGCTCGGCCAGCAGGCGGCCCATGCGCTCGAACGTGCGAAGCTCTACGAAGCGGAGCGCGCGGCCGTGCAGACGCGTGAGGACTTCCTGTCCGTCGCGGGGCATGAGCTGCGAACCCCCCTCACCAGCCTCAAGCTGCAGCTGCAATTGCTCGAGCGGACGCTCCCTCCAGCGTCCCGCGATGCGCTGGGCCGCCGGCTCGACGTCATGGACCGGCAGGTAGAGCGCCTCGAGGCTCTGGTAACGAGCCTGCTCGACGTGGGCCGGCTGTCGGCCGGGCGGATGCAGTTGCAGCTGAGCGACGTGGACATGGGTGCGCTCATGCGCGATGTGCTCGAGCGCCTGGCGGAGATGTTCGAGCGGGCCAGGTGCCAGGTGACGTTCGAGGCGGAGCCCGAGGTGCGCGGACACTGGGATGCCGGGCGGCTGGACCAGGTGATGGTGAACCTGCTGTCGAACGCGGGCAAGTATGGGGCGGGCCAGCCCGTGCACGTGCGGGTGGAGCGCGCGGGGAACCTCGCGCGGCTCACGGTGAAGGACCAGGGCATCGGCATTGCGCCCGAGGTGCTCCTGCGGATCTTCGGCCGGTTCGAGCGCGGCGTGTCGGACCAGCAGTACGGCGGCCTGGGGCTGGGCCTGTACATCACCCGCGAGCTGGTGCGTGCCATGGACGGCGAGGTGCGCGTGCACAGCCGCCTGGGCGAAGGCTCCACCTTCATCGTGGAGCTGCCCTTCCGCTGAGCAGGGGACAGGCCAGCGCCATCAACGGGGTCCCCATCCCTCAGAGACCTAGTACGTGCAGCGCTGGACCTGGCGGTAGGTGCCGCAGTGGCCGAAGTCCGTCGTGCCCGCGGGCTGTGAGTGGTAGCAGCTGTAGACGGCGGGGTCGCAGTCGGGGCTGGGCCAGACCTCGTAGGCGTCGCCATCGGTGACCGCGAACTCCGTCACGCGAGCGACAAGGCGCGCCGTCTTCTGCATGGCCACGCCGTTATCGGCGCCCGCGCTGAAGGTGAGCGGGACGGTGTGCGGATCGATGGCCTGGTACAGCGCCGGGTAGGACCAGTCGAGGCGGTAGTTGGGCCGGCCGTAGACCTGCGGGATGCCGTCGGGCGCCGTGACGGAGAGCCAGTCCACGTACCCGGACACCGCGGCGCGGCCGCGGTAGAGCAGGTTTGTGTTGCCCTGGACGACGTAGATGGGGTTCACCTCCTCGTTGATCCAGATGCCACTGTCGCCGCGGAAGTCGAAGAACCGTGGGGCAATCACGATGCGCGCGGTGTACGAGCGCGGCGTCCCCGTGAAGGTGTCGACGCGGACGAAGAGCGGCAGGCCGGAGAGCACGGTGTTGAGCTCGTGGCCCTCATGGAGGACGATCTCGAACCGGCGCTCGCTGATGATCTGCGCGTTCCCGAAGGCGTCGTCGGGAACGAAGCTCAGGACACCCGAGAGGTAGCGGTTCGCGGTGGCGCGGATAATGAGGGCGCGGACGCCATCACGCTCCTCGAAAGTGCCGAGCGTCTCGAAGCTGAGCTCGTTGTCGCCCACCGAGGCATAGAGGCGGGTGGCCGTCACCTCAGCGGTGCTGACGCCGATCTCCTCCGCGGTTTCGGGAATGTCGTTGTTACAGGCCGCGAGCGCGGCGAGGCTGACAAGGGCAAGGGTGCGTAGTTGCATGGGGGGTCTCCAGGTGAGGCCCCCCGAGTACCACAAACCTGTGACATGGCCCGAGCACTGGATGTTTGAGTAGGCTCGCTCCGAACCTGGAGGAACGAAGCAATGAACGCTCCCTCGAAAGCCGCGCGCCTGGCCCTCATGGCCTCTCTGCTTCTGACCCCACTCACCGGTTGCGATTCCAGTGCCGGCCGTCCTCTGGAAGAGCCGCTGCCGCTGCCGTCCACTCCTCCGGTGGACCCTGACCCGAGTACGCCCGGGGAACCCACGGGGCAGCTCACCGTGTCCCTTCAGGGGCTGGGCGAGGGCTACTCCCTCACGGCAATGCGCCTGCGCCCCAACACTCCCGCCGAGGAGGCGGCGTTGGCCGTGCCCGCGGGGGCGACGGAGTTGATGCTCACCTACAAGCCCGAGGAGAGCCTCTCGGTCACGGTGAACGCGCCGGACGGGACGGTGGAGCGGCTGGTGTTCGGCGCCAACGCCGACAAAGGCCACTCGGCCTCGGGACGGATCCTGCACGTCCCCGTCGGCTACTCCACCATCCAGGCGGCCATCAACGCCGCGTCCGCCGGAGACACGGTCCTGGTTCGTCCCGGCACCTACTCCGAGCACGTGAGGCTCAAGCGGGGCGTGCGCCTCCAGGGGGTCCAGGCCAGGGAGACCGTGCTCAAGGCCTCGGAGGTGGGCAAGCCCATCGTCGACTTGACCGAAGCGCCTGGCTCCATGGTGACTGGCTTCACCTTCCAGGGAGCCGCCGCTCCGCAGGACCTGCCCATGTGCTCCCGGCTCAATGGGGACGAGTGCTATTGCGTCCGGGGCTCCGCCGTCTACGCGGATGGGCATGACTGGTTCTACCCGCCCCTGGGCGGCCACTACAGTGACGGCTTCGGCGGTGGGGGAACGCTTCCCTCGGTGTCTCCGCCGGCGCTCGTCACGCAGAACATCTTCAAGGACAACTACATTGGCGTGGGCTTGTACTTCCACCCGCTGGTCCACGTGCGCAACAACATCTTCTTGAGGAACCGGGGCGGCGTGGTGGCCAAGTGCTTCCAGGACCGGACGCTCATCGCCAACAACGTGTTCTATGAGAACCAGGACGCCGGCATCCTCAGCGAGGCGGGCTACCTGGACATCATCAACAACATCATCGTCCGGTCTCCCGAGGCCATCTCCTGGGACTTCATTCAGACGGGCCTGGTGCGCTGCAACCTCTTCTCCGAGAACGGCAGCGAGGGCACACGGGTGACGATAGGACAGGACGGCAACCTGCTCGGGGACCCCCGCTTCGTGTCGCCAGGACAGGGAGACTTCCGCCTGGCACCGGGTTCTCCCGCCAAGGACACCGGGTGCTTCCAGGGCACCGCTTACGACGTGGACGGCTCGCCCCAGGATCGGGGCATCCACGGTGGAAGCTGGGGCCGTTGGATGGACCCGTGAGCGCCGCGTGAGCGGTGGCTACCTGGGAGGCGGCGGGAATCGAACCTGCCGCCTCCAGCGCGGATCTGCTGTGGCTTGTCTCATAGGCCTCGATCCCACAAGCAGGCAGGGGCTCCACGGAGGCCCGTGGGAGGCGGACGGTAGCGTGTGCCCTGGCGAGGTGTGGCTGGGGAGGGGCTACGGCGTCTTCGTGCCGCAGGAGGGCGGCGTGCGCTTCGAGCCGTTGCCTCCGCCCACGCAAGCAGAGGTGGAGCGGCTGCTGAGGGGGGTACGCCACCGGGTGCTGCGCCT
>DASVVJ010000205.1:0-12114 GCA_036389955.1 Myxococcaceae bacterium
GTTTTTTCCGGCCTCCGCCAGCGTCACCCCCATCTCTCCCATGATCGAGGCGCTCCAGCGCTGCAGATCCTCCTGGTGCACCGCCTCCGGGGCAAAGCTCGGGTCGGCGGTGTCCGAAGCCAGCGCGCGGTGCAGCTCCCCGAGCCGCCGTCCCAGCTCGCGCATCTCCTCCAGGAACGGCGCATCCATCGCTTCCGGTTTGCGGAACCGATCCAGCGTGTACTTCCAGCCGTCCACCGCGTTGGGGACGAAGCGGTGCACCAGCGCCAGCGTGGCGCCCGCGGGCCCCTCGAGGCTCAGCGCGCCCAGCAGGGTGGGCGTGGACCGGAACGGGGTGCGCGTGGCCAGGAAGCGCCCCATCTCGTGCTCCGGGTTCACCCCCGCCTCCAGCTTCCGGATGATCTTGAGGATCACCTTCTCGCCGATGACGACGGAGGTGTTGCTCTGCTCCACCATCAACCGCCGCACGGAGACGGGCTCGGGCAGGGACAGGTGGCCCTCCTGGGTGGACAGCCACTCGCCTTGCACGCGGCCCGAGCCGGAGGACACCGCGCGCTGCTCGCGGATGAGCTGGAAGAGGCCTCGCAGGCACTCCACATCCTCGAGCGCGTCATGAATGCCGTCGGGCGCGGGCTTGACGGGCAGCAGGTAGCGCTCGGGGTGGCCCAGCTCGTACTGTACCTCCACGATGGCGAGGCTGAAGGAGCAGGGGCCGAAGTCCATGTTGGTGTGATCCACCACCGAGACGGACTTGATGGGCCAGGCCTTGCCGCTGAACCAGCGCTGTTGCTTCAGATAATCGGGCAGCTTCGTGAGATCCACGGGTGTCACGGCAGCGTCCTCCCCGGCAGCGGCTTCTCGAGCCGGAACCATAGGAACATGTAGGGGCCCATCGAGAGCTGATACGGCAGCGACGAGATGCGCGGGAAAGCCGTCTCGCCCATCAGCTCCACGGGCACGTAGCCCTCCCAGTCGCGCAGGTCGAGCACCACCGGCTGCGCGAACCGCGAGAGGTTGCAGACAATGAGGATCTTCTGGCCCTCCCACTCGCGCATGAAGGCGAGCACCCGGCGGTTGTCCGGGTTGACGAAGCGCAGCCGGCCCAGCGCGAAAGCCTCGTAGCGCTGGCGCACCTTGATCAGCCGCTTCACCCAGTGCAGCAGGGACGACTTGATGCGCTCCTGCGCCTCCACGTTGATGGCCTGGTAGCCATACACCGGGTCGGCGATCACCGGGGCGTACATCCGCGCGCCGTCGGCCCGGCTGAAGCCCGCGTTGCGATCGCTCGTCCACTGCATGGGCGTGCGCACCCCGTTGCGATCGCCCAGGTAGATGTTGTCCCCCATGCCGATCTCGTCGCCGTAGTACATGACGGGCGTGCCCGGCAGGGTGAACAGCAGGCTGTGCATCAGCTCGATGCGCCGCCGGCCGTTGTCCATCAGCGGCGCCAGCCGGCGCCGGATGCCCAGGTTGATGCGCATCCGGGGGTCCATCGCGTACTCCCGGTACATGTAGTCCCGGTCCTCGTCCGTCACCATCTCGAGCGTCAGCTCGTCGTGGTTGCGCAGGAAGATGGCCCACTGGCAGTTGTCCGGAATGTCCGGCGTCTGCTGCAGAATTTCCACGATGGGCGTGCGGTCCTCCTTGCGCACCGCCATGAAGAGGCGGGGCATCACCGGGAAGTGGAAGCCCATGTGGAACTCGTCACCGTCACCGAAGTAGACGCGCACGTCCGCGGGCCACTGGTTGGCCTCGGCCAGCAGCATCTTGTTCGGGTACTCGGTGTCGATCGTCTTCCGCAGGCGCTTGAGGAAGGCGTGCGTCTCCGGAAGGTTCTCGCAGTTGGTGCCTTCGCGCTCGAACAGGTAGGGCACCGCGTCGCAGCGGAACCCGTCCACGCCCATGTTGAGCCAGAAGCGCATGACGTCCAGCATGGCCTCCTGCACTTCCGGGTTGTCGTAGTTGAGGTCCGGCTGGTGGCTGAAGAAGCGGTGCCAGAAGTACTGCTTGGCCACCGGATCCCATGTCCAGTTGGAGCGCTCGGTGTCCAGGAAGATGATGCGCGTGCCCTTGTACTTCTCGTCCGAGTCGCTCCACACGTACCAGTGGCGCTTGGGGCTGTTCGGATCGCGCCGGGACTCCTGGAACCAGGGGTGCTGGTCGCTGGTGTGGTTCACCACCAGCTCGGTGATGATTCGCAGGCCGCGCTGGTGCGCCGCCTCCACCAGCCGCTGGAAGTCCGCCAGCGTGCCGTAGTCCGGGTGGATGCCGTAGAAGTCGGCGATGTCGTAGCCGTCATCCCGCAGCGGCGAGGGGTAGTGCGGCAAGAGCCACAGGCAGTCCACGCCCAGGTCCTGCAGGTAGGGCAGCCTCTCGATGAGGCCGGGGATGTCACCATGCCCGTCCCCGTTCGAGTCAGCGAAAGCGCGGATGTGCAGCTCGTAGATGAGGGCCTTTTTGTACCAAAGCGGGTCCTGTTCCATACGCCTCTCTGGAGTCACTCGTAGTAGTCGAACGCCTGCTCTGTCTTGCGGAAGCGGTACACCGCCCAGATGGCCGCGGGTTGTTCGGGCGTGAGCCGCACCGTTGCGTGCGGACCCTGCCAGAGCCGGCGATCGTCTGTCAGCAACTCATGCACCTGGTACGTTTCATCCGGCGAGATGCCCAGCTCCTGGAGCGGCACGTGCAGCACCGCGTCCTGGGGCGAGTGGGGATCCAGGCTCACGGCGATGAGCACCTGGCTGGAGCCGTCCTTCGTGCGCTTGCCGTAGAAGAGGACACGGTCGTTGTCCGCCCGGTAGAAGCGCAGGTTGTCGTAGAGCTGGAGCGCCCTTTGCTGCTTGCGCGCGGCGTTGAGCTTGGCGATCCAGTCCTTGATGTTGCCGGGCCGGTTCAGGTCCCACGCGACGAGCTGGTACTTCTCCGAGTCGGCGTACTCCTCCTTGCCGGGTAGGCCGCGGCCCTCGGCCAGTTCGTAGCCGCAGTAGATGCCGTACGAGGAGGAGAGGGTGGCCGCCAGCGCGATGCGCAGCCGGAAGCCGCCGTGGCCGCTGCGCTGGAGCATCTCCGGGAGGATGTCCGGCGTGTTGGGCCACAGGTTGCCGCGGAAGTAGTCGGACACCGGCGGAGAGGTGATCTCCTTCAGGTAGTCCTCCAGCTCGTGCTTGAAGTTGCGCCAGGTGAAGTAGGTGTACGACTGGCTGAAGCCGACCTTCGCCAGCGCCTTCATCACCTTGGGCCGGGTGAAGGCCTCCGAGAGGAATACCACCTGCGGGTGCACCTCCTGCACGCGGCGGATGAGCCAGGCCCAGAACTGCAGCGGCTTGGTGTGCGGGTTGTCCACCCGGAAGATGTTCACCCCCTGCGCCACCCAGTGCAGCACCACCGACTCGAGCTCGGGCCAGAGCGTCTCACGCCCCGGGCCCATCCAGTCGAAGTTGACGATGTCCTCGTAGCGCTTGGGCGGGTTCTCCGCCGTCTTGATGGTGCCGTCAGGCCGGCGCAGGAACCACTCCGGGTGCTCCTTCACGTACGGGTGATCCGGCGAGCACTGGAAGGCCAGATCCAGCGCCACGTCGATGCCGTGGCCCTGGGCTTTCTCCACGAAGCGCCGGAAGTCCGCCAGCGTGCCCAGCTCGGGGTGCACCGCCTTGTGGCCACCCTCGGCGGCGCCAATGGCCCACGGGCTTCCCACGTCCCCTGGCTCCGCCTTCAGGCTGTTGTTCTTGCCCTTGCGCGCGGTGACGCCGATGGGGTGGATGGGCGGCAGGTAAATGGTGTCGAACCCGAGCTGCTGGATGTACGGCAGCCATTCCTCGGCGTCCCGGAACGTGCCGTGCTTCTTGCCGTCGCGCCGGGCCGAGCGTGGGAAGAACTCGTACCAGGCGCTGGTGCGCGCGCGCTCCCGGTCCGCGAACACCTCCAGCACCCGGCCGTACTGGGTGGCCAGCGTGCGATCCGCGTACTGGCCAGCGGTGCGCATCAGCGTCGGGTCCAGCGCGATGGCGATGAGATCCGGGGAGGGCGGCTGCTTCAGCGCCTTGGCCGCCTGAGCGAGCACCTGGGCATCCGCGGCGTTGAAGGACTGGGCCCGCTCGGCGGCGCCCTCCAGCAGCGCGGCGCCTTCCAGCAACTCGCTGCGCACGTCGCGGCCCACGTCCACCTTGCGCTTGAGCTCCGAGGCCCAGGTGGCGAACAGGTCCGGCCAGGCCTCCACCGTGTACTCGTAGCGCCCGTTGCGCTCGAGCGGGAACTCGGCCGCCCAGAGGTCGTTGCCCAGCGCCTTCATGGGCACTTCGCTCCAGGTCGTCTGCTGCCCAGCCGGGCTGGATTGCCGCCACCTCACGATGGCGACGAGGACGTCATGGCCCTCTTTGAAAAGATCCGCTTCCACGGTGAAGGTGTCGCCCGCGACGCGCTTCACCGCATGTCGGCCCCCATCCAGCTCGGGGCGGACGCTCTCGATAACCACACTTCCGATTCGTGAACTCATAAGGACGGCCGGCCGTTATAGGGCTGGGGTGCGTGCTTGCTGGGCGCCATGACACGGAGACGTTGATGCCGAACGCCTTCCTGTCGTAGCGCGTTGGCGAGTGAACGTTCGGGGCAAGCCATGAGGCCGCCCACTCCCTGGGGTTGCGCGGTGGCATCGGTGTTAAAAGCTGAGGCCCCACACGAGGTTGCGGTATCCGGTAGCGAGATGGCGCCTTCCGATTCCCCTGCTATGCGAGCGAGCGACCCGGCGGCTGATCGGGACCTGCTGCAGCAGGTCGCGCTCGGAAGCAGTGCCGCGATGCGCACGCTCTACGAGCGCTGCGCGGGCCGCGCGTGGGCGGTGACGCTGCGCATTCTGGGCTCGCGCTCGGACGCCGAGGAGGTGCTGCAGGAGACCTTCCTCGAGGTGTGGCGCCGCGCCCGGGAGTTCGATCCGGACCGGGGCGGGGTGGAGACGTGGGTGATGATGATCGCGCGCACCCGCGCCATCGACCGCAAGCGGACGCTGAGCACGATGGCCCGCGTGGCCGAGGAGGCGGGCACCCAGCCACCGCCGGTCAGCGCCACGCCGGCAGGGCCCTTCGAGTCAGCCGAGCAGGGCCAGGCGCGGGCCCGTGTCTCGGTCGCGCTGCGCGAGCTGCCCCGCGAGCAACGCCAGGTGGTGGAGCTGGCCTACTTCGAGGGCTTGTCCCAGCGCGAAATCGCCGAGCGCACCGGCGATCCGCTGGGCACCGTGAAGACACGGACCCGGCTGGCCCTGGAGAAGCTGGCCTCGCTGTTGGGCGAGGCCAGGCAGGACCTAGGGAAGCAGTGAGGTGCGGCGCAGGCGCTCGCGCAGAAGCTTCAGCCGCTCCTGGGGCTCGAAGCTGAACACCAGGCGGATGTAGCGCTCGGCCACCGAGGAGCCCCAGTTCGTCATCGGCGTGGCCGCCACCTTCGCCTGCGACAGCAGGATGGAGGCCGCGTCCGTGGCGCTGTAGCCCAGGGCGTGCGCGTCCAGCAGCATGCTCCAGCCGCCCTCGGGGATGACCACCGGCAGCCCCTCGAGTTGCTCGACCATCAGATCCCTGCGGCGCTTCCACTCGGCGATCGCGTCCGCCACGCCGCCGTCCTCGGCCCGCAGTGCCACCTCGGCGCCCTTCTGCGAAATGCCCGGCGGAGCGATGACCAGGTAGCTGTGCGTATAGAAGACGTCCGCCATCACCTTGGGCGGGCCGGCGATCCAGCCGATGCGCCAGCCGATCATCCGGTACTCCTTGGAGACCGAGCCGACGATCAGCGTGCGCTCCGGCATGCCCGTCAGCGTGGCGGGGTGGCGCAGCGGCAGCCCGTCATAGAGCACGCCCTCGAGCGCGGCGTCATAGAGCAGCCACAGGTTGCGCGTGACGCACAGCTCGCGGATGGCCAGCCACTCGGCCTCCGTCAGCACGTGCCCCGAGGGCATGTTCGGGTTGGAGATCACCATCGCGCGGGTGCGGCTGGTCACCATCGCGCGCAGCATGTCCAGGTCCAGCCGCCAGCGGCGATCCACCACCTTCATCGGCACGAACATCGGCACGCCGCCAGCGAAGGTGACCCGGTGAATCATTCCCGCGTACGTCGGGTCGGTGAGCAGTACCTCGTCGCCCGGCTCGATGATGGCCAGCAGCGCCGAGATCAATCCCTGGGTGCCGCCCGCGGTGATCACCACCTGGCGGTCCGGGTCGTACGACAGGCCGCATTGCTTCTTCAGCCGCGCGGCCACCGCCTGACGCAGCCCCGAGCTGCCCGTGAACGGTGTGTAGCTGTTGGCTTCGGTCGTCCCTACCGACTCGCGCGTCGCGGCGATCGCCTCGGCGGGCGGCGGTAGATCCGTGCCGAAGTTGTCCAGGCGGAGCACCTCGGGATCGGTGGTGGCTTCGGACACCACCCGATCGACGTTGAACCCCACCACGCGCATCATTCGGGACGGACGCATTTTTCCTCCGGTGGACGCGGACTATAGCCGCGCCAGGTAGGGTGAGTGGACCTAGGAGTGAGCCTCCCAGGTCTCCTACCCAGGGCGGTTATACCTACCTTCGCCTGCATTGGTAGGGAGAGTGACGCTGCGGGTGGGCCCAGGTACTCTGGGAGTTCATGAAAGCCCTCTTTACCCTGAGTCGCCCGGTGCTGCCGGTAGGCACCTCCTCCAAAGTCGATTTGCTCGTGTCTTTCCGCGCCGAGGCCCCTTCCTCCACTCGGCGGGGCCTCAACCTGAGCCTGGTGATTGACCGGTCCGGCTCCATGGCCGGCGCTCCGCTCAAGCACGCGCTCCAGGCCTCGCGGAATCTGGTCGAGCGCATGGGCCCCGAGGACTGGATCTCGGTGGTGGCCTACGACGACAACGCCACCACGGTGATCGCCCCCCAACCGGTGAAGGACAAGGCGGCGATCGGAGCGGCGATCTCGCGGGTCGGTGCCGCGGGATGTACCAACCTGACGGGGGGCTGGTCGCAAGGCGTGGCACACGTGAAGGCTCAGCAGCGCCAGGAGCGCATCAACCGCGTGCTGGTGCTCACGGACGGCCAGGCGAACGTGGGGATTACGGATCCGCAGCAGATCCTCGCGAAGGTGAAGGAGACGACCGCCACCGGCATTACCACCACCACGCTGGGGTTCGGCACGCACTTCAATGAGGACCTGCTCATCGGCATGGCTGGGGCGGGGGAGGGGCACTTCTACTTCATCCAGTCGCCGGACGAGGCCGAGGGCGTGTTCGGCATCGAGATGGAGGGCCTGTCCTCGGTGGCCGCGCAGAACCTGGTGGTGACGATTCAGCCGGCGCCTTCGGTGAAGGTGTCCAGCGTGCTCAACCGCTACCGGTTCGAGGCGCGCGGACAGCAGGTCGAGGTGGGCCTGGGCGAGGTGTACACCACCGAGGAGCGGCAGCTGGCCATGGAGCTGTCCGTGGACGCGGGCGCCACGCCGGGCAGCGTGCAGCTCGTCACCCTGGCGTACAAGTACCAGTCGCTGGTGGACGGCGTGCTGAAGGACTTCTCGGGCGAGCTGGCCGTGCCGGTGACGCTGGGCTCGGCGGAGGAGGCCAGCGCTCTGTCGGCGGACAAGAACGTGCTGGCGCAGACCAACCGCCTGCGCATCGCCCAGGTGAAGGACCGGGCCGTCGAGCTGGCGGACAAGGGCGACTACAAGGGCGCCACGGAGCAGCTGCGCAACACCATCTCGGAGCTGTCGGCGAATATCGACAAGAGCAGCTTCGACATTATCGAAGAGGTGGAGCAACTCGAGCACTACGCCCGGCGGCTGGAGACGCGGAAGTACGACTCGGTCATCCGCAAGGAGATGCGCGATCAGTCGTACCAGGCCGGCACTCGCAGCCGGAATGATCTGGCCCTGCGCGGCACGGCCGGTGGCTCGGCGGATGAGCTGGAGGCGGTGTCCAGCGCCGAGGGCGCCATCGTCGTCAAGTGCGAGCGCGAGGGCGGCAAGCTGCGCGTGCGCGCCGTGTCCGATGGGTATGATGCCTCGTTCAACATCCAGTTCCCGCGCAGCCTGCGCGAGGAGGGTGTGACGTACACGGTCGAGAAGCTGGTGCCTTCCGCGGACGGCACGTTCTACCGGGCTCAGGGCGCCATCAAGCGCCTGGTGCAGCCGGGGCAGGAGCGCTCGGCCCGCGCGTCCTCCGGCGGTTCGGCTCCCAGGAAGAGCAGCGGCAAGGCTTCCAAGGTGACGGGCTCGGCCAAGGATCTGCCGACGACCAACGCCGTGGGCACCGGCGTGCTCGTTCAGTGCGTCAAGGAGGGCAGCAAGCTGCGCGCCCGGGTCGTCTCCGATGGGTACGATCCGAACTTCAACATGCGCTTCCCCCGGGACATCCGCGAGGAGGGGGTCCTGTACGTGGTCGATGAGGTCATTACGGTCGCCGGTGGCGGCCAGTACCAGGCCTGCGGGGAGATCAAGCGCCTGGTGCAGTGACGCGGCGCGGGAAGGGGGCTACTTCACCGGGAAGTAGCCCGCCTGCGTGACGATCTGCTGGCCCTCGGCCGAGAGCGCGAACTCGATGAACTGTTTCACCGCTCCGGCCGGCTCGCCCCGCACGTAGAAGAACAGGTTTCGCGAGAGCGGGTACTTGCCGCTCTGAATGTTCTCCTGGGACGGAGCCACCTCCTCCGTCCCCACCTTCACCTTCAGCTCCTTGATGCCCTTCGAGTAGGCCGCCCCGCCGTAGCCGATGCCGTTCTTCTCCTTCGATACCGCGTTCACCACCGCCGCCGTGCCCGGCAGCGTCAGTGCGTTCGGTGTGAAGTCCTCGCCCTTCAGCACTTCGTCCTTCACGAAGACGTAGGTGCCCGAGGAGTTCTCCCGCGAGTAGACGACGATCGGCGCGTCCGCGCCTCCCACGTCCTTCCAGTTCGTGGTGTCTCCCAGGTAGATGCCTCTGAGCTGCTCCTGCGTCAGCGAGGTGAGCGGGTTGGACTCATGCACGTAGAACGTCACTCCGTCCTTCGCCACCGCAATCTCCTTCGCCTCCGCCTTGTGCCGCGACTGCACCTGCTGCTTCTCCGGGTCCTTGATCGACCGGCTGGACATGGCGATGTCCGTGGTGCCGTTCACCAGCGCCGCGATCCCCGTTCCCGAGCCGCCCCCCGTCACCTGGAGCGTCGTGCCCGGGTTCTTCTTCATGTAGTCCTCCGCCCAGCGCTGTCCCAGCACGACCATCGTGTCGGAGCCCTTCACGGTGACCGTGTTGTCTCCCTTGGCCGCCGCTGGCGTGGCCTCCGAGCCCGAAGCCGGCTCGGAGCGCTTGCAGGCCGGCAGCACCGCCAGCAGTGACAGGGACAGGAGCGAAAAGAGGGTAGAGCGGAGCGTCGTCGTCATATGGAGCGCCGATCTACTCGGGCAGCGGCGCTCCTGCCCCGGGAAGGCTCAGAGGGTGTTTCTCGGGTGACTTTCGTTACTCAATCTCTACTTTGTCCGCGACCCACTCGCCCTCGCGCTCGTCGTAGACGGTGCGCACCTGCTTGCCTTCCTGGAGCAACGTGCGCTCCACCGGCTTGCCCCGCCTCAGGAAGTCCGTCTCGTCGTCGATCTCCAGCGCGTGCTCCTCGCCCTGCATGTCCCGGACGATGAACTGCGTGCCGCCCACCGCTGTCACCGTGCCGCGCAGCTCCGCCACGTCCGCGCCGCCGATCACGCCCTCGCTCTCCAGGGGCGCATCCTTCGTACAGCCCAGCCCCAACCCCATCACCGCCACCAGGCTCCACATCGCTCGACGCATGACGCCTTCCTTTCCCCTCGCAAGGAAGGTTGGTCCCCGAACGGGGCGTCACAACCACTTCACCCACCGACGAGTGCTCGTTCGCCTGCTCGGTGATCGGGTAGGGGCGGGTATGCAAAGCCGCGAGAAGACTGGGAAACTGTCTTCCCGGGGGCGGATTGAGCGCGGGACGGCTCGGGCCTACGCTGTGGCGCCATGGTCACCATTGCGTTCCTTTCCATCCTGCTGGGCGCTGGGCCGAATGATGGCTCGCTCGCCTCTTCCCTCGAAGCGTCCTCCGTGGCGGATGAGTCTCCCACCGCCTGGTCCTGCACCGTGGACACCCTGCGCTCGGGCCGGGAGTGTGTCTTCGAGGCGGAGCTGACCGCCGCCGCGCCTGATCGCGATCAGGCCGCCAACAACCTTCGTCTCGTGCAGGGCCTGGGGCGCACGCTGTGCGCGGAAGCGGCCCGTCCCCGTGCCGAGGAGAGCAAGCCGGACAAGACCCTCGCGGCCCTGTGCGAGAAGAAGTACGCCGCTGCCTCGGAGCGCTGCGATCTGGAGGGCGCGGTGTCCGTTGTCGATGCCAAGGGGCGGTTCGCTCCGGCGGCGCGCGCGTGCTACCGGGCGCTCTCGGGCGCGCTGCAGGAGACGCAGATGATGGCCACTGTGGCTTCTCCCTGTTGCCAGTGCGCCGCTCAGCGCGGCTGCGCGGGCGCGGGCGATCAGTGCTACTCGAGCCTCGTCCGCCAGGAGGCCGGTGCCTCGGCGCTCGCGTGCATGAAGGATCGGTGCAGCGAGGCGTGCTCGCTGGTGCCTCCCGCGTCCTCTGCGGGCAAGACGCCTTCCTCCCTTCCCAAGAGCGAGCCGCGGCCGAACCGTGGCTCGGCTTCGCTGTAAACGCAGGAGACGGTGACTCCCATGCCACGAGACACCCTGAGCCTCACGAAGTCCTCCGCCCGCCTCGCCTGGGCCCTGCTGGGCGCCCTGGCCCTGGGGGGCTGTGCCACGCCGAGTCCTGCTCCTCCGCTGGAGGATTCGCAGTCCCCCGCGTTCGCGCCGGCCAAGGCCGAGCTGCCTCCCGATCCTTTCAATGCCGGCACGTTCGCGGCCCAGTACTCGAATCCCACCGAGTGCGAGCGCCAGGCGCGGCGCTACCTGCGCTACTCGCGCGAGGATGCCTGGACCGCCTTGAAGACCTGCGTGGAGGGCACGCACTTCACCCAGCTCCAGGCGCTGCTGGCTCCCGAGTGGGCCCAGGATCTGCGCGGCCGGCCCGAGGGCGCCTCGGTGCTCGCCCGGGTGGTGGCCCTGCGTGGTGGCAGCGTGGACGGAGATCTGAAGCTGCTGCATGAGCGCAAGCTGCCCATCTTCTCGCTCTCCTCGGCCATCGCGCAGCCGGACACGTACAAGGGCCGCTACATCCTCATCCGGGCCCAGGTGGGCGACGTGCGCAGCGAGGGCGAGAAGCCCACTGTGTGGCTCGTCGAGCAGGGACTGGGCTCCGTGGGCTCGGAGCAGCGGGTGGGGACGGCGCGCCGCAAGGAGCGGTCGTCCACCACCTCGGGCAACCTGGGTGGGGAGACGACGCTGGGCAGTGGCCAGGTGGGCGGGAAGATCTCGAAAGAAGAGACCACCCGCACCGAGGACACGGTCATCACCTACGACAACATCTCCACCGAGACGGGCCGCGAGGCGCTCGGGCGGATGGCCAAGGCCGATCCGTTCCTCTCGCCGGGCCGGGACTTCGTCATCCTGGCGCGCTTCGATGGGATGCGGACCACCTCGGGCTCGATGGACGATGATGATGAGGGCCCGCGCATCCCCGTGCTGAGCATCGTCAGCTACTACATCCCGCACCCGCTCGTCGTTTACTGAGCGCCGGGCGCCTGGCTCAGGAGAACCGCGCGACGAAGGCCGCCAGCAGGGGGCCTCCCACGCGAGGGGCTTCGGGTGAGCTCCGGGGGCCTCCCGGAGGCAGCTGTGACCACAGTTCCACCAGGGCGGGCCGCATCTGCTCGAAGGCGGCCAGGGCCTCGGAGGCCTCTCCGAAGAAGCGGGCGTGCAAGAGCCACCCTTCGATGCCGCAGGTGATGGCGTGGAAGGAGCGGCTTTCGTCCTGCTCCAGCGTGAGCCGAAGCTGGCCGGCGTACTCCTCGTCCCAGGTAATGGTTCCGCCCTGGGAGCCCATCATTCCCAGGGTGCTGCCGCCCTGATAGGGCTGCCAAGAGTCGTTATCCAAAGCGAACTTCATGTCTGCGCATCCATCCATTTTCTAAAAGAGGGGCTCTCATGAAACTCGCCGTGCTTGGCGCGTCCGGGCGTACCGGACGCCAGATTGTCGAACTCGCGCTGGAGGCAGGCCACCACGTCCGGGCGCTCGTCCG
>DASVVJ010000206.1:0-4266 GCA_036389955.1 Myxococcaceae bacterium
GCACCCTCACGGAGACCGTGCCTGTCAGCCCCAGCGTGTCCCTTGCCAGAATGGGGATGACGTTCTCTCCCAGCGCCAGTGGCACCTGCGCCGTGTATTGGCCCGGGCCCGCCTGGGTGGCCTGCCCCGTGCCGATGCGCACCTCGGCCAGCGGCGTGGAGGACTGCACCTGCACCGTCACCCTCACCACCGGCGTGAGCGCCTCGGAGCCCTCCGCTGGCTCCAGCACCGTCAGCTGCGGCGGCAGCCCCTCGACGGTGAGAGTCCGCGTGGCCTGCGCGCGATTGCCCGCGAGATCCACCGCCTCGATCTGCACGGTGTTCGCCCCCGCCACCAGCGGCACCGAGGCCGAGAAGCGCCCGGCCAGCACCAGCACGGGCGAGCCGTTCACCGTGACGCCGCCCAGGTACGCGTCTCCCGCGAGGCCCTCCACCAGGTAGGGGGACTCGCTCACCGCCGTCTCCGGCTGCTCGGGCCTCGTCACTTCCAGGAAAGGCGGCGTCTGATCCACCCTCACCTGCCGCCGTGCCTCCGCCACCCGGCCCAGCGCATCCACCGCGCGCACGTGCAGCACCGTGGAGCCCTCGGGCAAGGCCATCGCCGCGGAGAACTGACGGCCCGCCACCGTGGCCGGCAGCCCGTCCACCGTCACCACCAACGGCAGGGTGCCTCCCGCCACGCGGCCCAGCACGGACACCCGCTCCACGCCCCACAGGCTGTTCTCCTCGGGCGAGGCCAGCACCAGCACCGGCGGCTCGTCGGTGACGCCACCATCCGGAGTGGGCTCCGGTGAGCCCGCGTCCGGCTCGTCGTTGCCGCCGCCGTCCGGGGTGCCTCCTCCCGAGCCGCCATCCGGGGGCCCAGGCGGCTCCTGGGGGCCCTGGCGCTCCACCCGCACGGTGCGCGTGGTCCTCAGGCCGTAGCCGTCCACCGCGGTGATGGACACCGTATTCGGCCCCACCACCAGCGGCACCTGCACCGCGAAGCTGCCATCCGCCCTCACGGCGTGCTCGCCGCCCGCCACCTCCAGCTTCACCGTGTCCGTCCGGTCCGCGGCTCGCGCGAAGCCCACCACCTCGATGGAGGGCTCCCCGGTGACGGTGCCCGAGGCTGGCGCGGTGACATCCAGCCGTGGGGGTGTGGCATTGGCTCGGAAGTTCCGGACCAGGCGAGCCGTGTTGCCCGCCGCGTCCGTGGCCACCACTTCCAGGGAGACCGCGCCCTGAGCGACGGACACCGAGAGCTGGAAGCGGCCATCCGCACCGATGGACGCGGCCTGGCCCGCCACTCGCACCGTGAGCGGAGTGGCGTCCTGCACCTGCCCCTCCACCTGCGCCAGGTCTCCGGCAATCTTCGCTCCCTCGGCCGGAGTGGTGACGGTGAGTTCCGGCGCAGTGGAGTCCCGGGTCACCGCCAGCGTGCTCTGCGTGCTGTTGCCCGCCGCGTCGCGAGCCACCAGCACCAGCAGGTTGCTGCCCTCTTCCAGCGAGACGTTGCCCCGGTACTTGCCATCCGCGCCGAGCATCAGCTCCGCGCTTCCCAGCCACACGCCCGCTACCGGCCCGCTGTCCCCCGCCGCCACCACCACCTCGACGGTGCCCGCCTGGGTGTAGCTTCCCGGCGTGGGCTCGAGCACCTCCAGCGTGGGAGGCGTCAGATCCACCGCGAAGCGGCGCCGCGCCTCGGCCCGGTTGCCCGCCGCGTCCGTGGCCACCACCACCCACTCATGGGCGCCCTCGGCCGAAACGGTGTCTCCCGAGGACATGGGCGCACCGTTCAGCGTGGCCTCCACCGTGCCCGGGTGCACTTCCTCCACCGTGTACGTGAGCACCGCCGGGGTGTTGCGCCGCTGCCCCTCGTCCACTCCCGACAGCGTGAGGAGCGGAGGCGTGGTGTCGATCGCGAAGCCCACGCTTGCCCGTGCCTCGCGGCCGATACCGTCCCGCGCCACCACCACCAGCTCGTGCGCTCCCTCGGCGCTCACCGGTGTTCCGCTGGTGAAGGGCTGGCCGTCCAGCCTGGCCTCCACCGTGGCCGGACCGCTGCTCTGCACCCTCCACGTGGGCGTCAGCGGCTCGCGCGACACCTGGCCCTCGGTGACGCCCTCGATGACCACGCTCGGCGGGATTGGATCCAGCACCACCGAGTGGCACACCCGCGCCACGTTGCCGCACCGGTCTCTCGCCGTGGCCACCAGCGCGTTGGGCCCCTCCTCCAGCGGCACCTGCGCCGTGTACTGGCCCTGCGACAGCACGGCCTCCACCGTCCCCACCTTCACACCCACGGCTCCCGCGCCCGCCGTGCCCTGAACCTCCGCCGGCGAGGAGCCCAGCCGCGCGCCCTCCGCTGGCTGCTCCATGCTCACCAGGGGCGGGAGCATGTCCGGCTCGATCACCACCGCCCGCACCCAGGCGCCCGCTTCGCCCCCCACCTCCACCCGCAGCGTGTTGTTGGCCTGGAGCCACACCACCTGCACCAGGGGCGGCTGATTCGCCAGGGGCGCGGTGACATCCACCACTCCCAACCGCACCCGGCCCTGCGCCTGCTTCCCGCTGCTGGACTCCACCAGCAGCAGGGCCGGTCCGGCGTCCGCTGGCCAGGAGAAGGTGCGCGTCTCCACCGTGGGCTCCGTGCCCCCTCCGTGCGTCACGCGGGCCTCTACCGCCGCGCACGGTGGCAGAGCGATCGACGCCACCGAGGCCCGTGCCGCCCCCCCCGCCTGCGCCGCCAGCTCGAGCCCGTTGGTGGCTCGCAGCGCGACCACCCGCGCTCCCAGCGGCTGGTGCTGCGAGATCGACACCTTGTCGGTACCGTTGAGCTTCGCCGCCGCCTGGAAATACGCGCCTGGCGCTCCCGTGGTCTCCCTCACCACCAGGAGGGCATGCTCTCCCACGGTTCCAGCAAAGGAGCCGCTCACGGTGCTCGCGCCCGTGGCCTGGAGCGGATCCAGCTTCCACCCGGAAGCCATGCTGGTGGGCTCCACGCCACTGCACGTCGCGGCGGACAGCGCCTGCACCTTCTGAGTCTGGGACGGAGGCGCCGACACCGGCGGTGGAGCCTCGCTGGAGCCCCGGTTACACCCGGCGGCCAGCGCCACCGTCCACAGCGCGATCCAGAGCCTTCCGTGAGCGCGGACGTTCATCGCGCGCGCTCCTTGCCCGGCGACTCTTCCGTGAGCTTCAGCCGCTCCATGTAACGGCGGACCGGGATGTCCTGGCGCAGGCGCTCCAGCAGCTTCGCCTGGGCCTCCTGACGGGCCTCGGCCTCCAGCCTTCCCCTCGCCTCTTCAAAGGTGGGAACCACCGTCCTCGGTGCCTCGAGCGCCTTCACCACGTGCCAGCCAAAGGGCGTGGTGAAGGGCTTGGACCAGGTGCCCGCGGCCAGCCCCACGGCCTGCGAGAAGAATGTCTGATCCACGTCGTCACTCACCACTCCGAGATCTCCTCCCCGGGGAGCGCTCACCTGATCCTCGGACAGCTCGCGCGCCACCGTCTCGAAGGGCTCACCGCCCGCCAGCCGGGCATAGGCCTGGTTGATGCGCGCCTGCGCTTGGCGACGGACCGTCTCGCTGGAGCCCTCGGGCATCCGGGCGAAGATCTGCGCCACATGCACCTCACGGCGCTCCAGCTTGCCGCGCGCGGCCTCGTAGCGCGCGCGCAGCGCCTCTTCCGTGACACCCGTGACCACCGTCCGCTCCAGCATGGCCTGGGCCAGCAACTCGCGCTCGGCGGCCGCGAGCTGGGCCTTCATCGTGGGCTGCTCGTGCAGCTTCTGGCGCCGGGCCTCCTCGGCCAGCAGGGCGCGATCCACCACCACCTCCAGCGTCTGCTCCGGCGTCCCACGCACGGTGGGGCTCTGCGCGGCACGCACGTGCTTCACGTCCTCCACGGTGAGGCCGGTGCGCCCTACTTTGGCCACCGTGCGCGAGTCATCGCAGGCAGCCAGGCCCATGAACGCCAGCGCGAGCCATCCGCCACGGCGGAACACGGGCTTCATGGGATGACTCCATTCCAGCGCCACTCGGGCTCAGGGGGCGGAAGCAGCGGAGGCAGCACCCTCATGGCCTGAGAGGAGTGCAACTCAATCCGGATCGCTCCGGTGTTACCATTTCCTCCATACACGTCATCCCCCCCCACGGAGATGATGAACTCGTCCCCCGCTCTGGCGTAGAGACCGATGGGGCCGCCCATGGTGCAGAGCATCTCCTGCCCGTCAGGGCCTGACTCTCGAACGGAGAACCTCGCCGCTCCCGAAGTCCAGCTCGAG
>DASVVJ010000207.1:0-10430 GCA_036389955.1 Myxococcaceae bacterium
TACCAGCTCCCTGCTCATGTATCGCTTTGCCCACACCGCGACGCTGCTGCTCAACGGCAAGGTGCTCGCCACGGGGGGCCACGACTCCAACGCCATCGCGACGGCGGAGTTGTACGACCCGGCCACGGGCACCTGGAGCGCGACCGGGTCCATGACCTGGCGCCGCCACAGCCACACGGCGACGCTGCTACCCGGCGGCAGGGTGCTCGTCGTGGGGGGCTCCGGCAGGGGCAGCCCCGTCCCCGCGGAGACGTACGATCCGGCCACGGGCACCTGGAGCGCTGTCGGCGCCATGGTCACACCGCGCTGGGGCCACACGGCGACGCTGCTGCCCAGCGGCAAGGTGCTCATCGCGGGGGGATACAACTATAGCGACACCTACCTCGCGTCAGCGGAGGTGTTTGACCCGGCCTCGAACACCTTCAGCCCTGCCGGCCCCATGGCCTCGCCGCGTTCGGGACACACGGCAACGCTGCTGCATGACGGCAGGGTGCTCGTCTCGGGGGGAGTCAACGTGAACGGCAGGCTCGCAACGGCGGAGGAGTACGACCCGGCCTCGGGCACCTGGAGCACTGCCCCCGACATGGCCTCGCCGCGTGCTGGACACAGGGCGACGCGGCTGCTCAACGGCAAGGTGCTCATCGTGGGGGGCACCAGTGGCGCTCCCGCGACGGCGGAGCTGTACACGCCCTGAAGCCCTCGAGTCCTTGCAATCCCTTCCCTTCACTCCACACCGAGGACCCCCTCGTGAAAAGACCATTCCCCCACCTGCTGCTGGCGCTGGCGCTGGTACTGCTCGCTGGCTGCTCTTCTTCCTCCTCCGGCACCGGCTCGGCTCAGTTCGCTGTCTCCGTGCCCCAGGCCCTCAACGCTTCCATCTCCCGCCTCTCCGTTACCGCCACCGCCCCCGATTTTTCCTCCGTCTCCGTGGACCTCGTCTCGTCCAACGGCGTCTGGGGCGGCACCCTCGGCAACATCCCCGCGGGCCCCAGCCGCTCCTTCCTCGCCCAGGCCTTCGACGCCTCCGGCACCCGGCTCTTCGAGGGCTCCGCCTCCGGCGTCTCCATCACCGCCAATCAAACGTCCCTCGTCGCCATCACCCTCCAGCAGGTCAACGCCCCGCCTCCCCTCCAGCACGAGGCCCCGATTATTGACTCCCTGACCGCCCCCGCTACCTCAGTGGCCGCGGGCGGCTCGCTCTCCCTGGTGGCCACCGCGCATGATCCCAACCCGGGTGACACCCTCTCCTACGTCTGGTCCTCCACCGCGGGCACCTTCTCCTCGGCCTCCTCGGCCTCCACCACCTGGACGGCTCCTGCCTCCACGGGCATTCAGACCCTCACCTTCACCGTGACGGACTCCCAGGGCCTCTCCTCCTCCCTCTTCCTGGCCGTCTACGTCCTGCCGAGCGAGGCGCAGGGCACCGCGCAAATCACCATCTCCTTCAACACCGCTCCCCGGGTGGTCTCCGTCAGCGCCATCGCCTCTCAGCTGGCCGTGGGGCAGACCACGTCTGTCTCCGCCTCGGCCTCGGACGCGGATGGCGACAGCCTCTTCTACTCCTGGAGCACCCTCTGCGCCGGATCCTGGGCTCAGGCGGCCTCCAGCTCCGCCCAGTTCACCCCCTCCACGCTGCCCACCGGCGAGTGCAACAACTGCGAGCTCACCGTCACGGTCTCCGACGGGCGCGGCGGGCAGAGCACCGGCACCGTGGCCCTGTGTGTCAGCGCCCCCCCGGCTCCCCAACACTTCCATCCCCTCATCGTCTCCGCCTCCGGCTCCTCGCTCACGGCCTCTCCCGGGCAGGTCATCACCTATGAGGTGGCGGCCAGCGATCCCGAGGGCTCCGCGCTCTCCTTCTCCTGGGCCGTCAACGCCGGCTCCCTGGGCACTCCGGTTACCGGCGCCTCGTCCAGCCGCGCCACCTGGACGGCCCCCTCCTGTGTCGACGCAGGCACGTCCCTCACCCTCACCGCCACCGTCACCAACGCCTTCAACCTGTCCACCACTCAGAGCTTCTCGGTGATCGGGCTGCTGCCCGTCTGTGGTTGGGCTCCGGCGGGCTCCATGTCCTCGGTGCGAAACAGCCACACGGCGACGCTGCTGCCTGACGGCAAGGTGCTCGTCGCGGGAGGCACGACCGGTACCAGTTCGCCGGCGACAGCGGAGCTGTACGATCCGGCCACGGGCACCTGGAGCGCGACTGGCACCATGCTCGCCCCTCGCGGAAATGCCACGGCGACGCTGTTGCTCAACGGCAAGGTGCTCGTCACGGGCGCCTCCGGCAAAGACATCGAGGAGGTGTACGACCCGGCCACGGGCACCTGGAGCGCGACTAGCGGCCTGCTCACCATTCGCTACTTCTCCTCGGCGACGCGGCTGCTCGATGGCAAGGTGCTCATCGCGGGAGGCTACCAGGGCGGCCCTGGCGACCCCTCCGTGTCGGAGGTGTACGATCCGGCCACGGGCACCTGGAGCGCTTCCGGGACCATACCCGTGCCGGGGCATCACACGGCAACGCGGCTGCCCGATGGCAAGGTGCTCGTCGCGGGGGGAGAGAGCGGCGGGGCGGCGGCGGCGGCGAACGTGTACGATCCCGCCACGGGCATCTGGAGCGCGACGGCCCCGTTGCTCTTCCCTCGCTTCCTCCACAGGGCGACGCCGCTACCCAACGGCAAGGTGCTCCTCTCGGGAGGCGTCCATTACAACGGCTTCACCACGACGGCGGAGGTGTACGATCCGGCCACGGGCACCTGGAGCGCCGCTGGCTCCATGCTCTCCGCGCACTACCAGCACACGGCGACGCTGCTGCCCAACGGCAAGGTGCTCGTGACAGGGGGATACAGCTGGAACGGCATCACCGCGGAGGCGGAGCTGTATGACCCGGCCACGGACACGTGGAGCGCTGCCGCCCCCATGGCCTCACCTCGCCAGCACCACACGGCGACGCTGCTGCCCAACGGCAAGGTCCTCATCACGGGAGGCGCCAGCACGGGCGGCTCTCTCGCGACGGCGGAGCTGTATACGCCCTGAGCGGGCGCGTACAGCTCTCAGGGCCCTCTCTTGGCTTTGGCCTGCGGGCGAGCCGCGACCCCGGAGCACCAGCCCTAAAGGGTAGTCCTTTCGGTCGCTCGCAGAGTTTTTCTGCATCATTTCCCTACTTGTCGGCTCATCTACAGCGCTGAGGCACTCAGCCGCCACGGCTCGGCGTGACTGAGCCTCATTTGTCGCCAACCCCTGTCACTTGAAACGTGACGTCGGAAAAGCTGCGTCGTGCGGCTTGGAAGACGTGCGTCCTGATGGAGCACTCGTATGAAGAAAGTTCGTTTCCAGCACACGCGGAGGTCGCTGAGGAAGGCGGCCCTCCTCCTGTCGGCCCTCACCTTCGGCACCACCGCTTGCAGCCCCCAGCCCTCTGCTCCTCCGCAGCAGGAGCAGCAGGACAACGCCACCGCCACCTTCTCCATCAAGTCCAGGGACATCCTGGAATCCTCGGGCGCCTCCCGGGACCGCTCCCTCTCTTCCTCTTCCCTGCACTCGGCCCAGGCCTTCGCCTTCAGCGACGTGACGTCCATTCGCATCGACGTGAAAGAGAAGGCCTCCAACAACCCGCTCTACGTCAACTTCGATCTCATCACTCCCGCGCCCGGCGAGTGGTTCGGCGAGATTCCCTTCCTGCCCAAGAACAAGGCGCTCATCTTCTCCGCCAAGGCCTTCGGCGCCTCGGGGATGCTCTTCCGGGGAGACACCGAGCAGACGCTCTCCATCAACGAGGAGGAGATCATCATCAGCCTGGCTGCCGCCAATAACGGCCAGGCCATCTCCATCCCCCGCATCCGGAAGATCACCGTCCCCTCTGGCTTCGGCTCGGGGCAGAGCGGCAACGTCTCTTTCGCCGTCGAGGCCAACACCGGCGAGAAGCTCAGCTATGAGATCACCTCGGAGCCTGGCAGCGGCACCTTCTTCCCGACCAGCGGCACCATCGAGCTGCTGGGCACCACGGGCACCTTCGTCAGCCAGTACGCTCCGCCCACCGTCACCGCCAACACCGACTTCGAACACTCGGTGAAGGTCACCAACTCGACGGGCCACTCCGTCACCACCACCTTCAGGACGAAGGTCAAGCCGCCCGGCAACACCCAGGGCGTGGAAGACGCCGTCGTCCTGGTGCTCTTCAGCCCCGTCATCAACAGCCTGAACACGAGCCGGTTGACGGGCTCCGGCAACGTCCTCTTCCATGCCTCCGTGTCCGACGACGGCCCGGCCTCGGCCCTCACGTACGCCTGGCGCTTCGCTCCCGCCACCGGCACCAGCTACACCCCGGCGCCTGGCTTCAGCAGCGCCACCAACCCCACCGTGGGCACCACCAACCCCGCCACGCTGGCCAACTACACCACGGCCGTGCAGGGCACCATCACCCTCGAGGTGACGGACGGCGACCTCAAGAAGACGACGCTGACCTACCCGCTGAGCACCAACCAGTTCCCGGACGATCCCGTGTTCGAGGGCGGGTTGACCGGCATCAACTCCATCCGCGCCGGCAACTCGCACACCTGCGCGCTCTTCAACAACGGCGCCATGCGCTGCTGGGGGCTCAACGACTACGGCCAGCTGGGCTACGAGAACACCATCGACATTGGCGACACCGAGAAGCCCTACACGGCGGGGGACGTGGCGCTGGTGGGCGTGGGAGCGAGGATCGCCCTGGGCGGCAAGCACACCTGCGCCCTGCTGGACACTGGCCTGGTGCGCTGCTGGGGTAACAACCAGTATGGCCAGCTGGGCTACAACACCACCGAGCACGTGGGAGATGGCGAGGCCATCGCCAGCTACGGCTACGTCAACCTGGGTGGCATCGCGTCGAAGATCGCCGCGGGCGGTGAGCACACCTGCGCCCTGATGAACAACGGCACCGTGCGCTGCTGGGGCCGCAACAACTACGGCCAGCTCGGCTATGGCGACACGGAGAACATCGGCGACAACGAGCAGCCCTGGACCGCGGGCGTCGTGAACGTGGGTGGCACCGTGACGAACATCGTCGCCGGTGGCGCTCACACCTGCGCCCTGCTGGACAACGGCCAGGTGCGCTGCTGGGGTTACAACGGCTCCGGCCAGCTGGGCTACGGCAACACCACCCCCGTCGGTGACGATGCGGATCCCGCGACGGCGGGGAGCATCGATCTGGGCGGCCAGGCCATGCAGCTGTCGGCCGGCAAGAACCACACCTGCGCCCTGCTCACCACCGGCAACGTGCGCTGCTGGGGCTACAACGGCTTCGGCCAGCTCGGCTATGGCCACTACAGCAACATCCACAAGCCGACCCTCACGAACGCGGGCGATGTGGAGATGGGCGGCAAGGTGCTCCAGGTCGCCACGGGCGAGAACCACACCTGTGCCCTTCTGGGCAGCGGCGACATCAAGTGCTGGGGCCACGGTGGCCGAGGCCGGCTCGGCCGAGGCACCTCGACGGCCTCTCTGAATCTGCCGCCCCTCACCGGCGTGGACCTGGACGGCTCGTCCGCCTTCCAGGTGGCTACGGGAGCAGAGCACACCTGCGCCCTGCTGAGCACGGGCGGCGCGCGCTGCTGGGGCAGCGCCTTCTACGGCCAGCTGGGCTACGGCAACAAGGAGGACATCGGTGACGACGAGGTGGCCTCCGCCGGGGGCGACATCCAGGTCCTCGCGCCGTAACCCCTTGTAGCGCTGCGCTGGGGCGGGGGCTCTCAGGGCCCTCGCCCCTTTTTGTGCCCACGAAGGTGACCGCCATGAAGAATCCATTCACTCACCTGCTGCTGGCGCTCTGCATGGCGCTGCTCGCGGGCTGCTCTGCCTCTTCCTCCGGTGCGGGCTCGGCCCAGGTGGCCGTTCTGCCGCCTCACTCTGGCGCCTCCGCCATCTCCCGCGTCTCCGTCACCGCCAGCGCCGCGGACATGCCCTCCGTGGGCGTGGACCTGGCCCCCAGCTCCAGCGGGCAGCGCGGCCTGCTGAGCAACATCCCCTCGGGCGCCCACCGCTCCTTCCTCGCGCAGGCCTTCGACGCCTCCGGCACCCTGCTCTTCCAGGGCTCCGCCTCCGGCGTCTCCATCGCCGCGGGCCAGTCCTCCCTCATCGCCCTCACTCTCCAGGAGCGCAACGCTCCCCCGGCCTCCCTCAATGAGCCCCCGGTCATCGACTCCCTGGTGGCCTCCTCCACCTTCGTGCCCACCGGCGGCACGCTCTCCCTGGAAGTCACCGCCCATGGGCTTCACCCGGGGGATGCCCTCTCCTACGCCTGGTCCTCCACCGAGGGCTCTTTCTCCTCGGCTTCCTCGGCCTCCACCTCGTGGACGGCGCCTGCCTCCCCGGGCACTCAAACCCTCACCATCACCGTGACGGACTCCGATGGCCTGTCCGCCAGCGCCTCGCTGGACATCGACGTCCTGGCCAGCGGGAATGAAGGGGCCGCGCGGTTCACCCTCTCCTTCAACAGCTTCCCCCGGGTGGACGCCCTCCATGCCACGGTCTCTCAGCTGGCCACGGGACAGCCCACCTCCGTCTCCGCCTCTGCCTCGGACCTGGATGGCGACAGCCTCTCCTACTCCTGGGCCGCCTCCTGCTCGGGCGCGTGGACCAACGCCTCGTCCAGCTCCGCCCAGTTCACCCCGGACGCCCTTCCCGGCGGCAACTGCAACAACTGCAACCTCACCGTCACCGTCTCCGATGGGCGCGGCGGGCAGAACACCGGCACTCTGGCCTTGTGTGTCAGCACGACTCCCGCGCCCACCCGCTTCAGTCCCCTCGTCATCCTCTCGTACAGTTCCTACCTGCCCGGGGACTTCATCTCCCCGGGGCAGGTGCTCACCTACGAGGTGGCGGCCAGCGATCCCCAGGGCTCCGCGCTCACCTTCTCCTGGTCCGCCACTTCCGGCGCCATGGGCACCGCGGCCGGCACCGCCACCCAGAGCCGCACTACCTGGACGGCCCCCTCCTGTGTCAGCAGGGGCACGACTCCCGCCATCACCGCCACCGTCACCAACGCCTTCACCCTGACGGCCACCGCGAGCTTCACGGTGCTGGGGCTGCCCTCCTGCAGCACCTCCGCCTGGGCCACGGCGGGCACCCTGGGCTCACCTCGCTACAACCACACGGCGACGCTGCTGCCTGGTGACAAGGTGCTCATCTCGGGGGGGCAGAACACCAGCGGCTCCCTTGCGACGGCCGAGGTGTATGGCCCGGGCACGCCCCCGTGGAACGCGACGAACCCCATGGCCCAGGCGCGCCACTTCCATGCGGCGACGCCCCTGCTCAACGGCGACGTGCTCGTCTCGGGAGGCTTGAAGAGCGCCAGCGGGTCGAGCACCTACCTGGCGGAAACCGAGGTGTACAACCCGGCCACGGGCCGCTGGAGCACCACCGGTCCCATGGGCACCCCTCGCTACGTCCACACGGCGACGCGGCTGCAGAACGGCAAGGTGCTCGTCGCCGGGGGATACAACAACGTGAGCACCTACCTGGCCACGGCGGAGCTGTATGATCCGGCCACGGGCCGCTGGAGCACCACCGGCTCCATGGCCTCGCCTCGCGGGTTCCACACCGCGACGCTGTTGGCCGATGGCAAGGTGCTCGTCTCGGGGGGACGAGCCAGCGGCCTGAGCAACTATTACCAGACCGCGGAGCTGTACGATCCAGCCACGGGCCGGTGGAGCCTGACGGGCGCCATGGCCGCGGCGCGCGCCAACCACACGGCGACGGTGCTGTCCAATGGCAAGGTGCTCGTCTCGGGGGGCCTGTACCGGACCAGCTTCCTGGAGACGGCCGAGGTGTACGACCCGTCCCTGGGCACCTGGAGCACGACGGGCCCCATGGCCACGCGGCGCGCCAACTTCGCGGCCACGGCGCTGCCTGGCGGCAGGGTGCTCGTCTCGGGAGGACAGAACACCACCGGCTACCTCGCGGCGGCCGAGGTGTACAACCCGGGCTCAGGCACCTGGAGCGCGGTCTCCGCCCTGCCCTCGGCTCGCGGGCACCACACGGCGACGCTGAGCAGCGGCAAGGTGCTCGTCTCGGGGGGATACGGCAACGGTCCCCTGTCCGTGGCGGAACTCTACACGCCCTGAACTCAGCCAGGCATGGGGTTGGACTCAAGCCATCACCTCACCTCTCAAGGAGAAGTCGTGCACATCCACTCACGTCTTTCATGTCTCGCCGCCGTGCTGCTGCTCTCCCTCTCCGCCTGCACTTCAGAGTCCACTGGCTCCGTTCAGTTCGCTGCCTCCGTCCAACAGGCCCTCTCCGCCAGTGATGTCACCCGCGTCAAGGTGACTGTCTCCGCCTCCGATATGACTTCCCTCGAAGTCGAGCTGGCTCAAACCAACGGCTCCTGGAGCGGTCTCATCAGCAACCTTCCCGCCGGCACCAACCGCTCCTTCCTCGCTGAGGCCTTCGACGCCTCGGGCACCCTGCGCTTCCAAGGGCAGACTTCCGGCATCTCCATTGCTCCCAACCAGACCACCGCCCTCGCGCTCACCCTCCAGCAGACTCCTCCCCCTGCGCCCTACGGCAATGAAGCGCCCCTCATCGACTCCCTCACGGCCTCCCCCACCTCCGTCCAGGCGGGCGCTTCTGTCTCCCTCGCGGCCACGGTCCATGATCCCAACGCCGGCGATGCCCTCACCCTGGCCTGGAGCGCCACCGGCGGCACCTTCTCAGACACCACGGCCGCTACCACCACCTGGACGGCTCCTTCCTCCGTCAGCATTCACACCCTCACCCTCACGGTGACGGACTCTCAGGGCGCTGCGGTCTCCGTCTCCCTGGCCATCAACGTCACCCCCGGCACTTCCACCAACGCCAACCTCGGCATCTCCTTCAACCTCCTGCCTGTCGTCTCCAGGGTTTCTGCCTCTCCCAGCCGCCTGGACGCGGGGCAGTCCACCGCTGTCTCTGTCCTTGTCTCGGATGCGGATGGAGATGCCCTCTCCTACCAGTGGACCGCCTCCTGCCCGGGCACCTGGACCAACCCCACTTCCAGCGCCGCCTCTTTCGTCCCCTCCTCGGTGCCAGCCAACGCCTGCAACAACTGCAGGCTCACCGTCACCATCCAGGACGGCCACGGCGGGCAGACCTCGGGCGCTTTCAACCTCTGCATCGCAGCCACCTCCATCGAACGCTTCCCTCCCCGCTTCACCTCCTTCAACCAGTCCTCCTCCTCTGCCTCCCCCGGCCAGACGGTCTCCTTTGACGCCACCGCCACCGACCCTCAGGCCACTTCTCTGACGTTTGCTTGGACAGCCAACACCGGCTCGCTGGCCGCACCGCAGAGCACCGCCTCCACCAGCCAGGTTGTCTGGACGGCGCCTTCCTGCACCGTCACGGGCGTTCCCCTCACCGTGACCGGTGTCGTCACCAATGCCCATGGCCTCACGGCTTCAGTGCCCTTCTCTCTCACTGGCCTGCCGACGTGCGCGCCCAACCAATGGGCAGCCGCAGGCGCCATGAACCCAGGCCGCAACCTCCACACCGCCACCCTGCTCCCCTCCGGCAAGGTGCTCATCTCGGGAGGACATGCGGGTGGCAACCAGGCAACGGCGGCGGCGGCTTTGTATGACCCGGCCTCGGGCACCTGGAGTGCGACGGGCACCATGACGTCACCTCGCTTTGCCCATACGGCGACGCTGCTGCCCAATGGCAAGGTGCTCGTCGCGGGGGGATTCAACGCTGGCTACCGCGCGACGGCGGAGGTGTACGATCCGGCCTTGGGCACCTGGAGCGCGACCGCCTCCATGGCCTCGGTTCGTGGCTACCATGCGGCGACGCTGCTGCCCAATGGCAAGGTCCTCGTCTCGGGAGGAGCCAGCCCCGGCTCTCTCGCGGCGTCGGAGGTGTACGACCCGGCCTCGGGCACCTGGAGCGCGACCGGCTCCATGGTCTCGGCTCGCTACTCCCACCTGGCCACGCTGATGCGCAATGGCAAGGTCCTCGTCTCGGGGGGAGGCGCCACCAACAGCCCCTTTGCGACAGCAGAGGTGTACGATCCGGCCCTGGGCACCTGGAGCGCGACCGCTTCCATGGCCTCGCCTCGTACTGGGCACACAGCAACGCCGCTGTCCGGCGGCAAGGTCCTCGTCGTGGGGGGTTACAGCGGAAGCGGTTACCTCGCGTCAGCGGCGTTGTATGACCCGGCCTTGGGCACCTGGAGCGCGACCGGTTCCATGGTCTCTCCTCGCTACCTGCACGCGGCGACACAGCTGCTCAATGGCAAGGTCCTCGTCGTGGGGAGCGGTTACGGCTCCAACCCTGCCTTGTCCGCGGAGATGTATGACCCGGCGTTGGGCACCTGGAGCGCAGCCGCCTCGCTGACCACCCATCGCGTCGAGCACACGGCGACCCTGCTGAACAACGGCAAGGTCCTGGTCGCGGGGGGAATCAACGGGACCACCCTCTACGCGACG
>DASVVJ010000208.1:0-17600 GCA_036389955.1 Myxococcaceae bacterium
GAACCCTCACCCCGTCCCTCTCCCGAAGGGAGAGGGGCGTTGATCAGCGCGCGTTCCACGCTACCGATTCGGAGTGCAGTGCGAGGAGCTTCGGGCCCGCGACTCCTCCACCTCTCACCAGGCATGTGGTGTCTGCCGTCAGTGTGAAGGAGGTGGCCGCAGTCTGTCCCAGTGCGTTCGTCACCGTGGCGGTGATGGCAGGCGGGGTGCCCGTCAGCGCGCATGGCGGCGGCGTCCACTCCACCTCGCTCTGCGCGGCTTCGTGCGCCGGCTCGCTCAGGGTTCCCGTGTTCGCCGACCAGCGGATGATCAGCGCCCGCGCCTGTGGATCCTCCGCCACCACGCGCAGCGTGACGGGGCGTCCCGCTTCCGCGCTCAGCTCGGACTGGAAGGTGCTCGTGATGCGCGGCGCGGAGTGTGGCGGCACCACCGGCGGCTGAGCCATCGCAGCCCGGGCCACTGGCTCCGCGCGCTGCTGCACGCAGGCGCTCGCGGCCAGTCCCAGCACCGCCACCCATCCCCTGCCCTTCCAGCCTCTCGTTGCGTGCACCGGCGAACCTCCCACTTGAGCCTCTCGTGGGGCTCGAGCGATGCGCGCAGTGTAGGGCTCGCGGTCAGGCCAGCCAGTTTTCAGCGCGGGGACGTGGGCGCCTGTTACGGAAGATTGTCGATGGCATCCATTGTCGCGGGCCGCTTCAGCGGGCAGTCCGGACCATAGAGTTCGAAGGTGCTGACGACGGCATTGCCGTAGTCCCCGTGTGCCCCGATGAAGCGCACGTACCGCACAGCCCGGTCAGGAAACCAGATCCGGTACGGCATGGGCGGATCCGTTGGCTCCCGGGTGATCTTGATCAGCAGCGACCAGTTGTAGCCGTCGAGGCTCGTCTGAACCAGGCTCTTGTGCACTCTGCTGGAAGGCACATGCCAGCTTCCGGCGAACACCAGTCCGTTGATGGTTCGCACCTGTCGCAGGTCCACCTGCAGCCAGGCCTCCCTGGAAGTGTAGCTGCGCCAGGCCGTGCTCAGGTCACGGTCGAACGCGTAGCGTTCATCGCTTGACGGAGAGGACGAGGACGCTGAGCCACTCCGAACCCCACGTCCCGCGTACTCACAATCGAGGGACTGGTGGTCCGTCGCCGGCTCCTGGATGACTGAATCCGGGGGAACGGGCGGCGGTGCCGGCGGGATCCGTTGCCCTGGGTGCGAGTAGCGAGCAGGCGACTCATTCCACTCCATCCGAGGGCGGCGAGGAGCCGTGGCCCGCCCGGTGACAAAGCCCGCGCCAAAGAGCAGCAGGGCCCCACCCGCGCCCGCTGCCGCCAACCACACGCGCCGCCGGGACAGGCGCGATGGGGGAGCCTGCTCGGGAGACTCCAGCTCCCGCAGGGCTTCGGCCGCGGAGGTGAACCGCAGGTTTCGCTCCGAGGCGGTGAGCCGGGCGAGGAACTCCCGGAAGCTGGGCGAGACATCGACATGCGAGGCCAGCTCCTCCAGCCCGGCCGCGCGCTGCTTCCACTCGGGCTCCCAGGTGAGCGCATCCACCAGGGTGACCCCCAGCGCATAGAAGTCGGTGGTGACATCCAGCTCACCTGCGTGCTGATCAGGCGGGGTGTAGCGGGAGGGCTCCACATTGGTTTCGCCGCGTACCCAGGCCGCGCCGAAGTCCACCAGAAACAGGGCGTCGTCCGGCCGGCGGATGAGGTTGGACGGCTTGAGGTCGCCATGGAACACGGGCGGCGAGCGGCTCTGCAGATAATGGAGGATGTCGAGCACCTGGCGCGCCAGCTCACGGGCCTCGAGTTCCGTGGCGCGGCGAGTGGCGAGCTGCTGCTCCAGGGAGGTGCCCTCGACGAACTCCTGCGCGAGGTACAGGCGGGTGTCGACGCCGGTGCCGAGCTGGAGCATGTCCAGGTAGCGGGGAACGCGCGGGTGGGTGAGCGATTGGAGCTGGCGCGCTTCCTCATGGAAGGCGGCGAGGGTGGCCGCGTCGGGCGGAGTGAAGAAGGACAGCTCCTTGAGCACCACCAGGCCATCCACGTCATCGGCCAGATAGGTGCGGGCGGCCCCGCGCTGACCGAGCACCTTGCGCACGCGATAGGGACCGACGCGGGCCGCGACGCCGCAGTGGATGCAGCGCTCGCCGCCGGGCTCCTTGCCGCAGCCGGGGCAGGTGCCGCGAGGCGGAGCCGGGGCCTCTAAAGAAGAGCTGCCCTGTCGTGCCGACATGAACTGCCTCCACCGTGGTCAGAGAGCGCGCATTCTCTTTCGGCGTGAGGGCCGGGGACAAGGCCGGGGCACTGCACGTGTCGAAGGCGGCACGGTGGTCACTCAGCAGGAGACGCCAGGAGCGAGGGACCGGAGTGCCGTGTTCCACGTGGAACATCGGTGGGCGCTCCGCATGCCCGTGTTCCACGTGGAACATCGGTGGGTGCTCCGCGTGCCCGTGTTCCACGTGGAACCAGAGCCGAGGCGCGGTGGTGGAGGTGTTCCACGTGGAACGAACGCGTCCTCATATAGGGCCGTGTTCCACGTGGAACATCGGAGGGGCATGGCGTGGAGGTGTTCCACGTGGAACGAGTTCAGCCTTCGCGTGGAGGTGTTCCACGTGGAACGAGCGCGTCCTTATATAGGGCCGTGGTTCGCGTGGGCCGTGCGCATCCGAGATCGGGCCCTGGTCTGCGTGAACCATGCGCATCCTCTATAGGGCGGTGTTCCACGTGGAACGCCGGTAGAGCGAAGGGGTGGTGATGTTCCACGTGGAACAGGCACATCCGTCAGCCATGGGTGTCCAGCGTGGAGAGTCTCCGTAGACCGGTGGGGCAGGGGAGGAGGCGGGAACGCCGCCTGATGCGTGCCGCTGTTCCACGTGGAACGTCACATGGGAGAGCGGGACGGCCGGCGCGGGAGGACCCGTCCGCTGACGGGGGGACCCGCGCCGAGACGAGGGACCCGCGACCTGCGCCCCCAGAGCGTGGGCCTGTGCCCTCCGCCGTGCGTCCCCTGGAAACGAGAAGGCCCCTCGTCCCAGTGGGAAGAGGGGCCTCCAGCCGGGAAGAGCGTGGCTCAGGCGCTCGGTGCGGTGGACTTGTCAGACTCGCCCGAGGCGGCCGTGGCCGGCTCGCTGGCGGCAGGGGCCTCGCTGGTGGCGGCGGACGCCTCGGTGGCCTTCGCGGCCTCGGCCTCGGCCTGAGCCTGCTGCGCCGCACGCTGGGCTTCGGCGTTGGCGCGCTCGCGGGCCGCCTCGTCACTCTTCTGGTCGCTGGCGGCCACCTCCTCCGGCGTCAGCTCGGTGCGATCGGCCAGCATGCCGGTCTTCTTCTCCAGGTCCTTGATGGCCCGGCGGAGCAGATCGCGCTCCAGCAGCGTACGGTTCAGCCGCTTCTCCAGCGCCTTGAACTTGTCCTTCACCAGATCCAGCTCGCTCTTGGTGGCGGTGAAGATGCGCTGCTGCGTCTCCCTGCTGCCCTTGACCTTGCGCAGCTCGCGCTCCAGCTCCGCCGCGCGCTCGCGGTCCTTCTTGGAGCTCTGCTCCAGCCGCTGCATCTTCTCGCGGTCCGCGTCGTTGAGCTCGCGGTAGCGGCGGTTGCCCCGCTCCGTCTCCGCCTGCTGCGCGGCGGGCGCGGGCGTGGCAGCCTCGGCGGACGGCATCACCTGCACCGCCGCCGTCACCACCCGCTCACCCTCCTGCGCCGGAGCGGAGATCTGCCCCGTGGCCGCCGCCGTGGAAGCCGCCGCCGGAGCCGGAGCCGTCGTGGCCCCTGCCGCTGCGGGAGCAGGACCCCGGCGGGCCTTGCCGCCGCCCTGCTCGCTGCGCAGCCGCTCGAGCTCCGCCAGCGCCTGGTTCAGATCCGCGCGCACCACCTCGAGCTGGATGGACGCCGAGCGCTCCACATCCGAGCGGGCCTTGGCCAGGTCGCGGTCGCCCTTCTCACCCTCCTTCTGCTCGAACAGCTTGCGCTTGGTCTGCTTCAGCTGCTCCTTGACCTCCTGCAACTGCGCACGCTGCTCGTCGAGCTCCTTCTGCTTGCGCGCCAGCTCCGCCTCGGCGTGAGCGCGGGCCTTGGACGAGTCGCTCAGCTCCGCCTTCACGGCGGGGGCGGCGACAGCGGCCCGTTGCGAGCCGAACAGCAGCATGTAGAGCGTGACGGCAAAGCCGAGGGACACCAGGATGAGGGCAACCAGCACGAGTACGACCTCCAAAAGGCTGCAAAAAAGCGCCGCAGCCTAACGTCCAGCACCGGCGCGTCAATAGCCGTGCGCATTCAATGGTTGGGAGCAGGGCGAGCAAGCCTCCTCCTCACCCTGAAGGGCCAGGGACTTCCGGTGCTCCCGGAAATCGGGCCATGCTGCGGCCTTCCGCACCGCGACGACGAGGGTACCGCCACATGCCGCACCTGGAGCTCACCCCCAAGACGGACATCTCGAGCTTTCGCAAGCTGGCCATCGGCAGCTGGAAGACCACCTATGACCCCACGGTCTACGGCACGCTGACGGTGCGCATGGACAAGGCCATGGCCTACATCGAGGAGTTCCGCCAGCGCACCGGCGTGCGCCTCACGGTGACGCACCTGATGACCAAGGCCATGGGCGAGGCGCTGCGCCGCTGCCCCGAGGCCAACGCCCTGCTGCGCTTCAACAAAATCTACGTGCGCAAGCAGGTGACGATCTCCGCCCTGGTGGTGCAGACCGACGGCGGCAAGGTGGACCTCACCTCGGCGAAGATCAACGACGCGGACACCAAGAGCCTGTTCGACATCGCCCAGGAGATGGAGGAGGCGGTACGCAAGGTGCGCGAGCGCCGCGACGTGGCCATGGAGAAGGGCAAGGGGACGATCCAGAAGATCCCCTACATGTTCCTCAACCTCTTCACCTGGCTGATCGGCTTCCTGATGTACACGCTGAACCTGGACCTGAGCGGGCTGGGCATGCCGAAGGACGCGTTCGGGTCGATCATCATCACCAACGTGGGCTCGCTGGGCCTGGACACCGCGTACGTGCCGCTGGTGCCGTACACCCGCGTGCCCATCTTCGTGGCGCCCGGCGCGGTGAAAGAGGCGCCGGTGGTGGAGGACGGGAAGATCGTCGTGGGCAAGGTGATGAACATCAACGCCTCGTTCGATCACCGCTTCATCGACGGGTTCCACGCCGGGGTGCTGGCCAACACGCTGCGAGAGATGTTGGAGAACCCCTTCGAGAAGTTCGACTCGCTGGACGCGCTGCCCGCGGCCCCGGCCGAGCAGCCCATGCTCGCCAAGGCCGCGGGGTAGAGCGGCCGGCTACCAGCCCCGGCCGCTCATCTCACGCAGGCGCCGCACCCGCTCGGGGATGGGCGGGTGGGTGGAGAACAGCTTCATCACCCCGCCACCCGACAGCGGGTTGACGATGAACAGGTGCGAGCTGGCCGGCGCCCGGTCATAGGGCATCAGCTGCGCGCCCTGCTCCAGCTTCAGCAGGGCGTTGGCCAGCGCATCCGGATCGCCGCACAGCTCCGCGCCCGTGGCGTCCGCGCCGTACTCGCGCGAGCGGCTCACCGCCAACTGCAGCAACGTGGCTGCGATGGGTGCCACCAGCAGCAGCCCCAGCTGCGCGAACGCGCCGCCCGCACCACCCTCGTCATCGTCGCTGCGGCTGAGCATCGAGCCGCCGAAGAAGAAGAGCATCTGTGCCGCGTAGCTGATGACGCCCGCCAGCGTGGCGGCCACCGTGCCGATCAGCGTGTCCCGGTTGCGCACGTGCGCCAGCTCGTGTGCCAGCACACCCTCCAGCTCGCGCCGATCGAGGATCTCCATCAGGCCCGTGGTGACGGCCACCGCCGCGTGCTTGGGGCTGCGGCCCGTGGCGAACGCGTTGGGCGTGGGCGTGGGCAGCAGGTACACCTTGGGCACCGGCATGTTCGCGCGCGCGGCCAGCCGCTCCACCATGTCGTGGAGCCAGGGCGCCTGGTGACGCGGCAGCGGCTGCGCCCCGTGCATGGCCAGGGCGATCTTGTCGCTGAACCAGTACGAGGCGAAGTTCATCACCACCACGAAGAAGCCCGCGAAGGCCAACCCGCGCGCGCCGCCGAGCCGCTGGCCAATCAGCAGCACCAACGCGGTGAGCCCAGCCAGCAGCACCGTCGTCTTGAGCGCGTTGCCCAACCGGTGCCACCCTCCGCCTCCACGCGGGGAGAAGCCCCGCCGGGGCGACGTGTCATATGCACTGCTGTAGTAAGACATGGTGTTCCGTGCCGTTCCTTTCCTAGAGCCTTCAGGAACCTAAACAGGCACGGGGGGCCGTCAATGCGGCCCGGTCCCGCTTACAGGTAGAAGCGATCGACGACGCCAGCGGTCCGCTGGAGGATGGCGGTCCAGCCCACCCACCCGTCGATTGCTCCCTTGTCTGCTACCGCCTCGCCTCCCAGCGCCGCCAGCGAGCCCGTGCAGCCCTGCACGGTGGCCAGCCCGGACTCGCGCAGGTGCGCGAGCAGCGCGCGCAAGGTGGGCATGGCGCGCGTCTCGAAGCGGTCCGCCACATCCTCGCGGGGTGGGTGGAAGTCCGGCTCATCCAGCCGATCCTGGAGAAAGCGCTCCAGGGCCCACCAGAAGAGGTACACCTCGGCCCGGCGTCCCGAGGCCACCGCGGCGGCGGCGATGGACAGCCCCTGGTGGACCCGGTCGTAGTCCCCACTGTGTAGGAAGACAGCCACCTTGGGCGGCATGGTGCTCACGGACCCTGCTTACCGCTCAGGGGCGGGTGCCGTCCATTCGAGGTGCTTCCTCGACCGCTCGCCCCCCTTTAGCTTGCGCCGAGCCGCTCCCACTTGCTACAGAATCCCCCGACCATTCAGGCACTTAGCCGCACATCTGCACCGGGGCAGTAGGGGTTCTAAAGCGATGGGCGATGAAACGACAGCGAAGAGGAAGGACGCCCACCTCGACCTGTGTGCCACGGGTGACGTCGAGCCGGCCGAGAACAGCACACTCCTGGAGTGTGTGCGTCTGGTGCACTGCGCCATGCCGGAGATGGCGGTGGAGGACGTGGACCTGTCCACGGACTTCCTCGGCAAGCGCATCCGCGCGCCGCTGCTGGTGACGGGGATGACGGGTGGCACCGAGCGCGCGCGAGAGGTGAACCGGGACCTGGCCATGCTGGCCGAGCGCCACGGGCTGGCCTTTGGCGTGGGCAGCCAGCGCGCGATGATCGAATCCACCGAGCGCGCCGCCTCGTACCAGGTGCGCGACGTGGCGCCCACCGTGGTGCTGGTGGGCAACATCGGCCTGTACCAGGCCGTGCAGATGGGCACCGACGCGGTGCGAAGGCTGGCGGACGCCATTGGCGCGGACGCCATGGCGCTGCACCTCAACGCCGGCCAGGAGCTCACCCAGCCCGAGGGCGATCGCGACTTCCGCGGGGGCTACAAAGTGGTGGAGGGGCTCGTCCAGGCGTTCGGCGAGCGGCTGCTGGTGAAGGAGACAGGGTGTGGCATTGGCCCGGATGTGGCGCGCCGGCTCAAGGAGCTGGGCGTGCGCAACATCGACGTGTCCGGCCTGGGTGGCACCTCGTGGGTGCGGGTGGAGCAGCTGCGCGCCTCGGGCATGCTGGCGGAGCTGGGCGCCGAGTTCTCCGGGTGGGGCATCCCCACGGCTGCAGCCACGGTGACGGTGCGGCGGGCCGTGGGCCCGGACGTCCGGCTGGTGGCATCCGGCGGCGTGAGAACGGGTTTGGAAGTGGCCAAGGTGCTCGCGCTTGGCGCGGACCTGGCGGGTATGGCGCTGCCCTTGTTCCGTGCCCAGCAGGCAGGCGGGCTGGATGGCGCGGACAAGGCGCTTCAGGTGATCCTCGCGGGGCTGCGGCAGGCCTTCGTGCTCACGGGCAGCAGAAGCTGTGCTGAACTGAGGCAGAGGCCGGTGGTGGTAACAGGGGAGTTGAAGGATTGGCTCGCAGCACTGTAGAGGGGCGCAGGCTTCGCGCCGCTGTTGGGAAGGAAAGACATGTCTGACACCGTGACGTCCAGGCTCGCAGGGTTCCACAAGTTGCCGATGGAGGAGCGCCTCGCGCAGCTGAGCCGGATGTTCCGTCTCACCACCGAGGAGCTCGAGTCGCTGCGCGGCGTGGGCACGCTGCAGCCCACGCTGGCCAACCAGATGATCGAGAACGCGGTGGGCACCTTCTCGCTGCCGCTGGGCCTGGGCCTGAACATGATGGTGAACGGGCGCGACTACATCGTGCCCATGGCCGTGGAGGAGCCCTCGGTGGTGGCGGCGGTGTCCTTCGCGGCGAAGATTGTCCGCGAGGGGGGTGGCTTCACGGCCGAGGCGGACAGCTCGACGATGATCGGCCAGGTGCAGGTGACGCGCTTTGGCGACGCGGCGGTGGCGACGCAGAAGATCCTGGACGCGAAGGACCAGATTCTGGCGCTGGCCAACAGCTTCCACCCGGCGATGGTGAGCCGGGGCGGCGGAGCGAGGGACGTGGAGGTGCGCGTGCTGCCGGCGCCCGAGGGCCCGCGCGGTGAGCCGCTGCTGATTGTCCACCTGCTGATCGACACGCAGGAGGCGATGGGCGCCAACCTGATCAACACGATGGCGGAGGGCGTGGCGCCGTTGATCGAGCAGGTGACGGGCGGCAAGGTGTACTTGCGCATCCTGTCGAACCTGGCGGACCGGCGGCTGGCGCGGGCGATGTGCCGCATTCCGGTGCCGCTGCTGGCGGACTTCGACATGTCGGGCCAGGACATCGCCGAGGGCATTGCCCAGGCGAGCCGCTTCGCGCAGGCGGATCCGTACCGGGCGGCCACGCACAACAAGGGCGTGATGAACGGCATCGACGCGGTGGCGATCGCGACGGGCCAGGACTGGCGGGCGATCGAGGCCGGGGCGCACGCCTTCGCGTGCCGTGACGGGCAGTACCAGCCGCTGTCCAACTGGTTCCTGGAGGAAGGGCACCTGGTGGGCCGCATCGAGCTGCCACTGGCGCTGGGCACGGTGGGCGGACCGATCAAGGTGCACCCGGGCGTGCAGGTGGCGCTGAAGCTGATGCGGGTGAGCTCGGCGCGCGAGCTGTCGATGGTATTCGCGGCGGTGGGGCTGGCGCAGAACTTCGCGGCGCTGCGGGCGCTGGGCAGCGTGGGCATCCAGAAGGGGCACATGGCGCTGCACGCGCGGTGCGTGGCGGTGACGGCGGGAGCGCGTGGGGACTGGGTGGAGAAGATTGCCAACGAGCTGGTGAAGGCGGGGCACGTGAAGGTGGAGAAGGCGAGGGAGCTGATCGCCGCGCTGCCGCCGGCCGAGGCCGCCGCTGCCACGGGAACCACGGGCTGAGCCCAGAGCCAAAAACCCCTCTCCCTTAGGGAGAGGGACGGGGTGAGGGTTCCTCTGCCCCCAAGACACTCTCTTTATGGATCCACAGACCCCCCCGCTGGTGGGCTTCGGAGCTGGCAAAGTCATCCTGCTCGGTGAGCACAGCGTGGTGTACGGGCACGCGGCGCTGGCAGGCCCGTTGTCCTACGGTGTGACAGCGAGAGGCGAACGGGCGCGCAAGAGCCAACTGGCGCTGCCAGACACCCTGACGAAGCCGCAGCGGGCGCTGCTCACGAAGGCGTTCCAGCGAGCGGCGAAGCTGTGCGGCAGCCCGCCGGTGAAGGTGTCGCTGGAGTCCGAGCTGCCGCTCTCGATGGGGCTGGGCAGCTCGGCGGCGCTCTCGGTGGCGTGCTCCCGGGTGCTGCTGAAGGCCGCGGGCCGCGCCGACCCGGCGAAGGAAGTGGCCCGGTTGGCGCTGGAGATGGAGCAGGAGTTCCACGGCACGCCCTCGGGAGTGGACCACACCACGAGCGCCCGCGAGCAGCTCATCCTCTACAAGCGCACGCCGGGGCAGTCCACGGGGCGGGCGCGAGAGGTAAAGAGCCCGCGGCCGCTCAAGGTGCTCGTGGTCCTGGCGGGAGATCGCAGCCCGACGAAGAAGACGGTGGGCGCGCTGCGAGAGCGCCAGGCCCGCTGGCCGGCGCGCTACACGCGGCTGTTCCAGCAGATCGGCACGGTGGCCACGGAGGGTGCCCAGGCCATCGAGGCGGGAGACCTGGAGGCACTGGGCGACGCGATGAACGTGAACCAGGGCCTGCTGGCGGCGCTGGGACTGTCCTCGCCGCCGTTGGAGGAGATGGTGTACCGGCTGCGCGCCATGGGAGCGTTGGGCGCGAAGCTGACAGGGGCTGGAGGTGACGGCGGGGCCGTCATTGGCCTCTTCCTCGAGCCGGAACCAGCGGTGGCGAAGCTGCTGGGGCTCGGGGTGCGGTGTTTCAGCAGCCAGCTCGCGGGACCGCGGGCGCTGTGAGGGCTTGAATGAAAGCGACTGCCCTGGCGCATCCCAACATCGCCCTGGTGAAGTACTGGGGGAAGCGGGACGAGGCGCTCATCCTTCCCCACCAGTCGAGCCTGTCGATGACGTTGGCTCCGCTGTCGGTGACGACGACGGTGGAGTTCGGCGCGGCGTCGGACCAGGTGGAGCTCAACGGCCACACGGCCAAAGGCAGCGAGCGCGATCGGGTGCTACGCGTGCTGGAGGCGGTGAGGGCGGAGGCCGGAGGCAAGCTGGGGCCGGCGCGCATGGTGTCGCGGGGAGACTTCCCGGCGTCAGCGGGGCTGGCAAGCAGCGCGGCGGGGTTCGCGGCGTTGGCGGTGGCGGCGCGGGCGGCGGCGGGACTGCCGGCGGATCCGAAGGCGGCGAGCGTGCTGGCGCGGCTGGGCAGCGGCTCGGCGTGCCGCAGCGTGCAGGGGGGCTTCTGCGAGTGGAAGAAGGGCGAGCGCGCGGACGGCACGGACTGCTACGCGGTGCAGCGCTTCGACGAGCGGCACTGGCCGGAGCTGCGCATGGTGGTGGCGGTGCTCAACCGTGAAGAGAAGGAAGTGAAGTCCCGGGACGGGATGAAGCACACGGTGGAGACGAGCCCGTACTACGAGGCGTGGACGAAGGACGCGGAGGCGGAGGTGCCCCGGGCGGTGGAGCTCATCCAGCGCAAGGATCTGCAGGGGCTGGGGGAGCTGTCCGAGCGCAACGCCTGGCGCATGCACGCCACGGGGCTCGCGGCGGATCCGCCACTCTGCTACCTGCACGCGAACACGCTGGGGCTGATTCAGCACCTGCGCGAGCAGCGGAAGAAGGGCATGCCGGTGTGGTTCACACTGGACGCGGGGCCGAACCCGGTGCTGCTGACGGACGCGGCGCACGAGGTGGCGGCCGAGGCGCTGGCGCGGGCGTGCGGAGCGGTGGACGTGGTGCGCTGCGTGCCGGGCGGGGACGCGGTGCTCAAGAGCGAGCACCTGTTCTGATGGAGCGGGCACTCTCGGCGCCCGGGAAGCTGTTCATCTCCGGCGAGTACGCGGTGCTGTGGGGCGGGGTGGCGCGGGTGGCGGCGGTGGCGCCCCGGACGGCGGCGCTGGTGCGGCGGCGGGCGGACGCGCGGGTGCACGTGTGCCTGGAGGAAGGCACGCTGGCGGGGACGACGACGCCCAAGGGCGTGCGCTGGGAGCGCGAGGTGCCCGCGGGCTTCGCCTTCGTGGCGCGGACGCTGGACGAGGCGCTACGGGCGCACGGCCGGCAGAGCGTGGGCTTCGAATTGGCGGTGGCGCCCTCGGCGGTGGGGCCCGGCGGGCTCAAGCTGGGCATGGGCGGGAGCGCCTGCGCGACGGTGCTGGCGGCGGACGCGGCGCGCTTCATCCTGGAGGACCGCTTCGACACGCTGAAGCTGGCGCTGGTGTCCCATGCGCTGGGACAGGGAGGGAAGGGGAGCGGCGGGGACGTGGCGGCAAGCTTCGCCGGAGGCGTGCTGCGCTACCGGCGCTATGAAGTCTCGGGGCTGATGACAGCCTCCAGTGCGGGAGGCTTCCGGGCGGCGCTGATGGAGGCACCGCCGGTGGACGTGTGGCGGTTGCCCCCACCCAAGGTAGCCCTGGCGTACGCGTTCACGGGAGAGAGTGCCTCGACGCGGGTGCTCATCAACCAGGTGGAGGCGCGCAAGGACGAGGCAGCCCGCCAGGCCTTCGTGGCGCGCTCGGACACGCTGGGCCACGAGATTGAAGAGGGCCTGAGCGGCGGAGACTTCCGCGCCTTCACCGAGGCGGTGAAGGCTCAGCAGGCGCTGCTGCAGGAACTGGGGCCGACGGAGACGGAGGCCATGCGCCGGATCCTGGCGATTGCCTCGGCCTACGGCTGCGCGGGCAAGCAGTCCGGGGCGGGAGGAGGGGACGGCTGCATCCTCTTCGCCCCGAACCCGGAGACACGCTCAGAGCTGATGAAGGGACTGGAAGCGCGCGGGTTCCACTCGATGACGCTCGAGGTGGAGCCAGGGCTGCGCGGCGAGGCCCAGGTAGACCTTCGGTTACGTTCCTGGCTCGACGCGCACGCGTGAAGTCTTCCAGGACTTTACCCACCATGTGGCTCGGGGTGCCCACCGGAAGGAATCAGTTCACCGTGGCCTTGAATGAATCCACGGTGACATCACCGCTGCCTTCCACCAGCTCGCTGCCGAATTCGATGGATGACAGGTACTCGGTGCCCTGGATGAACCCGCGAGCCTTCAGGTAGTCGAACAGCGGCCGCAGATCCAAAGAGCCGCTCACCATCGGCGTCAGCATCTGGAAGACCAGGAACCTCCACTTCCGCTCGGGAGGGCCGAAGTTGTCCGCCTTGTAGGTCCGGTAGCGGACGCCGTTGATCACAATCTCCTCGACGAACCAGGCGGGGTTGCGGTTCAGCCCGTAGCCGCCGTAGGGCTCAACGGCAATCATGATCTCGTGCGTGATGGGGGTGTCCAGGAACCGCGGATAGCGGACAGGATCGCTGGTCAGCCACAGATCGAAGGTCAGCTGGCCGGTTCCCGTATAGGTGCCCCGGGTGGCCCACGAACTCGTCGCCTGGCTGAGCTGATCGAGCCGCTTGGGCAGGTTGCTGTTGGGAGTCGAGGCGTAGCCCGGCTTCTGGCCGAACACGAGCTGGGGATAGGCCTTGATCTCGTTCGGTCCCGACGGCCAGGTCCACGTCCAGCGGGCGGAGACGGAACCATCCGCGGCCACCGGGCCAATGCCAACACATTGAGAGTAGCTGCCGGTGACGCCCCCCTTGCCCCACTGGTTGTTCTCCACGGCGTAGGAGCCGGAGGTCAGCCAGGCCCCGTCCTGGCAATTCAGGGCGATCTGCCCAGCGCTGACCATGAACACGTCGCGCGTCTGGTAGAGCAGGGTGTTCCACGCCGAATCCCAGACCCCCACCCGGACATCGTACTGCCCCGGAGGCATGTTCGCGGGCGACTGGAAGTCGAAGGTCAGCCGCTGCTGCGAGCCGCCAAAGAGGTTCACCGGGCTGAAGCTCTTCGTCGCATACAGCGTATTCGCGGACGAGTTGTAGATCCGGATGTCGACGATCAGGCCCTGCAGCGTGGTCGTCGACGTCAAGGTGACGGCGGCGGTTTGGAGCTGCCCCGCCGTGAGCGGGTTCCGGGAGACAGACGAACTCACGACAGAGACCTTCCTGGCTTCTGGAGACGCCTGGACGGTGAACACCTCGCCAAAGGCGTAGAGCAGGGTGCTCGCCGAGCCCCAGGCCCCCACCCGGATGTCGTACTGGCCCGCGGGCATGTCCAGGGGGGACTGGAAATCGAAGGTCAGCGTTTGCTGCGAACCAGCGAAGAGGTTCACTGGGCTGAACTCCTTCCTGGCATACATCGTTTCGGTGCCCGCTTTGTAGATCCGGATCTCGACCAGCAGGTTCTGCACGGTGGCCGACGACGCCAAGGTGAACGAGGCGGATTGGACCTGTCCCGCGGTGAGCGTGGCCTTGGAGACAGAAGAGCCGACCATGTACACGGGCGAAGCCGTGGCTGCCTCCAGGGACGTGTCATCCAGTGGCGCTTCGGGAGACTGGGAACCCCGCGGCGAAAGCGCGGGTGGCGATGAGTCCTGGGTGTTGCCACAGGCAATGAGGACGAACGACAGTGCGACCGCGACGAGCTGCTTTGGCATAGGTGCCCCCCCCTGCCGCGGATCCGAGCAAGCCATGTGCCTCGTGACTGTCTCCCAGTACTCCCTGGGCGCCGCCGCGGCGAGCCCTCGCCTGCTCCCTCGCTTGCTCGGGCGCCGCACATGCGCCGGTGGCTATCTAAGGAGGGTCATGGAACCTGGCACTCCCGAATCTCCGCTCTCGCGTCTGTGCCGTGGTTGCGGCCTGTGCTGCGATGGCAGCCTCTTCAGCCATGTGGGGCTGGAGCCGGGGGAAGTGGAGCAGCTTCACTCGCTGGGAATTCCCACCCAGACCCGGCGCAGCGGCACGGAGGTGCTTCCGCAGAGGTGCTCCGCGCTCATGGGCCGCGACTGCCAGATTTACACAAACCGTCCATCGAGCTGCGCCGCGTATCAATGCGTGCTGGCCACTTCTTTAATCGAGGAGCGGGTGACGCTGGAGGAGGCACAGGCCGTTGTGAAGAAGGCGCAGCGCCTGATTGCGGACGGCCACGCCCGAAGGTTTCTGCGGCAGCGGTTCCGAGGCCGCAAAGGGCTCGACTGAGCCCGTGGCACCTGCTGGGTGGTGCCTCTGCTGACCGACGCGGTCTCTTGCCCAACGCTTAACGAGAGACGGCCTGCGCGAGAGGATTGTCGCCCTACTCGCTGCGACGGGCTCCCCGCGTGCGTGACGGCCTGGACGCCTCGCGGCTCACTGGAAGCATGCAGATACAGTTCCTGCCTCCTCCCTGAGCCAGCTGCGCGCACCAGCAGAATCCTGAGAGTCTTGGCGGCGGGGAGCGGGTAGGGTGGCTCGCATGAGTGAAGTTCCCCCGGTCCGTGCTCCCAGGACCCTGCCTCCCATTCCCGCGGTGCTCCTGTCCGTCGTGAGCGTGCAGGGTGGCGCCGCGTTCGCGAAGGAGCTGTTCCCGGCTCTCGGCGCAGCGGGAACGGCGGGCATACGCATCGGGTTGTCCGCGCTCATGCTGTTCGTGGCGTTCCGTCCGCCGCTGACGCGGCTCACGCGAGCGCAGTGGGGCGCGGTCATCCCGTATGGGGTGGTGCTTGGCGCGATGAACCTGAGCTTTTACATGGCGCTCGAGCGTATTCCGCTGGGGCTGGCCGTCACGCTGGAGTTCGCAGGGCCTTTGTCGGTGGCGGTGTTCGGCTCTCGGCGTCCCTCGGACTTCCTGTGGGTGGTGCTCGCGGCGGTGGGCATCGCCCTCATCGTCCCGTGGCGAACGGGCGACAGCGCGCTGGATCTGCTGGGGGTGTTGCTCGCGCTCCTTGCTGGAGGATTCTGGGCCGCCTACATCGTGCTCGGTGGACGCGTGTCCAAGGTGCTCCCGGGAGGACAGAGCGTCGCCACGGGTATGCTGTTCGGGGCCCTGGCGGTCCTGCCCTTCTCATTCACGGAGGGCCTTGCGGCGCGTCTCACACCCGCGGTGTTCGCGGCGGGCCTGGCCGTGGCGCTCCTCTCCAGCGCGGTGCCGTACACCTTGGAGATGAGGGCGCTGCGCGTGCTCTCGAGCCGCACCTTCGGCATCCTGATGAGCCTGGAGCCCGCGGTGGCGGCCCTCGCGGGGCTGGTGTTCCTGCGTGAGCAGCTCACCTGGATGCAGTGGCTCGCCCTGGTCTTCGTGAGCGCCGCTTCCGCGGGGGCCGCGCTCACCGCGCGCCGCGTGGCTCCGCCCATGGAAGCCTGAATCAGAACATCTCCGCCTATTCACGTTCCGCTCCAGGCCGCGTAGCCTTGTCCCCATGTCTCCCTTCGAACGCCTTCTCGCCACGGATCGCGCCCTGGCTCCTCTCGTCATCCGCCTCGCCGTCGCGGTGGTGATGTTCCCCCACGGAGCCCAGAAGCTCTTCGGCTGGTTCAATGGCGGAGGCTTCTCGGGGACCCGTGCCTTCTTCATCGAGACGCTGAACATCCCCGCTCCCCTGGCCTACATCGCCATTTTCACCGAGGCCCTCGCCGTGGTGGGGCTCTTCATCGGCCTGCTCACCCGGCCCGCCGCGCTCGGCATCCTCTCCATCATGGTTGGAGCGCTGATCCTCTTCCCGCCGCATGGCTTCTTCATGAACTGGAGCGGCAATCAGGGCGGAGAGGGCCTCGAGTTCCACCTGCTGATGATCGCCGCTTCCCTGGCGCTGATCATCAGCGGAGGCGGGCGCGCCAGCCTGGATGGGTGGCTCGCCCGCCGGATGGGCGCCAGGCGCTCGCCCTCGTCCGCTCCGGGCGCCACGGCGGCTCCCTGAGATGGAAGCGCTTCTCGTCGTCCTGAGCGCTGGGCTTGCCCAGGGCCTGGCCGCGGGGCTGTCCCCCGGTCCCTTCATCGCGCTGTTGATCTCCGAGGGGCTGCGGCGGGGCCCCAAGGCCGCCGCGCTGCTGGCCACCGCGCCGCTCGTCTCCGACGGTCCCATCGTGCTGGCCGCCTTCCTGCTCACGCGTGCCGTGCCCCCCCTGGTGTTGCAGCTGCTGTCGCTGGTGGGGGGCGTGTTCGTCATCCGCATGGGCGTGGGGACCTTGCGTGAGGCCCGCTCCCGGCTCCAGCTCGAGGCCGCGAAGGCTCCCGCCGCCGAGCCCGTCTCCCTGGGACGCGCCTACCGCAACGCCGTGCTCGCCAACGCGCTGGGCCCCGGCCCCTACATCTTCTGGACCCTGGTCGGAGTGCCCGCCCTGGGCGCCGCGGCCGAGAAGGGCGGAGGCGCCGCCGTCGCCATGCTCATCTGCGGCTTCTTTACCGGCCTGGTGGGCGGAAAGATGGGGCTGGGAGTCGCGGCGGGCTTCGGGGGCCGCTTCCTCGCCAGCACCGCGCACCGGGCGGTGCTCGCCCTGTGCGGACTGGCGCTGCTGGGCTTCGGCGCGGCGCTCGCCTACCAGGGCGTCCGGGATCTGCTGGCCCTGGGCTCCTGAAGGCCCCGCTCAGCTCGCCGCGCGCATCAGCGCGTGCATGAGCTCCTCGACCTCGGGGCTGTCCCAGCGCTCGTCGACGTTCTCGAGCTGCATGATGTGCTCGACGATGCCCCGCTGGGCCTGATCCGCCTGGACCGCCTGCTGGTAGGGACGGTCCTGGAAGGTCACCATCGCGTACAGCGACGAGTACCTGGCCGGATAGAGCCGGTTGAGCTTGCGCTCCACCTCCTTGCGCACCAGGAACCGGCGCTGGCCGCACCAGTCTCGCAGCTCGGCGTGGTGGCGCAGCGACAGCTCGGCGATGGTGTCCGTGTTGGGCCGGCGCTGCCGCTCGTACTCCGAGAGCACCTTGCGCCAGTCCTCGCCATACTGCTGGATGAGCTGGGCCAGGGTGTGGCAGTCCTCGAAGCCCGCGTTGGCCCCATGCCCGTAGTAGGGGACGATGGCGTGAGCCGCGTCGCCGATCAGCGCCACCTTGTCCCCCACCGTCCACGGCGCGCAGCGGATGGTGATCAGCGACGTGGGCGGACGCGAGAAGTAGTCGTCCGTGAGCGTCGGCAGCATGGGCAGCGCGTCCGGGAACGAGTGCTTGAAGAGCTCCAGCAGATCCTCTGGCGTGCGGATGGACGCGAACGACAGCGGCCCCTCGTAGGGCAGGATGAACGAGAGGGTGAAGCTGCCGTCCAGGTTGGGCAGGCCCAGCATCAGGTGGCTCT
>DASVVJ010000209.1:0-28275 GCA_036389955.1 Myxococcaceae bacterium
CAGGTACGCCTGCTCCTGATCCAGCAGCCCCGCGCCTCCCGAGGGCCCGCGGCCCGGGTGCACGTACTTCGGCTTCAGCGCCTTCATCTCCCCGATGCGCTTGAGCCACTCGTCCGTCCTGCCGATCTCCAGCCAGCTGTGCGCGTCGTTGGCCACCATGTCCCCGGGGAACAGGTGCCCCTCGTACTCCACCACCACGTGCGCCTCGCTGCACCCGGGCCCCATCACGTGCGCCTTCACCGTCACCCCGCCCGCGCTCAGCTCCGTTGTCGCAGCCCCGAAGCTCTCCGGCTGCGGCAGCTCCGTGGGGTAGTCCGGCTGGTAGCGCGCCGCGAACGCCCGGGTGCGAATCTCGTGCACGTGCGGAATCAACGCCCGCACCTGCTCGCTCGTCACCACCCGGATGCCCCGCTTCTGCAACGCGCTCGTCCCGTTGAACTTGTCCGGGTTGGGGTGCAGTACGATTGCTAGCTTCGCCTTCTTCCCCGTCACCTGCTCCGCCCAGTCGACGAACTGCTCGGCCGCCGAGGGCAAAAACTGCGTGTCGATCAGGATCAGCCCCTCGGGGCCCTCGATCCAATACGACGAGGTGCTGAATCCCCACGGCGAGGACACGTACGTGCCCACCCGGGCATCACCGCGAGAGGTCAGCGTCAGCTGCGCTCCCTCGGGGCGCCCCGAGGCGCAGCCTGTGAGCAGCGCAAGCAGCACAGCAGCGGCGATACGAAGCATGGTGGCGGTCTCCTGAAGTGGGCGCCCTTCTTATGCGCTCCCACTGCTGGCCGACAACCGTCCCGCGCTCAGTCCGTTCCGGTGCCCCGCTGCTCCGGCAGCGGCAGGTGGAACGCCGCCTCGTTGTCCGACCAGATCGGCGGCTGAGCCTCGCCCGTGAACGCCCGAAGCTGCCGGTAGTCCGAGTACTCGGCCTGCAGCGTCAGCAGGTCCCCCATCTGAACGCGCTGATCGCCTCCCGGGTGCAGCTTCTCGGTGTCGCCCCGCCGCAGCGACAGCGTCAGCGCTCCGAAGCGATCCCTCAGCTCCGAGATGCTCATGCCCGGCAGCCCCATGCGCGCGTCGAACACCGACACCACCATCAGGTGCCGCCCGCCAATCCGGAACGAGTGCACGATGCGCGGATCCAGCGCCGCCAGCGCCATGGCCGGCGCCGCCAGCGACGAGCTGGAGAGCGCCTCCGCCTTGAAGGTGTCCCGCACCTTGGCCACCAGGTCATCGTCGAACAGCCGGATGACCACCCGGATGGTGGGGTTCAGCCGCCGCGCGTCCAGGGCGATGTTCAGGTTGGCCAGGTCATCGTCCGTCGCGCACACGATGGCCGACGCCGTCCTCACGTTCGTCCTGGGCAGGCACTGCGGACTGCGGATGTCGTCGATGAGCAGCGGCACATGCTCGTCGCGCAGCACCCCCACGAAGGCCCCATCCTCGCGCTTCTCCACCGCCACCACGTCCTTGCCCATGGCGCGCAGCTGATCGATGACCCGGTAACCCACCCGGCCCGCGCCACACACGATGACGTGGCCCTTCAGCGTCTCGGCGATCACTTCGATCCACTCCTTGTCGCTCTTGTGCTTGGCGAAGAACAGGTAGGCGAAGCGCACCACGCCGTCCACGATCAGCGCGATGCCCACCGGCGGAATCAGCATGCTCAGCGCGATGCCCAGCCAGTCATCCGAGCAGTCCAGAAACGGCTCGCCGAACAGCAGGAAGTACACGTGCTGGATCGCCTTGCCCACGGGCACGGGGGCTCCCCCCGGCACCTCGCACCGCCACTGGAACAGCGGCGGCGCCCCGAGAAACAGCATCAGCGTCAACACCAGCGTCGTGCGGAAGCGCTTGATGAGCGCGCGCAGGTAACGGAGGTTGATCGCCAGGCGCCGCCGCAGGGAAGGCCGTGGGTACTCGGAGGAATGCGAGTGCATTAGGGCGCCGGAGTGATGCCTGCCGTGGCCTCCTGGCGCGCCCGCCTGCGCTCGATCAACCACACCGCCAGGACGCCCAGCTCGTAGCACATCAACATCGGCCCGGCCATGAGCGACAGGTTCACCACGTCACCCGTGGGCGTGATGAGCGCCGCGGCAATCAGGCACACCACGAACGCGTGGCGCTGGTACTTGAAGAGCCACTTGCTCTGCACCACGCCCACCACGCCCAGCAGCGCCATCACCAGCGGCAGCTCGAAGATGATGCCGAAGGCCAGGATGAGCAGCAGCACCAGCGAGAGCTGCTCGTGCATGGTGAGCATGGGCCGCGTCCACCGCAGGGCCTCGTAACGCGCCTTGCCCGCCGCCAGCTCCTTCTGCAGCTTCCACAGCCCCGACAGCTCCTCGGTGCGCGTGGGCGCCACGCCCGCCAGCAGGCTGGCCGCCTCATCCATCGCCGCCGCGGCCACCGGGTAGTCCTGGCGGTCGAACGCCTCCACCGCCTCGACGCGCTTCTCCACCGCCTGCCTCAACACCACCCGCGAGGGCTGGCCAAAGCCCACCGCCGCCGCGTCCAGCAGGCCGCCCAGCGCCTCAAGCCGCCCCGCCAGCTCCACCTTCCGCGAAGGCTGGCCGAAGCCCTCCGCCGCCGCGCTCAGCGCGCCGCCCAGCGCCTCGAGCCGCCCCGCTGGCTCCCCCTTCTCGGAGGGCACCCCCTGGGGCTCGTTCGTCTGACCCTCGCCCCCGGCGCGCAGCGCCTCGCTGGCCGCCTTGGCCATCTGCCCCGCACGCTCCGCGTCGCCGATGCGCAGAAAGCGCAGCGCGTCCTCGGTGCGCAGCTGGCCCGTGTCCAACTGGGACTCCAGCCCCAGCGCCTCCTCCTCATTCAAGAGGAACTTGAACATGGAGGGCAGCACCACGAAGTAGCAGAACATCGTCCCCACGAGGAACGCCACCGTGCCGGACACCACGAAGGGCCCCACCATGCGCTTCTCTTCCGGGTACAGCCCCGGCGCGACGAAGCCCCACAGCTGCAGGAGGATGACGGGCGTGGTGAGGAAGATGCCGCAGTACACGCCCACCTTCATCAGCACGTTCAGCTCTTCGATGCCCGAGGTGTAGATGAGCGCGCGGCTGTCCGGAGGCAGCGCCTCCAGTACCGGCCGCATCAACAGCCCGAAGATGGGCTTGGCGAACACCAGCGAGACCGCGCCCAGCGCCAGCACCGTCAGGGTGATCTTCAGCAGGCGCGAGCGGAGCTCCGACAGGTGCTCCGCCAGCGACATGCGCAGTTCAGGATCGAATTTTGGAAGTTCCAAGGCCTAGCTCTGCTTCGGTGCGTTACGGGCCACCGTGCCCGGAATGGGAGCAAAGCGGGGCACCGCCTCCTCCTCGGAAGACTGACCTGGGGCGGCCTCGGCAGCCCCTGCTGGAGCGTCCGGCTGCACGCCCTGCGCGGCCACCAGGCCCACCGGCGCGATCGACGGCTCCACCGGCGCCGCTGGCTCCACTGGCGCCACCGGCGCCACCGGCGAGGGCAGCATGTGGTCATACGGCCCGGGCCCGGGCGTGGCCGGCATGCCCAGGGCGGGCGGCGTGGCCGTCTCGGCCAACGCGGGGGTGGGAAGAACCGGAGCCGGAGCCGGACGGACCGGCTCGCGCTGGATCTCCTGGTCCATCTGGTAGAACTCGCGCGTCACCACGGTGCGGACTTCATCCGTCTGCCGGCGGAACTCGCGCAGGAACTTGCCGATACCGCGTGCCAGCTCGGGCAACCGCGACGGCCCCAGGACGAGCAGCGCGGCTACCAGGATGAAGATCATCTCGCCTGCGCCGATGTTGAACATGACCAGACCGCTCCACGGAAGGCTGGCACGGGGTTATCGCGCCATGGGAGGCCGGGCGCAACCCACAGGTGGGTGCCAACGCCAGCCCAGCTTAGCGGATGTACGGCCGCCAGCCCTCCGTCCCTGAAGGCTAATTAACGTTGCGGCGACGAAGCCTGAGGTGCCAGCACGGCTCCCGCCGGGGCCTGGGCGCTCGCGGCCTGGGCGGCGGCACGCATGCGCACATGGCGCTCCACCACGAAGAGCATGGGTGGAACGGCCAGCGCCAGGCAGATAGAGACCCAGGCAACCGAGGCCACGCCTCCCAGCTTGCCGTCCGGCAGGTTGGTCAGCAGCATCGGCCCGATGACAGCCGAGGCCAGCGCCGAGGCCAGGTGGGCGACGGCCGACTGCAGGGACATGAAGCGCGCGCGCACGGCCTGCTCCGGCACCCGGGAGGTGAGCGTGTTGTAGGACACGTTGCGAAACCCCATGGCCAGCATGAAGCCCATGAAGAGCACGTAGATGTGCATCCACTCGGGGTAGTGCACGAACCCCAGGTACGTGAGCACCACCGAGCCCAGGGCGCCCGCCGTGCCCACCCGGAACGAGCCGTACCGGTCCACCAGCCGGCCCGCCACCCGCATGGTGCCGAAGCTGACGAAGCCTCCCAGCGTGTAGAGCTTCCACAGCTCGTCGCGCGGGTAGCCCAGGTTCTGCACCACGTAGGGGGGTATGTAGGGAATGATCACAAAGCCGCTCATCATCACCAGGGCGGACATGAGGAAGGACAGCTGCACCTCGCGCTTCCCCAGAAGCTCGAGCGAGCTCACGGGGGGGGCCGTGCGAGGCCCGCTCTCCAGGTGCCCCGTGAGCGGCGGCAGGAAGAAGATGGCGCCCACCACCACCAGCAGGCCCAGGGCCGCCACGCCCAGGAAGGGCGCCCGCCAGCCCGCCGCGTCCGCCGCCATGAGCGACAGCGGCAACCCCACCACCTGCGCCACCGAGAAGGCCCCCATCACCGCCCCCATCGCCCGGCCGCGGCGCTCGGGGGGGATGACGTCCGCGATGATGGCGTTGGCCAGCGAGGTGGCCGGGCCGCCGAAGAGGCCCGCCATCACCCGCGCCAGAATCAGCGTGGACAGCCCGGTGGCCAGGCCTCCCGCGCCGGTGGCGATCACCAGCCCCAGCATGCACACCGCCAGCGCCTTGCGCCGGTCGAACCGGTCCAGGAAGTAGCCGCCCACCAGCCCCGCCACGCTGGCCGCCGCCGTGTAGCTGCCGGCCACGTAGCCAATGTGCGCGGAGTCGATCTGCAACCCCTCCGCGAAGAAGGGGCCCAGCGGCATCACCATCACGAAGTCGAGGATGTTGACGAACTGGACCGCCCCGATGAGGAAGATGACGGCGCGCTCGGAGACGGGGGGACGGGGCGACAGCGACATGGTGGAGAGACCCTAGCACCTCAGACGCGGAAGCGGCGCACCTCCGCGCGCAACACCTCGGCCTGCTTCTGCAGGTGGTCAATCGCCTCTTCCAGCTGGCGCACCGAGCGCGTCTGGTGCTCGCTCACGCCCTTGATGGTGTCCACCGCCTTGAGCACCTGCTCGCTGCCCATCGTCTGCTCCTTCTGGGCGCGGTTCAGGTGGGTGATCATCTCGTTGATGCTCTCGATGGAGCGGGTGATCTGCTTGCTGCCCTGCGTCTGCTCCTTGCTGCTTCGCTGCACGTGCGAGGTGATGGTCTTCATCCGCTCGGCGCTCTTGATGATTTGATCGCTGCCCTTGGCCTGCTCGTTCGAGGCCTTGGAGATCATCTGCACCGTCTCGGAGATGCGCTGGATGGCGCCCGTCACCTGGCGGCTGCCCCGGGCCTGCTCCACCGTGGCCCGGGCAATCGCCTTCACCATCTGCGTGGCCTTCTGCGCGCTGTCATTGATTTTCCACAGCGCCCCTTCCGCCTCGCGGCCCAGCTGCACGCCCTCCTCCACATTGCGCACGCCCGTGTTCATCACCGCCACCGCGTTGCGGCTTTCCTCCTGAATGCTGCGGATGAGGTCGGCGATCTCCTTGGTGGAGGCGCCGGTGCGCTCGGCCAGGTCCTTGATTTCATCCGCCACCACTGCGAAGCCCTTGCCGTGCTCCCCCGCCTGCGCGGCGATGATGGCGGCGTTGAGCGCCAGGAGATTTGTCTGCTCGGCCACGTCGTCGATGACGTTGAGGATGTTGCCGATGTCGGAGATGCGCTTGCCCAGGCTCTCGATGACGCCGGCGGCGGAGCGGCTGGTGTCCTTGATGCGGTCGATGCCGGTGAGCGTCTTCTGCAGCGACTCCACGCCCGACTGCGCGTCCTCGGACACCTGCTCGGACAGGCGGGCCGTCTCGTTGGCGTTGGTCTCCACCTGGCCAATGGACGAGTCCATCCGCTTGATGGAGGAGCTCGTCTCCTCGGTGGAGCCCGACAGGGCGGAGATGTTGTTGGCCACCTCGCGGATGGAGAACGACATCTCCTCGATGGCGCTGGTGGTCTCCTCCACGCTGGCGGCCATGGATTGCACGTTCTCGGCCACCTCGTCATTGGTGGCCGCCATCTCCATGATGGACGAGCTGCTCTGCTCGGCGCTCTGGTAGAGCACCTCCACGTTCTCCGCGATGCCCCTCAGGCTCGCCAGCATCTCCACCATGGAGGAGCTCGTCTCTTCCACCCGCGCCTGAATGGTGGACGCGCCCGAGGACACCGTGGTGCCCGTGCGGGAGATCTGCTCAATCACGCCCGCCAGGCTCTCGGACACGCCGCGCACCCGGCCCAGCGTCTCGCGCCAGCTCAGGGCAATGCGGTTGAGCGCCTCGGCCAGCTTGCCCAGCTCGTCCTCGGTGGTGACCTCCACCCGGCCCGTCAGGTCCGACTCGGCCAGCCGGCGCGCCATGGACATCATCGCCTCGAGCGGCTGGAGGATGAGCGCCCGCGAGATGAGGAAGAAGATCAGAATGAAGAGCGCCAGGCCGATGGCGAAGATGATGGCCAGCGTGCTGCGCACCTTGACGACAGCCTCGGTCATCGGATCGGAGCTCAGCCCCAGCAGCACCCAGCCCAGCTGCTTGTCGTCGCGGTTGCGCACCGGCTCGAAGACGAACCAGCCGCCGGCCTCCGACCTGAACTCCAGGGGCGAGCCGGCCTTCTGGTGCTCCGAGATCAGCTCCTTGATGCCCGGGGGCGTGCGGTTGCTGGTGACGATGACCTGGTACTCCGGCCCCAGCAGCGCGGCGAACTCGAAGTCCTTGTCACCCTCCATCAGGCCGTTGAGGCTCTCGCGCAGTGGAGCCCCCGCCTGCAGCTCCATGTTCTGGCTGCCGATGATGCGGGCAATCTCCTGAGCCTCGGAGCGGCCATGCTCCCCCAGCCGTTGCTCGAGCTGCCCCTTCACCACCAGCGGCACCGCGAAGAACAGCGCCAGGAAGAGCACGCCCTGAGCCAGGGCGAAGTACCCGAAGAGAACTCCACGAAGACCGAATCTGTGGTTGCGACGAGCCAAGGCTCCGCAATCTACGGAGGGAATCGAACAAAGGGCAAGGAACGGGCGGTGTCTTTCCTTCTCATTTCGAGGGAAGAATCCCGGATCACCGTGGATTCTGCCCTACTGGAGGGGTAGGCAGTGGCCTATCCTCCTCCCGGAGCCCTGGATGACGCCTCCCACCCTGCTGCTGACCGATCCGCTCTTCCTGAAACATGACCCGGGCCCGGGGCACCCGGAGAGCCCGGCGCGGCTGCGGAGCATTCTGTCCGTCCTGGCCCGTACCCCCATCACTGGCACACAGGTGGGACAGCCCCGCCCGGCGACGGAGGCGGAGCTGGCCTCGGTGCACACCCCGGCGTTGCGCACCCACCTGCTGGGGCTGGCCGGAGAGCGGGCCTCCATTGATCCGGACACCCAGGCCTCCGAGGACACCTATGACGCGGCGGTGCTGGCCGCGGGCGCGGCGGTGCAGGCGGTGGACGAGGTGATGGCGGGCCGGGCAAGCAATGCCTTCGCGCTGGTGCGGCCGCCCGGGCACCACGCCGAGCCGGGCCGGGCCATGGGCTTCTGCTTCTTCAACAACGCCGCCATCGCGGCGGAGGCGGCCCGGCGCCAGGGGGCCGAGCGCGTGCTGGTGCTGGACTGGGACGTGCACCACGGCAACGGCACCCAGGCCGCCTTCTGGGACCGGCGGGACGTGCTCTACCAGTCCGTGCACCAGTACCCCTACTACCCGGGCACCGGCGCCGCACGCGAGGTGGGGCTGGGCGCGGGCGAGGGCTTCACCGTCAACTGCGGGCTGCCCGGCGGCGGCACGGACGCGGACTATGCGGCCATCTTCGACGGGCTGTTCCTGCCCATTGCCGAGGCGTTCCGGCCGGACCTGGTGCTCGTGTCCGCGGGCTTCGATGCGCACCGGAATGATCCCATCGGCGGCATGATGCTCAGCGAGCGCTGCTTCGCGGCGATGTGCTCGGCGATGAAGTCGCTGGCCGACAGCGTGTGCGGAGGCAAGCTGGTGCTGCTGCTGGAAGGCGGCTACTCGCTGGACGGGTTGTCCCAGTCGGTGCACGCCTGTGTCGAGGTGCTCGCGGGCCGGGGCGACAGCTTCCCCTCCGGAGACACCACCTCGGACTCCCTGCACGCGCTCGCCCAGAGCCGCCAGGCGCTGCGGCCCTACTGGCCCAGGCTCTGAGGCGGGCACCCGGGGGCCCAGCGCCCTACCAGGACGCCACTTCCTGCTGCTCGGGCGATGAGACGAAGCGCTCCACGGTGCTCAGCAGGGTGTCCAGGTCCACCGGCTTGGGCAGGTAGCCGTCCACTCCCAGCTCCGCCACATCATGCGCGCTCAGCCCCTGCCCGGAGATGACGACCACCGGAATGGAGGCCAGCGCCGGGTCCGCGCGCTGCCGGGCCCGGAACTCCCATCCGCTGACGTCCGGCATCATCAGGTCCAGCAGAATGAGCTCTGGCCGCAGCCCCTGGCGCAGGAACTCCAGGGCTTCGCGGCCGCTGGAGGCGGTGATGACGCGGTAGCCCTCCACCTCGAGCACGTCCTGGAGCGAGAGGCGAATGTCGTGGTCGTCGTCGATGACCAACAGCCAACCTCTTGTCGCCATGGCCCGCTCCTCCCTTACCCACACGGTGCTGATGAAGCGGAACGTGCGCCACCACAGGCCTCTTGCCTGCCCCATGGCCTGGGAAACGTCGCGGCAGAGAGGAGCTTGCGGACTTACCTAAATGCAGAGCGCGCATTGCCCTTTAGGACAGATGAACACCCACTCTCACAACCCCAGCATGGATAGCTTCGAGAACAGGCGCGAGAGGAGCACCCAATCAGACCTGCCGGTGACGGATGCGCCCGAGAGCCAACGCCGCAGCCATGCCGAGCAAGCCCTGCGTCTGCTGTCCCGAGCAGGCCGCCTGCTCTCCATGCGGCGCGGCAGCTTGCGGGTCCGGCTGCAGAAGGCGGTGCGCCTGTGCACTTCCCAGGGCCTGGCGAGCTTCGGTCTGCTGGATCTGGTGCGCGCGGATGGCCAGCTGCACCGCACCGTCGCCGTCCACCAGGAGGCGGACGCCGAGGCACGTCTGCGTGCCCTGCCCGGCCACTACCGGCCGGACACCGCGTGCAGCCCCATTCTCGAGGTGCTCCACACCGGCATCTCCCAGTGCTTCGTGGACTACCCGGTGGAGATCCGCCGCCAGGTGGCCTCGCTGCCCGAGCACCTCGCGCGGCTGGAGGAGTTCGCTCCCCGCTCCCTGCTGGTGGTGCCGCTCTCGCACCGGGGACAGGTACTCGGGTTGCTGCTGCTGGCCCGGAGCGCTCCCCTGCCGCCCTACACCGCCGCGGATGTCGAGTTCGCCGAGGAGCTGGCGCGCCGCCTCGTCGTGGCCATTGACTCGGCACGCCTGCGGCGCAAAGCATGGCGCGCCGAGCGCCGGGCCCGCTTCCTCGCGCGGGCAAGCCAGGCGCTCGCTGGCTCGCTCGACCACCGGGTGACGCTGGACCGGGTGGCACGCCTGGCGGTGCAGTCCATCGCGGACCTGTGCGCGGTGGACCTGCTCGAGGAGGACGGCAGCATCCGCCGGCTGGCGGTGGCGCACCGGGCGCCCGAGAAGGCCGCGGTGACCTGGGAGCTCGAGCACCGCTGGCCCTCAAGGCTGGACGATCCCTTCGGCCCCGGAAAGGTCATCCGCAGCGGCCGGCCCGAGCTGCGCGGCGAGGTGCCCGAGGCCAAGCTGCCGCTGGCCGCGCGCGACAAGGAGCACCTGCGCGCCCTGCGCACGCTGGGGCTCGAGTCGTACCTCGTCGCGCCGCTGCAGGCGCGGGGGCGGACGCTGGGCGCCATCACGTTCGCGTACACCGGCTCCAACCGGCGCTACCGCAAGGCGGACCTGCGCCTGGCGATGGAGCTGGCGGACCGGGCCGCGCTGGCGGTGGACAACGCGCTGCTCTACCGCTCCTCGCAGGAATCGGTGCGGCTGCGAGACGAGTTCCTCGCCGTGGCCTCGCACGAGCTGAAGACGCCGCTCACCCCACTCAACCTGCGGCTGCAGAGCCTGCGGCGGGAGCTGGACCGGGGCGGCCCCACCCTGGATCCGGCCCGGGTACGGGAGCACGTGGCCGCGCTCCAGCGCCAGAGCAAGCGGCTGTCCACGCTGGTGGAGAGCCTGCTGGACGTGTCGCGCCTGGAGGCCGGCCGGCTCGAGCTGAACCTGGAGTACGTGGACCTGTCGGCGCTGGCGCGAGAGGTCATCGGCCGCTTCGCGGCGCAGGCGGCCCGCTCGGGCACTTCGCTGGAGGTGCGCGCCAGTGAGCCCGTGGTGGGCATCTGGGACCGCGTGCGGCTGGAACAGGTGGTGAGCAGCCTGCTCAGCAACGCGCTCAAGTACGGCTCGGGCCGCCCCGTGCACGTGCTCGTCGAGCGGGGCCCCCGGGGCGCGCGCCTCACCGTGCGGGACGAGGGCATTGGCATCTCCCCGGAGCACCTGCCGCGCATCTTCGACCGCTTCGAGCGCGCCGTCTCCGCCGAGCACTTCGGCGGGCTGGGGCTGGGGCTCTACCTCACCCGCCACCTGGTGGCGGCGTTCGGCGGCAGCATCCGCGCCTCCAGCATGCCGGGCCACGGCGCCACCTTCGAGGTGGACCTGCCGCTCGCCTCACCCACGGCGTGAAGCTTACGGGCAGCGCCACGGCCGTCTTCTCCCGTCCGCCCACGTGCATTAACCTGCCAGGTCAGTTAACCTGGTACGGCTACTGATGTATTACATCAGGCCAGGGAGGAGACGGAAATGAACGCCGGGAAGCATGACAGGGACACCGCGGACGAGGTGCCCGAGGACGGACGGACCACCGAGGACATGGAGGACGAGGACGAGGCGACCGGAGAGATGACGCCAGCACAGCGAAAGGCCTTCCGCGCTGTCGTGCCCCCGTGAGCTTCGAACTGGGCTACCGCCTGAGGGAAGAGGTGCATCTGGCCTTCAGGCTGCATCACCCAGGCATCGCACAGGTGCACCACTTCGCGCTCATCAATGAGGTTCCCCATGTGGTGATGGAGTACGTCGATGGACCGACGTTCGAGTCGCTGCTGAGCGCGGCGGCGATGCGCACCCAGCCACTCCCGGCCCCCTTCGCCCTCCACGTCCTGGCCGAGATGGCCGAGGCACTGCACCACGCGCACACGTTGACAGAGCACGAGGCAGGAGGGCGACCTCTGGGCATCATCCACCGGGATGTGAGCCCTCGGAACATCCGGGTCAGCCGTAAGAGCGGCGCGGTGAAGCTGACGGACTTCGGCGCCGCTTACTCCAAGCGCGTGGGCCGGGAAGAAACGCCAGAACGCCTGGTCAAGGGCGATGTCCTCTACGCCTCTCCTGAATACCTCCACCGCGAGCCGATGGATGCCCGCTCGGACATCTTCTCTTTGGGGCTGGTGCTGCTGGAGGCTTTGACCAGCTCTCACCTCTTCGATCTGGGGGACTTGCCGGAGACCGCGACCTGCCCGGTGAACGTCGTGGCGGAGGAGCAGCCCCCGGTGGCGCTCACGCGTCTGATGGCGTGGGTGGACCGTTACAGCCCGGAGGATGTGGAACGCGCGGCAGCCAGGCTCCCGGCAGGGCTCAAGGCCATCGTCCACAAGGCGCTGAAGCGCGACCCCGCGCAGCGGTATGCGACCGCCTCCGAGCTGGGCCAGGACCTGCGAGCCCAGCTCTTCACGCTCGCTCCCGGCTACGGCCGGCAGCAAGTGGCCGAGGACGTGGAGCGCCTCATCACCGAGGCCAGCGCCCTGCGCGACGTGGCCGAGCCCCTGGAGCCAGGCCTCTATCCCGAGGGGTTGGAGGAGCACGAACTGACAGCCGTGAAGGCCGGTGGCGCGTAGCAGTCCAGCGGCATGCTGGCCGCATCAGGCTGGGCGGCGTGTCACGACGCGCCGTCAGCCTGCTTCACTTGCGCAGCAGGGTCTTCGCCATGGTGATCAGCGTCTGCCGCTCGGTTTCGTCCAGCCTGCGTGCCAGGTTGACAAGCTGGTGGAGTGATGGCGGGTCTCCCTCGGAGCGCCTGACGTTGCCCCGCTTGGCGGGGTGAGCGAACCCCAGGAGCTCCGTCGGGGAGATCTCGAGCGTCTCGCAGAGCCGGACGAGCGTTGAGACACTGGGCAGCATCTTGGCCCGCTCCAGCCGGTTGTAGACGATGGGCGAGAGCTCCAGCAGCCCGGCGACCTCCGCTTGCGTCAGCCCCAGGCGCTCACGCGCGGCGCGCGCGGCGGCCCCGATGGTCAGCGACAGCTTTTCTCTCATGGGTGGTATCGTGGCGATGAGCGGGTTGTCCTGGCAGGTTAACACCCTCATGACACCTGGGGAGTTAGCCTGTGGTTTGCTCTGAGGTAGCGCCTGGGACGGAGGTGGGCCCCTACCGGATCGTGGAGCGGCTCGGGTCCGGCGGCTTTGGCACCGTGTTCCGCGCGGAGCGCGGCAGGGAGCCCTCCGCGCTGAAGTTCCTGGCCCTGCAAGACGTGGGGGAGTGGGCCGAGCGCGAGGTGGTCGTCCTGGCCCGCGTGAGGCACCCCAACGTGGTACGGCTGCGGGGGTTCTGGCAATGGCCCGAGGCGGCGCCCCGCTACCACGTGGTGGTGATGGACTACGTACCGGGGCGAAGGCTGGATGTGTGGACTCGCGCGGAGAACCCGTCGGCGCGCCAGGTTTTGCGCCTGGTGCTGGGCGTGGCACGGGGGCTTTCGGAGGCTCACCGGGCGAAGGTGGTCCACCGCGACGTGAAGGAGGCCAACATCATCGTCCGCGAGCCGGACGGCGAGGCGGTCCTGGTGGACTTCGGGGTGAGCGGGTGTGAGGAGGCAGCCCGGGTCACGGGAGGGATGATGGGGCCGGGGACGTTGGAGTACCGCAGCCCCTGGGCGTGGCGCTTCCGGCTGGAGAACAAGCACAACCCGCGAGCGCGCTACCAGGCCACCCCCGCCGATGATGTCTACGCGCTGGGTGTCGTCTTCTACTGGCTGTTGACGGACGTGCTGCCCTTCTCCGCGAGCGACGGCCCAGGCCTGGAGGCCCTGCTGACGCGCCCGCCCATGGCGCCTCACGTGCGCAACCCCCGTGTGCCGCCCGAGGTGGGCGCGCTGTGCCTGCGGCTGATGGAGAAGCAGCCCGGACTCCAGCCTGGCGCTGAGGAGGTATGCCAGGCGGTGGAGGAGCTGCTCGCGCGGGAGGGCATGAGCCTGGACACGCCCCTGTGCGAGGAGCACGGCGGGCAGAACGTCACCACCGAACCGGGGGAGGAGGTGGACGAGGAGTCGCTGTGGCTGAACCGGCTGAGACAGCGTGAGGCCCGCCCCCGCCGGGGAAAGCGCCTGCCGGAAAGAGTGGAGGAGTGCGCGCCCGTACCCGCGGCGGAGGCCACACCGCGCCCGGCCGTGGTCTCCGTCCCGCGGCTGCGCTTTCCCACCCTGGGGCGCGGGGGACGCATGGCGGCGGGGTTGGCGCTGGGACTGGTGGTGGGAGTGCTCGCGGCCCGAACGCTGGCGCCGGGTGGCACAGGGTTTGAAGCGCCCCTGCCTACCTGGGAGGACGGTTGGAAAGTAGCGCCGCCGCTCAAAGCGCCAGATTCTGCGCACGGACTCTTCGCCGCCGGAGAGGCCGTATCCACGCCCGTCGCATTCGCCGCGACGCTCAAAGAAGGTGACGCTTCCGTGAAGACTCAGCAGCAGAAGAGGCTTGGTGCCGTGAAGAAGACGCTCGCCACGGTGGGGGCGTGTACGGTGCTTGGCTGCCCAGGAGCGCAGGTGCGCCCGCCGCCAGAGCCGAAGCCGTGCCCACCTGGCGCTGTTGAGACGATGGAGAAGTTCGGCATTCGCATTGGGCACACAGGGGCCGCGACATTCTTCCTCGTTCCCGGTATGGGCAGTGCCCAGCCCACGACGGTCAGCGAAGGTTGGACCAGCCTCCGCATGTGGCGGCCGTGGAAAAAGATGAAGGAAGGCACTCTCTCCGGGGAGCTGATCTTCGGAGAGCGCGTCTACGGCCGGCTGACCCAGATCCGAACAGTGGACGGCACCTTTCCGGTCTGCATCGAACTGCACGAAGACGAAGATGGTGTGCGGGGACTCATCCGGATGCCGAACGGCAGTGCCACCACCGCCAAGGTCTTCTCCACCGTGAGGTTGGTGGCCGTGCCCCACTTCAAGTGAGCGCGGCACGCGGCGGAGCAGGCTCTGGCTCAGCACTCTCCTGAAGCGTGTTAGAGGTAACCTATCAGGACACTTGGCCTGCTGGCGACCCAGGAGATTCCCCCCGTGCTTGCTTCACCGCGGCTTGCCTTCGCGCTCTCCCTGCTGGCCTCGGCGCCCGCTGCTGCCGAGTTGCCGCCACTGCCCGGCTGTCAAGCAATCCAGGAGCGCATCGACTTGTTGGCGGAGCCGGAGGAAAAGCGCCACACGCTGTGCATCAGCCCGGGAATTGTCACGACCTGGCTCTTTGATGCTTCCCTTCCTCCCGGAGCCATAGGCCTGGACGTAGAAGCTCAACAGGAGGTGGTGCTGCTCCAAGCCGGGCGCCTCGTCACGCTCCTGCCGTCGGAAAAGCTGATGCCGGGGCGGCGGCTGAACATGATGGTACGCTTCGACGACGGCGCTGCCCCCACGAGCATCGCCTTCGAGCTCGTGGTGCATCCTGCTCGAGCTCACCGTCAGGTGGAGGTGTTCAGGCGGAGACGCACGGTGGAGTCATACCAGCAGGCGCTGCGGGTCAAGGAAGCGGAGGTTCAGCAGTGCCACGAGGAGAATGCCCAGCTCCGAGCTACCCAGGGGCGCTTGGACGGACTCCGGGGGTTGCGTAGCGCTGAACTGATGAGCGACCTGGGCGTCGCCGCCACTGTACTTACCAGGAGCGTCACCAGCCGTCCTGGAAGCAAAGTCGAAGTGCTCCGGGCCGTGAGCTTCCGGTCGGTTGAACGGGTGGCCGTCGAGGTGGAGTTGGACCTGACCGCACTCGCGGGCGGCAAGGCCTGGAATGCGGAGGGGGCAGCGCTGGTCGGCCCTAGTGGACGCGAGTTACCCGTGTTGGGCGTGTGGCAAGAGCCACGCGAGGCCCGGTCGCAGGTCGTCATGGTGGAGGCCAAGGCGGCACCGGGGGAAGCCCAGGGCACCTTCACCCTCAAGCTCTGGGAGCATGGGGGAGCACGTTCCGTCACGCTTCAGGGAGTGACCTTCCCGCAGCTTCCACCGTAGGGGCCCGCTCGGCAGGAATGGGCGCTCACGGTCACGGCACCAACGACTCCGGCTGACAGGTGAAGGGCCGGTCCGGCTTGTGCTGCCGACAGACATAGCCGTCGATGCACACGGGAGGCCCCTTCGGATCGCAAGGCACCCGGCACTGCCATTTGTCGCAGACCCACCCAGCGGGACATGGAGGGTGGCCTTCGCCACACCGCTCGACGCACTCCATCCACGCCTTGCCGGGGTGCGCCGAATCGTCAGTGACTTCGCACTTACCGCCTCGGGGACAGGGCGCCTGTTGGCACTGCGGGCCATATGCTTTGGCGCACACCGAGACGCCTTGCGTGTACCGCACGCAGTGCTGCCCTTCTGGGCAACCGCGGGCCTCGCACGTGGGGAAACACACTGGCTCTGGAACCGTCTCCGCGCAGAAGAAGCCGTCGGGACACACTTCCGCCTCTCCCTTCGAGCAAGGCCTGCCGCACCAACTCTCATACTTGCCGCCACAGAGCAGCCCCGCTGCGCACGCCCCTTCGCGGCTTTCCGGAAAATCAAGGCAGGACTCGCCTTCCCGCCGCCCCCCCACGGGTACGCACATGCGCACCAGGGGCCCGGCTCCCGCAGTGGCAAGGGCACGGCACACCTGGCCGTCGGGACATTCCGCGTCCGTGCCGCACTGACTGTCGGTACAGTACTGCCGAAAAGCGCGCTCCTCCATGAGGCAGCCTAGTGGCGGCTCACACGGCTGACCCGAACCGCAGTCGGCGCGGTAGGTCGCCAACCTCAGCCGCTGCTCGGCGCTGAGCACCGGGCTGATCTTCCTGCCGCTGGGGGCCGGTGGGGGCATCGCAGGCCGCTGGACAAGGCCCACCAACAGCACCAGCGGCACTGGCAATAAGAGCCCCGCCAGCAGGGCCATCACCCCGCGCGCTTTCACCCGCACTTCCGGATGCACTCCGGGGTGTTCTGCTTATCACCACCGCAGTACCGCATCAGCTCATCGTCGTTACAGCTCTTGCGAACAAGTCGCAATTCATCATCGTGGACAGGATTGTCGATCCCGCCGTCCTTGCCAAGCGCGGCACCATCCGCGCCGCCAGCCAGCAGGGCCACGGCGCCACCTTCGAAGTGGACCTGCCACCCCGCCCCACCCACCGCGTGAAGCCCGTAGGCGGCATCACCGGCCGCCCCCATGAGTACCTTGACCAGCCGCGGGATGCGCTGCCGGTGGGCCCTTACGAAGCGGATCCCAAACGAACTCCTCAATGGGAATCAGCTTCATGTTCGTGAACCCGTGCCGCTTGACGAACTTGGCAAAGCGCTGAGAGACGAAGATGCTGCCTTGCTCGCCCCGAGGCCGGAATACGTCCTCACCTCCCCAGGTACCCCGTTCCAGAAAGAAACCGTGAATGGAGTCCACTCCGGTGGAGCGGCACTCAGGACATGTCACGGGTTTGTTGCGGCGCAAGCGGCTCCGTTCCTCGTCCACAGCGCCGCGACCGAAGCAGGGAGTGACGACAAAGTAACGAGGCACTGCGGCCGGCTTGGGCTCTTTGCGTTTCCTGCGCACACCCGTCACCTCGACGGGGTGAAAGCCGAGCAGCCCAGTCAGCCCTTCCTCTCGAAACGCTTCTGCAAAGCGCTCGGAGATGAGCACTGCATAGCCAGGTCCCTCCACGAAGTCACCCAGGCCCCCGCCGTGCAACTCCAACTTGCCACGATAGGGGGGAAGCCACGTCAGCAAGCCGATGGTATCGCCGCACCGCGGGCAACTCGGGGCGTCTCCTCGATTGTCCGGCTCGGCCGTATCGAACTGGGTGTCATGAGGCCCCCACACATCCGCCTCAAGCACGAAGAGGCGCGGGTCAGGTGCCAGATCCGAAGCCATGAGGAAACCTCTTGCGCATCTCCGGGCGGCTGTAGATCTCGCGTAGAAACGCCTCGAACTCTTCCCGTGATGCTTTTCGGTAACGCCTGAGCCATATGATGACTTCCACATCTACTTCGCGATGCCACTTCTGGTAGCCGCAGTGCGACTGCTTATCCTTCGCCTTGGCCTTGTAGCGTTCATCTCTCGGCTCGTACAGTCCACGAAGATTCGGATGGTCCTTCAGTGCCTTGGCGATGGGCCGGGAGATAACGTGGTGCTCTTGCCCCTTGCAGTCAGGGGGCTCAGGCGCGGCTTCTCCTTCAGTTTCGGCAGCTTCGGCAAACTCGGCGGCCTCTTTTGCCTCTGCCTCATCCTTGAGCGTCGCCTCGTAGACGGTCTTCACGCCGTTGAGGACTTCGGCGATCCTCATCGGGCTGACCATGCAGCGGTTGGCAGCGGTCGCAGGGTTCTTCAGGATGCAGCAACTCTCCGTGTCCCAGCAGGAGATTTGAGCCAGGTAGATGGGCTGACTCGCGTCGGCTGTCTGGCACGTGTGGGTCGGCTGGCAGGTGTCGGCCAACCGGCTCACGGTGGAATGTGCTCCCGAGACGCAGCCCACCGTGAGGCCTATAAGCGCGGCCGACAGGCAGAGAACGAGAACAGGCCCCCTGGCTTTCACTTTCATGTGATCCATGGATGCACTCCTCCTGCGTGCCTCATTGATGGTAACAGGAGGAGGAAAGGAGAGACCGCGAGTGTCGGAGATGAGCTACCGGACGGCGTTGATAACGGGGGCCTCCAGCGGCCTGGGCCGCGGGCTGGCCCTGTGGTTCGCCCGGCGCGGCACGCGCGTGTTCGCCGTGGCCCGGCGCCAGGCGAACCTCGCGGCGCTGGCCGAGGAGGCTCGCGCGGCCGGCACCACCATCGAGCCGGTGGAGCTGGACGTCTCGCGCGCCGACGAGACGGTGGAGCGCATCCGCCAGATTGACGCGGACTGCGGCGGGCTGGATCTGGTGGTGGCCAACGCCGGCGTGGGCACCCCCACCAACGGCCGGCACTTCGCGTGGGAACGCGCCAAGCAAGTGCTCGACGTGAACGTCACCGGCGCGGCGGCCACCGTGAGCGCGGTGCTGCCGCAGATGGTGGAGCGCAACAAGGGCCACGTGGTGGGCGTCTCCAGCCTGGCGGCCTTCCGCGGGCTGCCGAAGAACGCCGCCTACTCGGGCAGCAAGGCGTTCCTCCACATCTTCATGGAGAGCCTGCGCGTGGACCTGCGCGGCACGGGCGTCCGGGTCACCTGCATCTACCCCGGCTTCGTGAAGAGCGAGATGACGGCGCAGAACGACTTCCCCATGCCCTTCGTGCTGGAGACGGAGGACGCGGTGGAGCGCATGGGCAAGGCCATTGCCCGGGGGGAGACGGTGGTGGCCTTCCCGTGGCAGATCACCACCGCCATCCGGCTGCTGCGGGTGATGCCCAACCCGCTGTTCGACACCGTGACGCGCAAGTTCCGCTAAGCGCGCTACTGCTGGCCCATGAGGAAGTCGCGCTCGTCGATCTGCCCGCGCTCGGGGGTGGCCTCCTTCGGCTCGGTCCCCTTCTTGAAGTACATGATCTCCGTGTCGCGGGTGCTGTTGGAGGCGATCTTCCCCGTCTTCTCGTCGATGGGCAGGCGCACCAGCTCCATGCTCGCCCACGGCGTGAACTCGGGCTGCGGCCGGGTGGCCAGCGCCTTCTTCATGTACTCCAGCCAGATGGGCAGCGAGGCCCGGCCACCCGTCTCGTAGCGGTTGAGCGGGTGCGGGTTCAGGTCGTAGCCCACCCACGACACCGTGACGAGGTCGCGCGTGAAGCCGGCGAACCAGGTGTCGAACGAGTCGTTGGTGGTGCCCGTCTTGCCCGCCGCGGGCTTGCCCAGGCGCTGCGCCGGAGCGCCGGTGCCCTCGAGCACCACGCCGCGCATCAGGTTGGTGACGATGAAGCCCGTCTCGGGGCTCATCACCTGCTCGCCCGGCTCGAACAGCCGCGCGTAGCTGGAGGCCACCCGGTCCTGCAGCGGCGCCCACGGGTCATCGAACGCCGTGTGGTCCTCCAGCGTGCGGCCCCACCGGTCCTCAATCTTGCGGATGAAGTAGGTGGGCTTCTTGCGGCCGTAGCGGTTGAAGGTGGCGTACACCTGCGCCAGCTCCACCGGGTACACGCAGGAGGAGCCCAGCGCCGCGGAGAAGTCCATGTTCATCGGCGTGGACAGGCCCAGCGTGCGCGCCCAGTCGGACATGTTCTTGGTGCCCACCGCGCCGAACGTCTTCACCGCGGGGATGTTCATCGAGTTGACGAGCGCGGTGCGCAGCAGCACCTCGCCCACGAAGGCCTCGGTGTAGTTCTCCGGCTTCCAGGACACCTTGTTGTCCGGATCGTGCTCGACGATGGGCGAGTCGACAATCACGGTGGCTGGCGTCCAGCCCAGCTTCTCGATGGCGGCCGCGTACACCAGCGGCTTGTATGAGCTGCCCGGCTGACGGCACGCCTGGAAGGCCCGGTTGAACTCGTTGTCGTCGAAGTCGTACCCGCCCACCATCGCGGTGAGGTACTGCCGGTGCGGATCAATCGAGACGAGCGCGCTCTGCGGCTCGGGCTGCTGCTCCAGCCGGAAGAGCTTGGGCGCCTTCTGCGCCGGCTTGGCCAGGTCCACCGTCTGGGTGCTCGCCGGCACCACGGCGCCCTCGGCGGGCTTCTCCTCGTCGTTGGGGATGTCCGCGGCCAACCCCTTGTCCCACTGCTCCTTGTCGTCCGTGAGGTCCTTCTTCTTCACGTGACGCACCACCACCAGGTCGCCCTCGGCGATGGCCTTCTTCACGTGGGAGATCATCCCTCCCGGCGCGTAGTAGGACTCGGGGTTGACCTTGCGGGCCCAGCGCATGCCCAACAGCGGCAGCCGCGCCTCGTGCGGCCCCACCTGGATGTCAGCGCCCTTGCCGTCCGCGTCGAGCTTCTTCACCAGCGCCACGTACAGCCGGCCCAGTACCAGCTCCTCGTTGCCCATGGCCTTCTTGGCCCGGGCGACGAACTCGTCACGCTTCTCCTGGGTCTCCAGGTTCATCAGCGGGCCGCGCCAGCCCTGGCGCTTGTCCAGCTCCAGCAGGCCGTTGAGCACCGCCTCCTGCGCGGCGCGCTGCCGCTCGCTGTCCATGGTGGTGAAGACCTTGAGGCCCTGCTCCAGCAGCGCCGGGTTGCCGTAGCGCTCGACGATGTCGCGCCGCGCCTGCTCGACGAAGTACGGGGCGAACTCGTGGAACACGTCCTCCACCGGGTACACCTTCACCGGCTCGGCGTTGGCCTCGTCATGCTCGGCCTGGGTGATCATCCCCTCCACCAGCATGCGGCGCAGCACGTACGTGCGGCGCTTCTTGGCCGCCTCGGGCTTGAGGAAGGGCGAGTAGCGGCTGGGCGCCTGCGGCAGGCCGGCGATCAGCGTCATCTCTCCCAACGTCAGGTCCTTCACGTCCTTGCGGTAGTAGTTCTCCGCCGCGCTCTGCACCCCGTAGCTGTGGTGCCCCAGGAAGACGTTGTTCAGGTAGAGGTAGAGGATCTCCTCCTTCGTCAGCGCCGCCTCCAGGCGCCGGGCCAGAATGGCCTCGCGAATCTTGCGCGTCAGCGTCTTGGCGGTGGCGTTCTTGTAGCCCTCGGCGCCAATGAGCACCGCCTTCGCCGTCTGCTGCGTCAGCGTCGAGCCACCCTGAATGCCGCCGCTGCGCAGGCCCAGCTTCGAGCCAATCGTCTTGAAGCCCGCGCGGGCGGTGCCCAGCACGTCCACGCCCATGTGGTCGAAGAAGCTCGAGTCCTCGCTGGCGATGAATGCCTGCACCAGCCGCTTGGGGATGCGCTCATAGGGCACCACCTTGCGCCGCTGGTTGTAGAACTCGCCGGCCAGCACCGCGTCGTCCGTGTACACCTCGGTGACGATGGGCGGCCAGTACTCGTCCACCTTGGGAATGGCGGGCAGTCCAGGTGAGAAAATGGCGTACAGCGCGACCACTCCCACCATGCCGGCGGTGGCGCCGGTGAGGGTCAGCCAGCCCAGGAGCTTGAGCGGAAAGAGCCACCAGGGGCCCTTCTTCACCCCGTCGAGGACGAGCTTGGAGCGGCTGCGGTCGATGTTTTTCAAGTCGGATGTGCTCATGACGGTTCCAGCGCGGCTCTCTTGAGTATGTCCTTCAGCTCTGGAGGCAACTGGGCCTCCACCGTCACCTTCCCCCCGTGTTGGGGGTGAGGAAATTCAATGCGCTCGGCGTGCAGGAACAAACGTTTCAAACCCCAGCGGGCCTTCAGCTCGCGGTTGAAGGCGAAGTCTCCGTACTTCCGGTCGCCCGCCACCGGATGGCCCAGCGCGGCCAGGTGCCTTCTTATCTGATGAGTGCGGCCTGTCTCGATGGAGCAGGAGAGGAGCGCCACCTCGCTCGACTGCCGGATGACCTTCCACCGCGTGAGTGCCTCCTGCATGTTCACCCCACGACGGGCCTTGGACTCGGCCGTCTGCTGGTGCTCCGAGAGCGGCAGGTCGATGACACCCGACTCCTTCGACATCTTCCCCTTCACCAGGGTGATGTAGCGCTTCTTCGATTTACCGTGAGTGAAAACTTCTGTGAAATGCACCATTGCCGGGCGGCGCTTGGCCACGAGGATGACGCCAGAGGTCTCCCGGTCCAGGCGGTGGGCGGGGGAGGCGGTGAAGTCGTTGCGGACGGCCTTGGGGCCCAGGTAGGCGCGCACATAGTCCACCAGGGTGCCGCCGGTAATGCCGCTGCCGGTGTGCACGGCCATGCCGCTGGGCTTGTCCACCGCCATGAGCCAGTCGTCTTCGAGGAGAATGACGAGCTCCTCGGGGTTCACCTCGGGCGCGGGGGCCGGAGCGCGCTCGGACTCGGGCACCGGGCCCAGGAGCTGCTTCTCGTCGCCGCGGATGGAGATGACGTCCCCGGCGGCCAGAAGTTGCTCCGGCTGAGCCCGCTTGCCGTTCACCCGGACCTTCTTGACCCGGATCATCTTGAAGAGATGACTGGTGGGCACCGAGGCCAGGCGCTTGCGCAGGTACTTGTCCAGGCGCATGCCCACACTGTCTTCTTCGATTCGGTACTCGATCATTTGTTCTTTGCGGCGGACCAGACCACACGAATAATTGCCGGTCCATGCCGAAGGCACCCAGTATCGAGAAGCTTCTCCAGAATGGTTCCGCCGAGTGGAACAAGCTCCGCAAGGCCGGCCAGGTAGCGTCCGACCATACGGGCGCGACTTTCACGCAGCTCTTCTCCGCCAACGCGGACCTGTCGGGCCTGGGGCTCGTGGGCTCGGAGTGGGAGCGCTGCGACCTGTCGAAAATCAACTTCCGGGACACGGACCTGTCCAACGCCTACTTCCACGGGGGGCGGTTGCAGGACTGTGACTTCCGGGGAGCCAACCTCGAGGGGGCGACCTTCGAGAAGCTGAAGCTGCTGCGCTGCGACTTCACCGGGGCCAAGGGGCTGGACGACCTCGAGCTGGAGGACGTGGACATGGACCGGGTGGTGGGCCTGGACGGCGAGGAAGCCCCGCCGCCGCCGCCGCCGCCGGCTCAGGGCATTACGGCCTTCACGCGCGAGCAGCGGGAGAAGGCGCTGGGCGCGGCCGCTTCGGCGGTGATGGGGCCCGCGGCGGAGGAGCTGCCTCCGTTCAAGCCGCAGGATAATCCGGGGGCACTGTTCTTCCGGGCGCTGAAGCGGCAGGCGGCGCCGCCTCCGTGGGTGCTGGATGTGCCGGGGCTGAGGCCGCTGGTGCCGCAGCGGTTGCCACCGGGCTCGTCGCTGGAGGCGATGTACCGCGAGGCGGTGAAGTCGCGGCTGGAGAACAAGAAGCCGTCGGCGGACCCCAACGCGGTGGAGCGGGCGCAGAAGGCGCTGCGCATGGGCGGCAAGGACGCGGCGGTGGCGGCCATGTACCTGCGCGAGGTGGGGGTGCTGCCGCTGTTCCGGTTCTCGGCGGCCAAGGTGCTGAAGGACGCGCTGCGGGCTGAAATTGATGTGGACGACATTACGGGCGCGATTGATCCGCGGGTGACGGGGGCGTTGCTGGAGCTGCGGCTGACGCACGAGGTGGTGGAGCACCTGCAGGAGGCGCGGCGGCGGCTGGCGGCGACGCAGCTGTACACGGCGCTGATGGAGGCGGGGTTCGCGCCGGACAACAACTGGGAGGAGGCGCTGGAGTCGGCGGACGCGGCGATGGAGCTGGCGCAGCAGGCGACGGCGGAGAACCGGCAGGCGCTGTTCGAGGGCTTCCAGGTGTTCGCGGCGTTGCCGGACGAGGCACGGCTGCGGCGGCTGGCGTACCTGGCGGAGACGGTGTCGAACCTGGAGCTGGTGAGCCGGCTGCCGGAGGGCATGGAGCCGCAGTGGCTCACGGGCCCGGAGACGCGCGAGTGCCACGACCGGGAGATGGGCTTCGTGCAGGCGCTGAAGGCTCAGGACATTCCGGCGAAGGTACCGGCGCTGGCGAAGACGGAGCTGGGCGTGCCCGAGGGCCAGGTGCCCGAGGAGAGCGAGGACGACCTGTTCGTCCACCTGCGCTGTGACGTGTGCGGCAAGGAGAAGCTCATCGTTCAGTCTCAGATGGACTGAGTGGTGGGAGCGGGGGCCCCCTGCGAAGGGGGTCCCAGACGAACTGCTCGGTGGGGATGAGCTTCATGTTCGTCAGCTCGTGACGCCTGACGAACTCGGCGAACCGCTCGGAGACGATGATCGTCCCCGGAAGTCCCCGGGCACGGAACACGTCCTCTCCCTGCCAGGTTCCTGGCTCCAAAACAAAGCCATGAATGGAGTCCAGCCCCTCAGCCCGGCATTCCGGGCATGTCACCGGTGCGCCGTAGCGCAGCCGGCTTCGTCCCACATCGACTGCGCTCTTGCCGAAGAAGGAGACGTCCACCACGAGGTATCGGGGCACGGCTCCAGACTTGGCGCCCTTGCGCTTTCCACGCACGCGGACCACCTCAGCAGGATGGAGGCCCAGTAACCCGGTCAACTCGTCTGCCTTGAAGGCCGCGGCCATGCGCTCGGAGATGAGAAAGTTGTTACCGGCCCCCATGACGAAGTCGCCGAGTGCCTGACCATGCAGTTCCAGCTCGACGCGGAAGGGCGGCAGCCATGTCATCGAGCCCAGGGCCGCCTTGCATCGAGGGCAGAGGGGGGCTTCTTCGAGGTTGAGAGGCTCGACCATGTCGAACTTGGTGTCATGGGGCCCCCACATGACGTCCTCGAGTACGAAGAAGCGTGGGGCCGGGGACGCCTCAGAAGCCATGAGGGAACCTCTTGCCCATCTCGGGGCGGCCGCGCCAGGGCTCTACGCGTTCCTGACGTTCCGGGGGGTCCTCACGCCAGTTCTGACCAGTCAGAAGTGGACCTCAGTTCTGACCAGTCAGAAGTGAAAGCGGTATTTGACTGCCGACTGTAACCTGGCTCCAAGAATTTCAGGCACTTGGGGGATGAGCCCGCACGGTAGCTCAGCGGGCCTTCCCTTGGCCCGATGTAGGTACCGTCTTCTGGGGAAGCTCCAGGACAGGGCCGTAGCACCTACCCTTGAGGGTTATATAGCCGAACCGCGCACACTCCTCGGCAGTCATCGACGCCAGTTCTGCCCAGCAGAATCCGTTGAAGATCACCTGCTTGGGAACTGGGCACTGGCCCTTGGCATCGGGCCTGGCCTGGCGCAAGGGCTGGCTGGGGCCAGCACTCAGCGGAGCATCTTGTGAAACCGGCTGCTCCCGTGGAGGAGCCGGGGCGGAAGAAGAGGGCGTGGAGGATGCGCTCTCGCCCACGGCGGCGGTGCCCGCATCCGGCGCCTGCTCCTGCTCCTGAGAGTTGTCCAGCACGTGCTCCGAAGAGACAGACAGCGCACGGGATTGGCTCCAGAAAAGCAGCGCCACCCCGGCCACGGCCACCAGCGCCAGCCAGGGCTTGAAGGCACGCGGCGGCTTGAGGCTCCAGAAGCGTTTCAGGCCTTCTGCCGCGCACGGAGCGGCCGGGATTGCCGGGGACGGCGGCTCCGCAGTTGGCGCTCGAGCGCGCTGGGGCGCGTTGAGGAACTCGGCCGCCTCGGCCTCCAGTGCCTGGGCCAGCAGCGCCGCGCTGCCGCGTTCCTCGGGGACATGCGAGAGCAACCGGAGGATCCACTCGCGCAGCAGCGGCTGCACCCGTGGGGCGTTGTCGAGCAGGGACCTGAAGTCAGGGCACTCCACGCGCCAGTGGCCCGCGTTGTCCTGCTGGCGTTGCAGCGCTGGCGGGTACTGGCCCATCACCAGGCGGTAGGCGGTGACGCCCAAGGCGAACAAGTCATCCGCAGGAGAGGGGAAGTAGTAGGCGTGGGGCTGGCGAATCAGGTTCAGGTCGAACAGCGCGGCCTGAGGCGACAGATAGGCGGGAGTGAAGGGAGGAAGAGACCGCCAGGTGAGGCGTTCCTCGCCCTGGACGTAAGCGGAGCCGAAGTCGAGGAGGAAGGGACGCCGGTCGGACAACCGGACCAGGACGTTGTCGCCTTTGACGTCTCGGTGCACGGCGCCACCGGCATGGAGCATCTCGAGGGCACGCGCCAGTTGAGCCAGCAGCAGACACAGCTCCGGGTACGAGGGCGCGTGCTGCTGGGCCCAGGCGTACAGGGGCGCGCCGTCGATCCACTCCATGACGAGCCAGGGGCGCTGGGTGTTGTCGGGCCAGCGAAACATCCCCTGGTCCAACAGCCGAGGAATACAGGGGTGGTTCAGGCGGGACAGCAGCCTGGCCTCGCGAACCATGCGCCTGTCCCACGGGTGGACAGCGAACTTGAGGGCCACGGGGCCGCCCTGCTCCTGCCCGGCACGAACGGCGCGGAAAACAGCGCCATAGGCTCCCTGACCAAGCCATGCCTCCACGCGCCAGGGGCCCACCTCAAAACCAGATGGAAGAATGGCAGCGGGCTGCTCGGGCGGGTGTCCCATGGGCGGGCTCGAGGCTACCTGTCGCGCTTCAATCCCATAAACATTATCGGAGGCGTCGCCCGGTACCAGATGGCCAGGGGTCAGTGCCTGGTGCCACCGCGTCTCTGGTGCAACGTGCCGGGTTCTTCTGGGGTACTGGAGCCGCTGCCTAGCGTAGGCAGATGGAGACACAAGTCCGTGGGAACTGCTCGCGCTGCTGTCGGCGCGGAGCAGGAGCCACCTGGGTGACCGCGTTGGTGCTCGGCCTGCTGGTCAGTGGCTGCACGGTGGGCCCCCGTGGCAGGAACCCGTGCGGTTTCATGGCCGGGTGTGAGGAGCTACGGGGCGTGGCGCGCTCGAAGCGTGCACAGCCGCAGGGGCAGTTGCACCAGCAGACCGCCCGGCCGGAAGAGGGCGGCCTCCGCGCAGAGGGAGCGTTCGGGACTGGAGCACTGACACCCTACCTGGAGTTCATCCGCGACAGAGAGGAGCGGCTCAAGGCAGCCGAGCCGGGACCGCGTCAGTTAGAGCAGCGGGTGCTGTGGGACTTGCACCTGTGGGCCTTGAGGCAGAGCGAAGCGGCGCTGCGGCGGCGCACCCCGCTGGAGGTGTACGCGGAGCTGAAGGCACAGCGCCAGGAACAAGAGCGGCAGGAGGCCGAGCGCCAGGCGGCGGTGGAGGCGCGGCTCGAGGAGTACTGGAAGTGGGCCGAGGCGCGCTGGGAGCAAACGAGCCAGGAGCGGGTACGCAGGGTGGCCCCTCGGCACCTGCTCACCGAGCACCCGCTGCGCACCCAATCGTTGGATGCGCTCACCGGAGCCGTGCTGGACTGGGCCTTCACTCATACGCGGGACGAGGCGTTGCTGCGCAAGAGCCCCAGCGAGGTGGCGCTCTACCTGTTGGCACGCCGCAGCAGCCTGGCCACGGCGGTGCAGCTGGGCCGCTACGCCCCACCCTACCTGGACTACACGCCTCTGCCGGACAAGCGCATTCCTCCGGAGGAACTGGCGGTGGAGCTGCTGGTGGGCATGGTGCCCGTGGTGGGCGAGGCCACGGACGCGGCGGGCCTGCTCACGGGCTACAGCATTACCGGCCGGGCGCTGGACGACAACGAGCGGCTGCTGTGCGCGGTGGGCTCGCTGGTGCCCTTCGTTCCGGGCAGAGCACTGTCCAGCGGAGGCGAGCTGGCGGAGCGGGCGGCACTGCTGACCGGCCGCAGCGTGGAGGAAGTGCAGGTGCTGCAGCGGGTAGCCCGCCACCTGAGCCCTGCAGACGCTACGCACGTGGAAGAGATGGTGCGTCAGGCGGCTCGTGGCAGGAGACTCACCGAGGAGGAGATCGCCCTCCTCAAGCGGCTGGCGGCGCAGTTGGAAGAACCGCTGCTGGCCGCGGCCAACGCACTGCGCAGTGGGAGGAAAGTGCCTCTGGTGGGCTCACGGCTGGGCGAGGCGGGCGTGCGCCTGGAGCCGGGCAGCGCCGAGCACATGGCCGCCGCCTGGGTGGACTACCAGTTCCGTCACCCCGGCAAGTACCCCAGCTTCCGCTACGCCATCGAGGAGGACTGGCGCAAGAAGTACGAGCTCATCCTCAAGAACAAGGAGGCGGGAGGCGAGTTCGAGCAGTCGGTGCTCAAGGCCCGCGGGCAGGAGAAGAACACGGCGATGATGATGCCGCCGCCCGGCAGTGAGGCGCGGGGCTTTATCCCAGACTCGGTGCCAGGCAGCGCCACTCCAGGGGAACTGGTCTGGGGCCAGCCCTACCGTTTCGTCGAGGTGAAGGGGCGCAAGAACCTGTCACTCGGCGGCAACCTCGAGGCCATGTTGGATTACGTCCGGCAATACGGTGGGCACATCGAGTTATGGGTCCGTTCCTCCAAGCATCCGGGGGGCGCCACGAAGCTCACGGAACCTCTTAGAGACCGGATCG
>DASVVJ010000210.1:0-20443 GCA_036389955.1 Myxococcaceae bacterium
CTGGGCCATTGGCGGCAACTCCTACCAGGTGGGCAACTTCCCCGCCGGCTGGGCCGAGTGGAATGGCATCTACCGCGACGACCTGCGCCGGGACCAGAACCAGCTCGGCGTGGCCACCATCACCCCCAGCCAGCTCGCCAGCCGCTTCGCGGGCTCCTCGGACCTGTACGGGGATGACGGGCGCCGGCCGCAGAACTCCATCAACTTCCTGGTCGCCCATGACGGCTTGACGCTGAAGGACCTGTACTCGTGCAACAGCAAGAACAACCTCCAGGCGTGGCCCTTCGGCCCCTCGGACGGCGGGTCGGATGACAACAAGAGCTGGGACCAGGGCGCCATCGCCGCGGACCAGCGCAAGGCCTCGCGCAACGGGTTTGCGTTCATGATGCTCAGCGCCGGCGTGCCCATGTTCAACGGCGGCGACGAGTACCTGCGCGACATCCGCTGCAACAACAACCCCTACAACCTGGACTCCAGCGCCAACTGGCTGAGCTGGACCTTCACCACGGACCAGCAGAACTTCCGCACCTTCTCGCAGCGGCTGATGGCCTTCCGCAACAACCACCCCTCGCTGCGCCCGCTCAACTTCTACAGCACCGCGGACAATGACGCGGACGGCATGCCGCAGCACTCCTGGTTCATGGCCAATGGGCAGACGCCCTCCAGCACCTACTGGAGCAACAGCAACGAGCACGCCATTGCCTGGCGCATTGACGGCACCGAGTTGGGTGACACCACCCAGGCCACTTATGTGGCCTACAACGGCTGGAGTGGCAGCGTGACCTTCACCTTGCCCTGGGCAGGCAACAGCCGGCAGTGGTACCGGGTGACGGACACCTGCAACTGGGCCGAGGGCCCCAACCAGGTGGCCACGCCGGGCACGGAGACCCTCATCGGCGGCCAGGGCGCCACCTACGGCGTGTGCGGCCGCGGCCTGGCGCTCTTCATCGCCCGGTAGTCCGTCTCAATCCCCTCTCCCCCGGGCGCTGCTCTCCCAGGGGGACAGGGCGCATGCCAGGGCCACCAGCCCGCGCCGCGAAGCTCGTTCCAGAAGCCCGCAGCCCGCGCCCCAGCGACTGCGGGCTTCTCCATTTCGGACTCAGGCGCTCTTCGAGGCCCGGACGCGTTAGGTGGAGCACCCAGACCTCGGGCCACCTGCCCCCTTGTGTCCGTGAGGTGACACGACGAGGGCCGTGGCCTGCTCAGAGCGATGGAGCCCCCGCCAAAATATGGCAATTGCGTGCTCCGGAACGGGTTCGCCGGAATACGCAGCCATGACGGCGCGGCGGCTACCTCGCCATGTTCCATCAGGTCCTCATGCACGCTCTGAACCATCTTCCACGCAGTGTCCCATTCCGAGGCTCGTGGGCCGTGGCCCTCTGGGCGGTGCTGGCCAGCGCGAACGCCCAGGCACAGGGCCAGGCGGCCGAGGCGAAAGCGCCGCCTGCCGAGAGCGCTCCGTCTGCGGAGCGCCCGGCGAGCGGCATCGCGGTGCATGCCGAGCCAGGGAAGGGAATCACCTTTCGCGCGGGTGACGGGTTCTCGCTCCAGTTTCGTGCGCGCACCCAGTACCAGATCGCGCTCTCGAGCCCCACGGGCCCCGCTGCCGCCGCGGGGGCGCAGGATGTCCTGACCACCGAGAGTCAGATCCGCCGGTTCCGGCTCGTGTTCGCGGGCCACGCGTTCAGGCCGGAACTCCGCTATTACATCCAGGTGGGCCTGGCCACACGGGACATGGAGCCAGACCTGCTGGTCCCGTTGCGCGACGCGTACATCACCTGGCAGCCCTACCGGGATCTCGGCGTGCGCTTCGGCCAGATGAAGGTCCCCTATGGCCAGCAGCGCGTCGTCTCCTCGTCGGCGCTCCAGTTCGTCGATCGCTCCATCGTGACGGGCGAGTTCAACCTCGATCGCGACGTGGGCGTGTACCTGATGTCAGAGGATTTCCTGGGGCTGGGCGGCCGGCTGATGTACCAGGCAGGTGTCTTCGGCGGGCGGGGCCGCAACCGCGCGGGAGGCCCGGACGCCGCGCTCCCGTTCCTCCGCATCCAGGTCAATCCCTTCGGGCCGTTCGACCATCTGGCCGAGGCCGACTTCTCGCGCGGCGCTCAGCCGCGGCTGGCCCTGGGCCTGAGCAGTGCCTACAACCTGGCCTCGAACCGGACGCGCAGCACCCACGGAGGCGTCTATACGGCGGGCAACTTCGGCTTCCGGCATCTCGGAGCGGATCTCCACTTCAAGTGGAGGGGGCTGTCCGTGCTCTCGGAGTTCTTCCACCGGAGAGCCGATGAGACCCAGCTCACGTCCGAGCCCACACCGGGCCGTCCGGTGACGGACTTCAGCCGATCAGGACAGGGCTACTTCGTGCAAGCGGGCTACGTGTTGCCGTTCCCGCTGGAGCTCGCTGGCCGCTTCGGAGAAATCCGGCCCTCGCGCAGGAATGCGCCAGAGGCCCGGTTTCAGCTCCAGCGCGAGCTGGGAGGGGCGGTGAGCTATTACTTCGCCGAGCACTCGCTGAAGCTCCAGGCAGACTACTTCCGCCTCTTCGGCCAGGAGGCCCAGGCGGAGAGGAATCAGTTCCGCCTGCAGACGCAGCTCTTCTACTGAGCCAGTTGCCTCGCGTCCAAGCAGCTCCCCGGGGCCTGCAGGATGGCTGACGGCTCAGAGTGCTTCCCCAGGGTCTGAATGGGCACTCGCTCACCGAAGGCAGGTGCAAGGGCCGCTCGGAGCTCATTCCCCTGCGGCCGCTGTATGCCCACGCCGGCCTGGGGCGGGAGGAACCACCAGGACGTCGCACGGCACCTCTCGGAGAACGTCTCCTGCCACAGTCCCGAGCAGCACGTGCGCGGCGCCCGTATGGCCACGCGTTCCGAGGACCAGGAGATCCGCCCGGGTCTTCGCCACCACCTTCGGGATGACCGTCCTGGGCGAACCGTGGTGGAGGTGCGCCTTCCAGGAGAACTCGTCGGGCGCGGCCTTCTCCTCTGCCAGCGCGGTGGCGACCAGTCGCGTCAGATCGTGAAGTGCCTTGTGCTGGTAATGGTGGCGGTGCTCCTGGTCCTGTTCCGGTGCGAGGCTCGGATAAATGAGGCCGTGATAGGGAACATCGTAGGCGTGGACCAGCCCAGCCAGCGGGCGGGGAGACGGCAGCACCCGCAGGGCAAGGGGAAGCACATCCGGAGCAGCCTCGTCCATGTCCAGGGCGAGCAAGGGGCGTTGATAGGCCCCGTGCGGCCGGAGGCGAACCACCAGCACAGGCAATTGGCCCGCGCGGATGACGCGCTCGGCGGTCGAGCCCAGGAAGAGGTCGCGAATCGTGCTGCCTCCCCCGCGGCCCATTACGATCAGCTCCGCCTTGCGCAAACGCGCGAGCCTGGCGATCTCTGCTGCCGGGGCGCCCACCGTGACGCGCGGAACGACCCGGACGCCCGCTGGAAGTCTGGGCACCAGCCTGCTCACCGCGAGTTCGAGAGCCTGCTCCGCATCGCTCTCCGCCCGGCGCCTGGCTTCCCGTGAGAGGAGATTCGGAACAACGTGCAAGAGGGTGAGCCGGGCTTTTCTGGCTAGAGGGAGCAACGCCGCTCGTGCCAGGACCGGTTCCATCGCCGCCGACAGATCGACGGGGATGAGCAAGGAGCGAAAGCCCCGAGGCGTGGGCCGCCCCACCGCGTTCGCAGCATGACGGCCCTGAGTCACTTTGGGCATGGAATGAGTCTGCTCGCCGCCACTCCTGACCACAAGCCCTTCAGTCACCACCGCTGCCCCTCGGGTCGGGCTAGCGTGAGGGCCGATATGCCGCGACAAGCCGAGACCTCCCTTCGACTCGTGACCAACGAGAACTATCTCGAAGCAGCGCTGGCGCTCGTCGCGAAGGCCCGCCGGTCCATCGACATCCTGGCGTTCTCCTGGGGCATCGGCAGTGTCTCGGGCCGTCTGAGCTTCGATGGCGCTCCCTACAAGCTCGCGGCCAGGCTCAAGGAGTTGAAGGAAAAGCGAGGCGACTCACTGCGCGTGCGGTTGTACATCGAGGGCGTGCGCGAGACGGCGGACCGCAACCGGGTGACCGCGGACTTCCTCGAGAGCGCCGGCGTCGAAGTGGTCTACGGCTCCACGCATGCGAAGGGGTTCAGCGTCGACGGGCGATACGTGTTCTTCGGCTCGACGAACTTCACGAATCAGTCGATGGTGAAGAACGACGAGGCGAACCTGTTGATCGACAACCGCAAGGTCGCCGCGCAGTTCACGCGCTACTTCGAGCATCTCTGGAACGGAGGCGGCCACGGCGGCCTCGAGCTGGGGGGACCGCTCCTGGCCGACGCCGAGTTCAAAGCCGCGATCCTCGAGCTGATCGCGCGGGCCCAAAAACGAATCGAGTTCTCGATCTACTTCTTCGCTCATCGGGAGATCGAGCGGGCGCTGATCGCGGCCCACGAGCGGGGGGTGAAGATCACGGGCTTCATCCATCAGCACTTCAGCTTCGCGATGCCCTACATCCGCGGGAACCGGGCGACGGTCTCGAGGCTTCGTGCGGCGGGCCTGGAAGATCTCCACTTCAGCGATGGGAGCAAGTTCTCCCACTCGAAGTACATCGTCCGCGACAGAGAAGAACTCGCCTTGGGGACGGGCAACTGGCTCGTCGAAGACGTCGAGGAACATCCTCAGCTCTATGTCCGGCTGAAGGACAAACCGCTCGCCAAGAAGTTGGTAGCGCACCTGAAGGCTCAGCTCGCCGCGCACGGCGCGAGCCTCGAGAAGCGGTGAGCTTTCCGCGAATTCGACTGCCTTGAATTTTTCCATCGGGCTCCCGTCTCTGGGACCACCACATCCCAGGAGCCCCCCATGAGCACTCTGCAGCGTCCGTGTGGTTTCCCCTCGCTTCTTCCCTTCTCCCGCCGTTCCCCGGCCATGCCTATGTGGGTGTTGAGCCTCGCCGCGCTCGCCACCGGCTGCGGTGCCGGTGAAGAGCCTCAGCCGTGGGCCGATTCACCCACGCAGGTGGCGTCCCAGCCGCTCTCCGCGCTGCCCTCGAAGTGCCAGGACATCAAGGCCGCCGATCCCCAGGCGGTGGATGGCGAGTTCACGCTGTACGTGCGGGGGCAGGCCGACTCGCCCTGGACCGCGTGGTGCCAGAACATGGCCGGCACGCCCTCCGAGTACCTCACCCTGACGCGGACTGGCGCCGACACCAACTTCGCCCAGTACACCGCTGGAGGCTCCTCCGCCCCGGGTACCAATGTGCGGACCACCTATACCCGGCTGCGCGTCGATCCCGTCACGCTCCAGGTGCTCACGGGAGACCAGAGGTTCTCTACCTCCACCGGCGCCCTGTCACATGGCTCCACGCGGGTGACGTCCATGCCCTTTGGCGTGGCGATGAGCTGCAACGGCACGCGGGCCCCGGCCAACATCGATCTGCGGGGCACGCCGTTCGCCGTGGCACCCAGCCAGCTGGTTCTCGGGGGCTGGCGCCCCGTGGGCAGCACCGATCCCAGGGAGGCCAACCAGGTGTACAGCCTGCAGGGAGGCGGCTCCTGCGGCTGGAACGGCCCCGTGGGCAGCTTCAATCCCTTCAACCAGAGCGGCGCGCCGCTCCAGCTCTATTACAGCGGCCCTCGTCCCGCGACGTGCCAGGACATCAAAGCGGCCAACCCGGAGGCGCTGGACGGCGACTACACGTTGCACATCGCAGGGGACCCGCAGAAGCCCTGGAGCGCCTGGTGCCAGAACATGGCCGGCACGCCCGCGGAGTACCTCCGCCTGGTCCAGACGGGCACCTCCGTCAACTACTCCCAGTACACGGCGGGCGTACACTCCGGCGGTAGCTCCGTGCGCACCACCTATACCCGGCTGCGCATCGACCCCGTCACCCTGCGGGTGGACACCGCGGACCAGACGTTCTCCAGCTCCAACGGCGGCACGGTGAGCCATGGCGGAGAGCTGGTGACGTCCATGCCCTACGCCGTGGCGATGGGCTGCGACAACTGGGGCATGGGCAACGTGGACCTGCGCGGCACGCCGTTCGCCGTGGCCTCCGGCCAGTTCACGCTGGGCGGCATGTCCACCGCTGGCAATCATGTCTACAGTGAAGCGAACCGGGCGGTCTCCTTGTCGGCCTCCGGCGGCTGCGGCTGGTCCGCCCCCCTCAACAGCTACAACCCCTTCAACCAGAACGGCCTGCCGCTGCAGCTCGTCTACGCCCCGCCGCAATAGGCGCCCAGAGCGGCGCGGGGGGTTACCCCTCCCGCGCCGATGGGACCGCTGGAAGTCTAGCCGTGGTGCGTCAGGCAGCTGTCACGCGAGTGGCAGACGCTGCACATGATGGTGTAACCGCCCTCATCCTGCGCCCTGGAGGGGCCCGTGGGAGCGGCCGGCAGCACCAGCGCCATGGTCCCCGGCTCGTTCTCCACGATCTTCACTTTCACGCCCGCAGGGATCTCGATGCCGTACTCCTTCAGCAGCGGCATCGGATCGCTGTGCAGCCTGGCCTTGAAGCCCGGATCGCTCCAGCACTTCAGCACCAGCCTCTTGAACGCTTCACCCTTCTTCGAATCAGGATGTTTTCCCTCGCTGAACGACGACACCAGGGCGCAGGCGCTTGAAGTGCCCCCCCTGGTGATCATCTTCACTCAACGTGGAAAACAGAACAACACGTAAAAACAGAAATAAAAGCAAAACCTGTCAGGTTGAGGCGCTTCTGACCGGCCCCCCGCTGTGGCAGGTTCGATTGAGGCAGAAGGCCTAGAACGCTTCGCGAGTCATGGCGAGCAGATCCGCCTCGGTGCACTTGCGCGGGTTGCTCAGGTGCGAGGCGTCCTCGAAGGCCTTGGCGGCAATACGCTCCAGGTCCTTCTCCTGCACACCCACGTCCCTCAGCCGCGCCGGAATGCCGATGGCCGCGTTGAGCTTGCGCACCCGCTCGATGGCGTGGCCGGCGAGCACGTCCTCGCGCATGTTGGCGAACTCGCCCATGGCCACCGCCACGCGCGCCAGCCGCCCGGTGCACATGGGCCGGTTGAACTCCATCACCACCGGCAGGACGATGGCATTGGCCAGGCCGTGGTGGACGTTGGAGATGGGCGTCAGCGCGTGCGCCAGCGCGTGGCAGGCGCCCAGGCCCTTCTGGAAGGCCATGGCGCCCTGCATCGCCGCCACCATCATGTCCGCGCGGGCCACGATGTTGCTGCCCTCTTTCACCGCGGTGACGAGCGAGCGCCCTACCCGGGCGATGCCGTCAATGGCCACCGCGTCCGCCAGCGGGTGGAAGCCGTTGGAGAGGTATGCCTCCAGGCAGTGCGTGAAGGCGTCCATGCCAGTGGCCGCGGTGGGCCCCGGCGGCAGGCCCAGCGTCAGCTCCGGATCACAGATGGCCGCCCTGGGCATCAGGAACGGGCTGAAGATGACCGTCTTGCGACCGGTGTCCGCCAGCGTTGCCACGCCCGAGCGGCTCACCTCCGAGCCCGTGCCCGCCGTGGTGGGAATGGCGATGAGCGGCGGCAGGTTGTCGCGCACGTACTGGTCTCCGCCCTTGGCGTCGTCGTAGCGCGACAGCGGCGGCTCGTGCGTGGTGAGCAACTGCACCAGCTTGGCCGCGTCCAGCGGGCTGCCGCCGCCCACGGCCACGATGCCGTCACAGCCGTGACGCCGGTAGGCCTCCAACCCGGCGAACACATCCTTCTCCGTGGGGTTGGGCTCCACGCGATCGAACACCGCGTACTCCACACCCGCGCCCTTGAGCGCGTCATAGACACGCTGAGCGAGCCCCGCCTTCACCACGCCCGCGTCCGTTACCACCAGCGGGCGCTTCATCTTCAGCCGCTCTACCTGCGCCGGCAGACGCTTGAGCGCCCCTACCCCGAAGACGATCTTCGTGGGCCAGGACATCTCGGTGACGCGTACATCGCTCGGCATATCGATTGGTTGCATCGTAGTGGACCCGGTCTTTCGGTTCAGATGAGTTCCATGTAGCGCTCGAGCTCCCAGCTCGTGACGGCGCGCTCGTACTGCCGCACCTCCCACTTGCGCGTGCGCACGTAGTGGTCCACGAACTCCTCGCCCAGCAGCTCGCGCGCCCGCTCGGAGCGCTCCAGCAGCGTCACCGCTTCCTTGAGGTTGCGCGGCAGCGGCTCGGCGCTGCCCTCGTAGCCGTTGCCCGAGCACACCGGCGGGGGCTCGATCTCGTTCTCGATGCCCCACAGGCCCGCCGCCAGGCTGGCGGCCATACCGATATAGGCGTTCATGTCCGCGGCGAGCTGGCGGTACTCCAGCCGCATGGACTTGGGGCTGTCGCCGATGACGCGGATGGCCGTGGTGCGGTTCTCCCGGCCCCACGTCGCCGTGGTGGGCGCCCACGTGTTCTCCACGCTGCGCTTGTAGCTGTTCACCGTGGGCCAGTAGAGCGCGGTGAACTCCGGCATCAGCGCCACCTGCCCGCCGATGTAGTGGCGCATCGTCTGGCTCATGCCATCCGGCGAGTCCTCATCATGGAAGGTGTTGCGCTCGCCCTTGAGGCTCCACAGCGACTGGTGCACGTGCCCCGAGCACCCCGGCAGCTTCGCGTTCACCTTCGCCATGAAGCACGCCGTCAGCCCGTGGCGCGCGCAGATCTCCTTCACCACCGTCTTGAAGAGCACCCCCTTGTCCGCGGCCTTCTCCAGGTCGTCATACCGGATGGCGGCCTCGAACACGCCCGGGCCCGTCTCGGTGTGGAAGCCCTCGATGTCGATCCCGAACGCGTTGCACCCATCGATGATGGCGTGCACCAGCGGCGAGTTGAGCGAGGTGCGCAGCCACGAGTAGCCGAACATGCCCGGCGTGAGCGGGGTGAGGTCCTGGAAGCCCTTCTCCCTGAGTGACTGCGGCGTCTCCTTGAAGATGAAGAACTCGTACTCGGAGCCGAACTTCGGCAGGTAACCCATGTCCCGCGCGCGCCGGCCGATCTTCTGCAAGAGCTGGCGCGGGCTGGCCTCCAGCGGCGTGCCGTCCGCGTTGACGAAGTCCAGCAGGAACGCCGCCGTGTCCGGCTCCCACGGGATGATGCGGCCGGTGGACACGTCGATCCGCGCGTTCGCGTCCGGGTAGCCGGTGTGCCAGCCCGTCACCTTGGTGTTGTCCAGTAGCTCGTCGGACAGGTCCCACCCGAAGACGACGTCACAGAAGCCCATCCCGCCCTTGGCCGCGGAGAAGAACTTGTCCAGCGAGATGTACTTGCCTCGCCACACCCCGTCGACGTCCACCGCGCCCAGCTTCACCTTGCGGACGCCCTTCTCCTCGAACCACTTGCGCAGGAAGTCCACTCCCCCGGGCTCGCGCGTGAGCTGCCGCACGTTGTCGTGCTTGTCCTTGGCGCGGGCTCGCCGCGCCATGACCGGATGGGAGATCACCTTCGCCTTGGGACGGATTGCCATGAGTGTGCGTCCTTATGAAGTAAGAGGAATCACAGGCCCGTTGGCAGCTTCGTCCACACGGCCTTGTACTGGAGGTAACCCTCCAGGGCGTGATGCGAAAGGTCCCGGCCCCAGCCCGATTCCTTGTAGCCACCAAACGGCGCCGCATCGTCGAACTCGTTGAAGCAGTTGATCCACACCACGCCGCTCTTCACCTTGCGCGCCATGGCGTGCGCCTTGGCCACATCTCGCGTCCAGATGGACGCTGCCAGGCCGTAGGGCGTGCCGTTGGCGATGTCCAGCGCGTGGCTCTCGTCGCGGAAGCGGATGCAGCTCAAGACCGGCCCAAAGATCTCCTCCTGGGCGATCTTCATCTCCGGCTGCACGTCTCCGAAGATGGTGGGCTGCATGAACAGTCCCTTGGCCTTGGCGCCCTCCGTGTCGCGTGCTCCACCGACGAGCAGCTTGGCGCCCTGCTTCTTGCCGCTGTCCACGTAGCCGAGGATCGTCTCGAGCTGGCGGGCGCTGATCTGAGAACCCATCTCCGTGGCCGAATCGAGCGGGTCTCCCACGCGCATCTTCTTCGCGCGCTCGGTGAGCAGGCCCATGAACTCGTCGTACGCCTTCTCGTGGACGAGCACGCGGCTGCCCGCGTTGCAGATCTCTCCCTTGTTGCCGAAGATGCCCCAGAAGCACGCCTCGACGGCGGTGGTGAAGTCGGCATCCGGGAGGATGATCTGCGGACTCTTGCCGCCCAGCTCCAGCGTCAGCTTCTTCAGGTTGCTGGTGGCCGAGGCCTGCAGCAGCCGGCGCGCGGTGCGCCCCGAGCCGGTGAAGGAGATCTTGTCCACGTCCCCGTGCCGCGCGAGCGCCTCGCCGGCCGGGTCACCGTAGCCCGTCACCACGTTGATGACGCCCGGCGGGAAGCCGGCCTCCAGGGCGAGCGCCCCCAGCTTCATCGCGGTGAGCGGGGTGAGCTCCGAGGGCTTCACCACCACGGTGCAGCCAGCGGCCAGCGCGGGCCCCAGCTTCCAGCACAGCAGGCAGGTGGGGTAGTTCCACGGGACGATGGCGCCCACCACGCCCACCGGCTCTTTGAGGCAGTAGGTGAGGAAGGGGCCGTTCACCGGCAGCACCTCGCCGGTGATCTTGTTGGCCCAGTCCGCGAAGTAGGACAGCGTGGCGGCGCCTGGCGCCACATCCCCGCGGATGGCGTCCCGGAACGTCTTTCCGTTGTTCATCGACTCGACGAGGGCGAACTCCTCGCGGCGCTCCCACAGCAGGTCCGAGAGCTTGCGGATGAGCTTGCCGCGCTCGCTGGCGTCCATCTTGCCCCACGGCCCGGACTCGAAGGCGCGCCGGGCCGCCTTCACCGCCTTGTCCACATCCGCGCCGGTGGCGGAGGGCACATCGCAGATCTTCTCCCCTGTCGCGGGGTTCATCACCGGCAGGGTCCCGGACTCCACGGGGTCCACAAGCTGGCCATCGATGAGCAGCTTGGGCGCGGGGAGTTGGGGCTTGAGCGAGCGAGCGTCGGACATGAAGACTCCTTGAAGAGGCGAAAAACGGTAGGGATGCCCCCCTGGGGAGGCAACCTGAACCGGGGAGAGGTGCGGTGAAGAACGTTCTGTTGCTGAAAGCAGGAGAGGCCGCGGCCTCGGTTCGCCTCTCGGTGGGCGACTACGACCGGTGGTTTCTACAGACGGTCGGACTGTCCGGTTATCGATTCGACGTGCTGGCGGTGCACCAGGGGGCGCAGCTTCCGGCGAGCGCGGCGGGCTATGACGCGGTGATGATGACGGGCTCGCCACTGTCGGTGACCCGACTGGAGCCGTGGATGGAACGCGCCGCGGAGTTCATGGTGAACGCGGAGGCCCATGGCACGCCCGTGTTGGGGGTGTGCTTCGGCCACCAGCTCCTGGCGTACGCCTACGGCGGCCGGGTGGAGCGCAATCCCCAGGGCCGGGAGATCGGCACGGTGGAGGTGCGGCTCACCCCCGAGGGCCAGGCCGACGCCCTCTTCCAGGGGCTGCCCGAGCGCATCGCCGTGCAGGCCACCCACGAGGACCTGGTGCCCGAGCCGCCGCCGGGGGCGCAGGTGCTCGCGGGCAACGGCAACACGGCGGTGCAGGCGCTGGCCTTCCGCCCGAACGCACGGGGTGTGCAGTTCCACCCCGAGGTGCAGCCGGACGCGATGCGAGCGCTCATTCAGGCCCGCGCGGAGCGCCTGGAGCTCGAGGCCACCTCGCGCGGTCAGCCTCCGGGAGAGCGGGTGCCCCGGCTGCTCGCGGGCCTGGCGCCCACGCCGGCAGGCAGGCAGATCCTGGTGAACTTCCTGGAACGCTTCAACTGACCGGAGGCTCTGTGTATCGCGCCCTATTCATGACTCCCCTGCTGCTGCTGCTTGGCTGTTCCGAGCGCGACCTGTGCGCCGAGGCCCCGCTGTGCGAGGAGAACCGCGCCATCAACTGCGAGCCCTCCTGCACGGTGGGCCCCTGCTCCACCGGGCCGCACACCCTGGACTGTGGCGGGGGCGCCACGTGCGAGATCGTCCCAGGGGACGTCGGCGCGCAGCGCTTCTTCCGCTCCCGCGCGCTGTGCGTGCAGGAGGGCAGCGCCTCATGCGATCCAGCGACCGCGGGGCCGCCCGTGTGCGAGGGCACCAGCGTCGTGGTGGGCTGCAGCGGCTACAACCGCCTCATCCGCGCTCCCTGTGGCCAGTCGGCCCTGTACTTCCCCGAGGCGGCGTGCTGCCGCGGCGGAGGCGGCGGGAGCGACGGCGGCGTGCCGGACGCGGGAACCCCCACCGACGGTGGACGCTGAGTTAGGGTGAGCCGATGCCCTCGCGCTGGGACTACCTCTTCGAGACCAAGCCCATCCCCATCCTGGACCACCTCCAGGAGGAGGTGGCGAAGCTGCTGGCCAAGGATCTGGCGAAGTGGCCGCCTCCGGTGCAGGAGATCGACCTGGACATTGGAGGCACGTTCGCGCCCCTCTTCATGGAGCCTCCGCCGCGCCCCGCGCCCACGGTCTACGACGAGGCGCTGCGGCTGTCGCGCTGGGAACTGGCGCGTGAGTTCGACGCCTACGACGACTACATGCGCAACAAGCGCTACCTGGAGCGGGGGCTGGCGCCGACGGACCGGCTGACGCTGCTGTTCCTCAACCGCTGGCTGGTGGAGCAGATGCTGGGGCTGGGCGAAGCCACCGAGGGCCGGGTGTCGCGGCCGATCATGCAGAAGATCCTCGACAAGGTGGAGAGCAAGCTGCGTCTGGTGCAGCCACCGCCCTCGGGCCTCATCCTCTGAGTCTCACCGCTTCATGGGCTCCACGGCCCCGGTCGTCCCAACCGCTTGCCCCTCGTCGCCGAAGTAGACGAGCAGCGCGAGCTCCTGGTCCAGGGAGATGAGCTTGAGCAGGGCGGACATGGCCTGCTCGCGCTTCTTGCGGTCGTACTCGAAGGCCGCCAGCACCCGCGGGAAGACGATCTGCATGTAGATGGAGTACGCGCCCATGTACCAGCGCGGAGACAGGCCCACGCGCCGGTGGACCCGGCCGATGCTCAGCCGGTCCTCCAGGTACTCCAGGCCATAGTTCCCGCTCGTCAGCCGGATGAAGTAGCGCCGCTGCATCTGCTTGACGCGCGAGAGCATTCCCGGCTCGCTGAAGAACTCGCGCAACTCGTCGAACTGCAGCCAACGCGCGTACAGCTCATCCATCACCTGGTCCGCGTACGTCTTCGCCACGAGGTGCAGCTCGCTCAGCACGAGCTCGTCCTCATCACCGAAGCCGACGAACCGCTTTCTGCGTTCCCACTCATCCAGGCTGATGGTCATGGTGCTCTCATGGCGAGCCGTTGGCTCTACCAGAAACGGACACGGGATTCCTGGGGAGGGGATTCACTGACGGTGTTGTGTTCTTGACTCCGCCCGGCGTAAGTCCTGGCCGTCCGCCTTCCCCTTGTGAGGGGGAGGCTCCTCACGATAAGGCGCGCCCATGTTGCAGCCCCACGATGCCCTGGCCCCAGCGGAGCGCCGCAAGCGGCTCGTCATCCTCGCGTGCCTGTGGCTCGCCATCGCGGTGGTGCTCATCACCTTCCGCTCGGTGGTGATGCCCTTCGCGGGAGCGGCCCTCATCGCTTACCTCGTCCAGCCGCTGGTGGCGCGGATTACCCGCGTGCAGGTACGCGGCCGCCCGGTCCCCCGCTGGGTGGCCATCCTGCTCATCTACGCCCTCTTCTTCGTGCTGGTGTACCTGTTCTTCATCGCCATGGTGCCGCAGCTCTACCGGGAGATCGCGCGCATCAGCCGTGACGGACTGGCCTTCGCCAACTCGCTCACCCCGGAGTACCTCCAGTCGCTGGCGCAGCGCGCGGAAGCGTGGCTCGGTGGCTACGGCATCCCCATTGCCCTGTCCGACAGGGCCGTGACGGGGGCGGACCCCAGCGGCACACACTTCAGCTTCGCGGTGGATCTGGGGCAGCTGCTCGAGGACAGCGTGGCGCGCCTGACCGTGCTGGCCCGGGAAAACCTGGGCAACATCGTCGCCGTCTCGCGCAACATCATCGGCGGCGTGGTGGCCAGCATCTTCATGCTGTTCTTCATCCTGATGGTGGGCGCGTTCTTCTCCATCGACGCGCAGGCCATCCGCCACTACGTGGGCACCCTCGTTCCGCCCGAGTACGCCGACGACGCGCGCATCCTCGCCGACCGCCTGGACCGCTCGCTGTCCGGCGTGGTCCGTGGCCAGGTGACCATCTGCGTGGTCAACGGCATCCTCACCGGCATTGGCCTGCTCATCTTCGGGGTGAAGTTCGCCTTCCTGCTGGCCACCATCGCCACGGTGCTCAGCCTCATCCCCATCTTCGGCAGCATCCTCAGCTCGGTGCCCATCGTCATCATCGCGCTGGCGGACGGCTTCCAGAAGGCGCTGGCCATCCTGCTGTGGATCATCGGCATCCACGCGCTGGAGGCCTACTTCCTCAACCCGAAGATCATGGGCTCGGCGGCGCGCATCCACCCGGTCATCGTGGCCTTCAGCCTGATTGCCGGTGAGCGCTTCTTCGGGCTGGTGGGCGCGCTGTTCGCCGTGCCCATCGCCGCCATCTTCGTGGCGTGCTTCGACTACGCCCGCCTCAAGGCGCAGCCGACTCAGGCCAGGGCCGTGGCACCACCCGCGCCCTGAGCCGCCTCACTGGCAGGCGGCTTCGCAGCGCGAGTCCCGGCACACCGGAATGCACCGCCCGCAGTCGATGCTGTTGGCCGGGCAGCTATCGGTACAGTTCACGGCACTGCAATCAGGGCCCTCGGAGCGGTGCGTGGGGTTGGTGCCCACGCCACAGCACGCGTTGGCCACGCAGTCGCTGTTCCGGTAGCAGATCGCGTCCGACAACCCGACGGGGATGTCGTCGATCGGATCGATCGGCTCACACCCCGCCAGTAAACCCAGCGCCGCTCCCGCGGCCAGCACAGCCAGTCGTACGAAGCGGGAACGGCGCATGGGAAACCTCCTGATTAACGGTTCATCGAACCCAGGAACTCGGCGTTGGACGCGGTGGGGCGCATGTGCTTGAGCACGAACTCCATCGCGTCGATCGGCGTGAACGGGTGCAGCACCTGCCGCAGCGCAGTGATGCGGATGAGGTCCGTCTGGGGCAAGAGCAGCTCTTCCTTACGCGTGCCGGACTTGTTCACATCCAGGCACGGGAAGATGCGCTTCTCGAAGAGCTTGCGGTCCAGGACGATTTCCGAGTTACCGGTGCCCTTGAACTCTTCGAAAATGACTTCGTCCATGCGGCTGCCGGTGTCCACCAGCGCGGTGCCGATGATGGTGAGGCTGCCACCCTCCTCGATGTTGCGCGCGGCGCCGAAGAAGCGCTTGGGCTTGTGCAGCGCGTTGGCGTCCACACCGCCGGACAGAATCTTGCCGGAGGCGGGCACCACCGTGTTGTAGGCGCGCGCCAGACGGGTGATGGAGTCCAGCAGGATGCACACGTCGTACTTCTGCTCGACCAGGCGCTTGGCCTTGTCGATGACCATCTCGGCCACCTGCACGTGGCGCGTGGCCGGCTCGTCGAAGGTGGAGGACACCACCTCGCCGCGCACGCTGCGCTCCATGTCGGTGACTTCCTCGGGGCGCTCATCCACCAGCAGCACCATGAGGTACACGTCCGGGTGGTTCTTGGCGATCGCGTGCGCGATGTTCTGCAAGAGCACCGTCTTACCGGCCTTCGGAGGCGCGACGATCAGACAGCGCTGGCCCAGACCGATGGGGCAGAACATGTCGATGATGCGCGTGGTCATCTCCGGCCCATCGTGCTCGAGCTTCAGCTTGCGCGTGGGGTAGAGCGGCGTGAGGTTGTCGAAGAGGATGCGCTCGCGTGCCGCCTCGGACAGCGGGTCCACGAAGTTGACCCGGTCCACCTTCTGCAGCGCGAAGAAGCGCTCGCCCTCGCGCGGCTGGCGAATGGGGCCGGTCACCGTGTCGCCCGGCCGCAGGTTGAAGCGGCGCACCTGCGACGGAGACACATAAATGTCGTCCGGGCTGGGCTGGTAGTCGCTGTCGGCGCTGCGCAGGAAGCCGAAGCCGTCGCTGAGCAGCTCCAGCACGCCCTCGGCGTGCACCTCGAAGCGCTTGTCGGCGATGCCCGACAGCAGCGCGAAGATGAGGTCCTGCTTCTTCAGACCCTGGTAGCCCTCGATGTGGAAGTCGTGGGCCATCTTCGCCAGCTCGGTGATCTTCATCCGCTTCAGGTCATTGAGCTTGATGACCTGCATCGGCGTCCCATCGCGCGTCACCTCGGTGACGGAGGGCGTCTCGGCATGCTCGGCGACGGGCGCGGGAGCAGCGGGCTCGGCGGGCTCGGCGGCCTCGACGGCGCGGGCCTCCTGGAACTCCTCGTCCCGCACCGGGCGGGGCATGGGCGTCAGCACGGGGCGAGGCGGCTCGGCGGCCTGCTCAGGGGCCTCGGGGGCCTCCTCTTCCTCCCCACGCCGGGCGGTGGTGCGGCGGCGCGCGGGGCGCTCGGGCTCTGGGGCTTTCGCGGTAGCCGTCGTCTTGCGGCGCTTGGGGCGCTCTTCGACTTCGACTTCGGTGTCCGCAACCTTCTCTTTGGTGGAACGGGCTTTGCGCATGATGGGGGGGCTGTGTTGATGAAGGGCGCCCAGGGGGCCGAGCGCGGGCTGTTGTCGGGAGATTTCGCGGGGTGCCGAGGAGCACCGCCCAGGCGACATGGGTCGAACCGCCCAAGTCCCTCAGTGGGACCGTGGCAGCATCGAAGTGTTGGTTGGGAAGATCGGCACCAGGGGAACCCTGACACCTTGAACCGCTGGGCAGGTTATTGACGCCCCCCAGGGCTGTCAAGGCATCGCTGCCTTGTCTGCTCCCCAAAACCGTTGAGCAGCACCTTTCTCTGGTGAGGGGAACACCCTCCCCCCCGGGTTCCTTCCCCTTTTGCCCGGATTGGCGCCCCTCCTCCATCGGTCCGGATTTTTGTCCTACTTCATGGGTAGGTGCTCCCATGCTATGAAGCGCCCGCACCCTCACCGAGGGAGCGGATGGAGAGTGCTTCTCAATCCAACCCCTGGAGTCTTGCCTCTCGGCGCGCCCCACTCCTTTGGTGGGATGGCGCCGTGCCACGCCCGGCTTGCGCGGAGCCGGGCAAGATCGCCATCCTCGCCTCGCATTGGACCGGGGAAGCCATCGTGCCCATCCCCCACCCCGGCGAGGCTCCGTTCGTGGATTCGAAGACCGCTGAGAAACGTGCGCGGGAGCTCCGGCAGGAGCTGGCCCACCACAACTACCGCTATTACGTGCTCGACTCTCCCGAGGTGAGCGACGCGCAGTACGACCGGCTGATGCGCGAGCTGCAGGAGTTGGAGGCGAAGTTCCCCGCGCTGGCCACGCCGGACTCGCCCACCCAGCGCGTGGGCGGCGAGGCGGCCGAGAAGTTCGAGAAGGTCGTCCACCGGGCGCCCATGCTCTCGCTGGCCAACGTCTTCAATGACGAGGAGTTCTCCGACTTCGACGAGCGCATCCGCAAGCAGGCGGGTGTGTCCGAGGTCTCTTATGTCTGCGAGCCCAAGCTGGACGGGCTGGCCATCACCCTGCGCTTCGAGAAGGGCAAGTTCGTCCAGGGCGCCACGCGCGGCGACGGCACCACGGGCGAGGACGTGACGGCCAACCTGCGCACCGTGCGCAGCCTGCCGCTGGAACTGCTGCCCCAGGACGGGGTGAAGGTGCCCCCGGCGCTCGAGGTGCGCGGCGAAGTCTTCATCCGCAAGGAGGACTTCAAGAAGCTCAACGAGAAGCGCGAGGAGGAGGGCGAGCCGCTGTTCGCCAACCCTCGCAACGCCGCCGCCGGCAGCCTGCGCCAGCTGGATCCGAAGATGACGGCCGCGCGCCCGCTCTCCGTCTATCTATATGAGTACGTGCCCACCGAGGGCGTGCCCGCGTTCAAGACGCACATCGAGAAGCTCGAGTACCTCAAGAAGCTGGGGCTGCCAGTCAACCGCTACGAGCCCGCCAAGGGTCTGGACGGGGTGCGCAAGCAGTACGAGGCCTCGCAGAAGGGCCGGCACGCGCTGCCGTTCGAAGTGGACGGCATGGTGGTGAAGGTGAACGAGGAGGACCTGCGCCTGCGGCTGGGCCAGGTGTCCAAGAGCCCGCGCTGGGCGGTGGCCTACAAGTTCCCGCCGGAAGAGGAGTCCACGCTGGTGGAGTCCATCGAGGTGCAGGTGGGCCGCACGGGCGCGCTCACCCCGGTGGCGCACCTCAAGCCGGTGAAGGTGGGCGGCGTCACCGTGTCGCGCGCCACGCTGCACAACGAAGACGAGCTGCGGCGCAAGGACGTGCGCAAGGGCGACACCGTGTTCGTGCGCCGCGCGGGCGACGTCATCCCCGAGATTGTCTCGGTGGTGCTGTCCAAGCGCCCAGCGGACTCCAAGCTCTACGAGTTCCCGAAGAACTGCCCGGTGTGCGGTGCCAAGACGCAGAAGGATGAGGAAGGCGCGATCATCCGCTGCACCGGCGCCTCGTGCCCCGCGCAGCTGGTGGAGAAGATCCGCCACTTCGCCTCGCGCACGGCGATGGACATTGACGGCATGGGCGACAAGCTCGCCTCGGCCCTGGTCTCCGCCGGGCTGGTGAAGACGTTCGCGGACCTGTACGCGCTGGACAAGAAGAAGCTCTTGAGCCTGGAGCGCATGGGCGACAAGAGCGCGGACAACCTGCTGGAGGCCATCGAGCGCTCCAAGCAGACCACGCAGCGGCGCTTCCTGTACGCGCTGGGCATCCGCCACGTGGGTGAGGCGACGGCCAAGGCGCTGGCCGAGGCCTTTCCGGACGTGCGCCAGCTCTACACCGCGGACCAGGACGCGGTGACGCGCGTGAAGGACGTGGGCCCCACCATGGCCCAGGTCATCTACGCCTTCTTCCAGGAGCCGCAGAACCGCGCCGCCATCAACGAGCTGCTGGCCGCGGGCGTCACCCCCGCCGCTCCCCAGGTCGTCACCAGCGGCCCCTTCTCGGGCAAGACGGTGGTGCTCACCGGCGGCATGACCGGCATGAGCCGCGAGCAGGCCAAGGAAGAGATCGAGCGGCGCGGCGGCAAGGTGGCGGGAAGTGTCTCGCGCAAGACCGATTTCGTGGTGGCCGGCGAGGACGCCGGGAGCAAGCTGAAGAAGGCCCAGGAACTCGGGGTAAGAATCCTGGACGAACAGGCCTTCCTGAAGCTGCTCCAGGGTGAGGCTCGGAGCTAAGCCATGGGCATGCGGCGGGTGAGCCTTCGGATACGCGGCAAGGTGCAGGGCGTCTTCTTCCGGGAGAGCACCCGTCAGGAAGCCACGCGCCTGGGCCTCACCGGCTGGGTGCGCAACCGCACCGACGGCTCCGTCGAGGCCGTGGCCGAGGGCGAGAGTGCCGTACTCGAAGACTTCATCCGCTGGTGCCACCAGGGCCCTGCCACCGCGCGCGTGTCGGACGTCGTGCGCTCGGACAGCGAGCCCACTGGAGAGTTCCGCACCTTCACCGTGGAGCACACGTCATGACGCCGTACTCGATGGCCTCGCTCCCCGCGATGCTGGGCATCCGGGCCGGCCACAAGGTGTCGGTCATCAACCCCCCGCGTGGCTTCGTCCAGCGGCTCAACCCGCTGCCCGACGGGGTGGAGTTCCTCATCACCGCCCAGTCCGGCCTGGACGTCATCCTCTTCTTCACCTCGGATGCGCACGAGCTGGTGCAGCGCCTGCCCGCTCTCTCGCGCGCCATGGCGGTCACCGGCGGCATCTGGATCTGCTGGCCCAGCGGCGAGGGCATCAAGAGCTCGCTCTCTGAGGAATTCGTCCGCCACGCCGCCCTGGACATCGGCCTGGTGGACAACAAGATTTGCCTCATTGACGAGACGTGGACGGGGCTGCGCCTGGTGCGCCGGCCGCGTGGCCGCCTGGATAAGCCCGAATCACGCAAGCAATCCCCGACTGCGCAGGCCTGAAACCAGGAAACCCCGGCCTCACCTGTGACGTCGGGCGGACATTCGCCACTTCTCGCCTTTACATGGCCGTTAGATGCGTGAAAAACTCCATGTGTTTGTGGACAGTTGTGTGACGCCCTGCGTGGGTAGGTCGTCGGGGTCCAAAAGACTTTTTGAGTTTTGAGACGGGTTGTGTTCGTGGGCCTCCCTGAAAGCGCCCGCTGCAGTGAGTCTCCAGTCGCCCCCCCAAGGCGCCCGCGGATGGGCACCGACCGGGTGTGGAAGGAAGGAGCATGCAGCACGCGACTGGGAGCCCCCGGACGATCAGCAGAAGGCCTCGCCCGGCACGGTGCCGGTGGTCGCGAGGCGCCATGAACTCGGAGGAGCCGGCGGTGTTCCCCTCACCCCCCACCCGCGAGAAGCGAGCCAGCACACGGTCCGCCCATGCGGGAGGGGACGGGGCCCCTGCTCCCCTCGCAGCGCGCGTGGAAGCGCGAGGCCACGTCGCCTCCCGTCCGGTGGGGCACGCCCGTCCGCGCGCGCGTCCAGGATTCGCCTATGGGCAGCATCCTTGTCATCAATTCCGCGGGTC
>DASVVJ010000211.1:0-4570 GCA_036389955.1 Myxococcaceae bacterium
GCTGTGTTCCTTCTGTCCGCCACAGGCTGCATGCCCAAGGAGATCTCCTCCGAGGAACGGCTCGATCGCGAGTCCGCCAACCTGGCGGTGAAGGACACCCCTCAGGCGGGCGAGCTGGAGAAACTCTCCTGCGAGAACACCGCCGAGGAGCTGACCAAGGCGCGCAACGTCAACCGCCCGGAGACGGACCGGCTGGCGGACTACATCGCCCTGTACGAGTCGCTGAAGAAGCGCACCCAGACGTTCGAGGAGGCGATGACGCGCAACCCGGACCTGCAGTACCGGGAGGGCGCGGTGAACATCGTGGCCGCCAAGGACACCTGCATCCAGCAGACGACGGACGTGCGCGTCGAGTTCGAGAACTACATGCGCGAGCTGGTGGACGTGCCCACGGTGCAGGAGATCAAGGGCGGCAATGCCGTCGTCATCGCGCGCCTGGACTTCGACACCCTGCGGCAGGCGATCGAGGCGCTCGCTCCGGACGACAAGGAGCAGCTGCTCAACCGCGTGGCCAGCGCGGAGAAGCGGGTGTCGGCCGCTCCCGCTGAGGAGCCGGCCACCGGTGGTGGCAAGCGCAAGGGCGGCAAGTAGCCCGCGGCTGGCTCACGGCGCGGAGCGATAGCGCCAGAAGCTGAAGCCGGGCACGCGCAGCAGCGGCTCGGCGTCCCGCTGCCACTCCACCTGGTGCTCGCGGCGCCGGGTGGCCGGTGGCTCGGCCGGGCCCTCGGGCTCGGGCTGCACCCACACCCACTCGGAGGCCGCGCGCAGGGCGGGCACGAGGAAGGGCGTGCGCTGATAGTCTCCTTCCTCAGCCACGGGCCGAGGGGCGACCTCGGGCGGCGGGAGCGAGGCCAGGGCGTAGACGTCCCAGTAATCGCCCACCAGGAACGCGCCCGGCGCCACCGCCACGAGCGCATGCGCCGCCGAGCGGGCCTGGACGAACACCACCTCGGGGGCGGGAGGCGCGGGCCGGAGCAAGGCTGCGCCCACGAGGCTCACGGCCACCCCCAGCGCACCCCAGCGCCGCACGGCCGGAGCGCACCACCGCTCGATGGCCGCCAGCAGGAGGAGCGCCAGGCCCAGCACGGCGAACAGGTGCACGAGCGACAGGTAGCGCGGCTCGAAGTCATTGAGCCGCACGTGCGATATGCCCACCAGCACTGGAAGCTGGGCGCACGCCGCCAGCCCACAGCCCGCGGCGACCCACAGGAGCTCCGGCACCCGGGCAACCTCGGAGCGGGCCCGCCACCCGGCCACGCCCAGCACGGCGACGAGCAGGGCCAGCGCCGCCAGCAGCGGCAGGGGCCCCTCGAGCATCCGCCCGGTGAGCTGCCACGCATTCTCCAGCAGGTGCCCCCGATCCAGCTCCAACCGGGTGCGAAAGCTATGGTCGAAGTGGTGCTCGGCGAAGCGGTGGTACAGCCGCCGCATCTGCCGCTCGAAGAGCATCGCCAGGGCCAGCGGCAGGACCAGGACCAGCCGTCTCCAGCCGGTGAGCCCCTGCCCTCTGGCGCGGGCCCGCAGGGCCTCCAGGGCGGTGAGCGAGGCCAGCATCGGCGTGCTCGCGGCGGAGGCCCACACCGCGAGCAAAGTCGGCACCCACGCCACCGTGCCCCAGCCCAGGGCCGCGCGGCCCGTGCGCGCCTCGGCCAGAGGGCGCAGCGCCGCCCACGCGCACAGCAGCGCGGCGAACTGCCACCCATAAGGCTGAGAGAACTCCAGCACGAAAGGGCGCACCTCGGGGTGCAGCGCCAGCACGAGCGGCAGCACGATCAGCGCGCCCCCGCGCAGCCCTTCACGGCGCACCAGCCATGCCAGCGCGAGCGCCGCGGTCCAGACCACCCCCAGCAGCACCACCTGCAGCCCCTCGGCGGTCCACGCCGTGCCGCCTAGGGCCCGCGCGGCCAGGAAGGGCCAGGCACCGAAGCGATCCTGGCCCCAGTAGTAGGCATGGAACAGGTCCACCGCCTGCGCGCGCGCCATCAACACGGGGATGGCGGCGTCCGAGGTATAGGTCAGCATCCACGGCGAGCCGGGAATCAACAGCCGTACGGCGAGCGCCCAAGCGGCCGCCCAGGCCACCAGCGCCGCGATCAACCCCCAGCCCGGACCTGGCCTGGCGGGGTGGCCTTCTGTGCTCCTGTCCACGCGAGCGTTCTACTCCACGCGGTAGTTGGGCGCCTCTTCGGTGATGATCACGTCGTGCACGTGGCTCTCCTTGAGCCCCGCCGAGGTGATGCGGATGAACTGGGCCTTGCGGCGCAGATCCTCGATGGTGGCGCAGCCCACGTAGCCCATGCCGCTGCGGATGCCGCCCAGCATCTGGTGCACGTTCATCGCCAGGGTGCCCTTGTACGGCACGCGGCCCTCGATGCCCTCGGGCACCAGCTTCACCGCGTCCGCCTCCGCCTGGAAGTAGCGGTCCTTGGAGCCCTGCTTCATCGCTCCCAGCGAGCCCATGCCGCGGTAGCTCTTGTAGCTGCGGCCCTGGTACAGAATCACGTCGCCCGGTGCCTCCTCGGTGCCCGCGAACAGCGAGCCGATCATCACCGAGCTGGCTCCCGCCGCCAGCGCCTTGACGATGTCGCCCGAGTACTTGATGCCGCCATCCGAGATGATGGGCACGTCGTGCTTGTCTGCCTCGCGGGAGCAGTCATCCACCGCGGTGATCTGCGGCACGCCCACGCCCGCCACCACGCGGGTGGTGCAGATGGAGCCCGGGCCGATGCCCACCTTCACCGCGTCCACCCCGGCCTGAATCAGCGCGCGGGTGGCCTCGGCGGTGGCCACGTTGCCGGCGATCAAGTCAAAGCCCTTGAAGTTCTTGCGCGTGTCCCGCACGCCCTCGAGCACGCCCTTCGAGTGCCCATGCGCCGTGTCGATCACGATCACGTCCACGCCAGCGCGCACCAGCGCCTCGATGCGGGCCTCGCGATCCGAGGACACGCCCACCGCCGCCGCGCACAACAGCCGGCCCTTGGAGTCCTTGGCCGCGTTGGGGTGCGTGCGCCGCTTCTCGATGTCCTTGATGGTGATGAGCCCCTTGAGCTCGTACTCCTCATTGACGATCAGCAGCTTCTCGATGCGGTGCTTGTGCAGCAGCTCCTGCGCCTCGGCCTGGGTGATGCCCTCGCGCCCGGTGATGAGCTTGCGCGTCATCACCTGCTCCACCTTCTGCGAGAAGTTCGTCTCGAAGCGCACGTCGCGGCTGGTGACGATGCCCACCAGCTTCTTGCCCTGCGTCACCGGGATGCTGGACACGCCATGCTGCTGCATCAGCTCCATCACCCGTGACAGCGGCGCGTGGGGCTCGGTGGTAACGGGATCCACCACCATGCCGCTCTCGAACTTCTTGACCTTGAGCACCTCGAGCGCCTGCTGCTCGGGCGTCATGTTCTTGTGGATAACGCCAATGCCGCCCTCCTGCGCCATGGCGATGGCCGTGCGGGCCTCGGTCACCGTGTCCATGGCCGCCGACAGCAGGGGCATGTTCAGACGGATGTTCCGGGTCAGCCGCGTGGACAGCTCGACATCCTTGGGGACGACCGAGCTCTCGGCCGGGAGCAGCAGCACATCATCGAAGGTGAGCGCCAACCGCACGTCGGGATTGAGCATGGGGGCTCCATACGCACTTCCCGGCAGCCTCGCAACGATCCATCCAGCCGGGATGTTGGCTGTTTTGATGCCCGTTCCCCCTGCGTTCAGGCCATACTCGGCCGACTTCTTACGTTCGGGAATGCGGCTTTGACTGATTCCAATCAGGGGCCTATCGGGCTGGTGGTCAAGCTGCCCTTCGCCACCCCGGAAGAGTTTCTCGCGAAGTACGGTGCCAACCTCTCGCGTGGGGGCATCTACCTGCGCTCCAAGACGGTGAAGCCCACGGGCACTCCCGTCACCCTGGACCTCAAGCTCTCCACCGGGGCGCGCATCATCTACGCCTCCGCCGTGGTCCACTTCGTCACCGGACAGCAGGGCCAGGGCGTGCCCGGCATGGGCCTGCGCTTCCTGACGCTCGACCCGGACACCAAGCGCTTCCTCGATACGTCTCTCGGTGGACTGCCGCATGCCCAGTCCTCGGAGCCGCCGGTGCCTCCGGGCGTCGGAACTCCTGACTACACTGTCCTACCCCAGGCGGCTCCAACACCTGGGGAGGCTCCGGCGCCCAGCGCGGTTCCGGCTTCCGGTGGGGCTCCGGCCCAGACACCGGCGGCCCCGGCTCCTGCTTCCGGCGCGGCGCAGGCACCGGCTCCCGCAGCACCGGGGGCGCAGGCCCAGCCTCCGACTCCGGCCCCGATCGCCACTCCCCCACCCCGTCCGGCGGCCCCTCCCACTCCAATCCCGACGGGGAGCCAGGCGCCCGTGGTCGCGAACATGGGCCCCACGGTGCCCACCGCGCCTCCGTTCGAGGCGCCCAAGGAGGAGCCCAAGCGCGAAGGACCGATCATCGGCATCGATCTGGGCACGACGAACTCGTGCTCGGCGTACGTGCGCAGCGGCAAGCCCGAGGTGCTGCGCAGCCGCGAGGGCCACAACACGGTGCCCTCGATTCTGGCGCTCAACACGCGCGGCA
>DASVVJ010000212.1:0-2912 GCA_036389955.1 Myxococcaceae bacterium
CGAGCCACCCCACGCTCGTGCCCGGAAGCTGCGCGGCCTTCGCGTTCAAGCAGGGACGGCAGGAGCAGCTTGCCGCCGTGGTCGAGGTCTTCCCTGCCGAAGGTTCGTCACCCGCCGGGGCGGACGATCAGGCCCGGCTCCAGGAGCTCGCGCGCGCCATCCGCGCCACGGTGCGTGAGCGCCACGGCGTGACGCTGGCGGAGGTTTCCCTGGTGCGCGCCTACGGCCTGCCGCGCGCCGCCACGGGGCATGTCTCCCGCGCCGGCGTTCGCCAGGCACACCAGAACTCCGAGCTGAAGCCGCTGCTGCGCTACCTGGGAGAGGAATCCGCGGCGCCGGCCGCGAAGGCGGAGCCGCCCGCCGCAGAGACGGCTCGCCGCGAGCGTACGCCCGAGGAGCCCTCCTTCGCGGTGACGGTCCCGCTGCCGCCCGCGATGTACGCGGTGAAGGATCCGGTGCGGGGCCTGAGCGATCGAACGGGCGCCAGCCGGATTTTCGAGCTGCCCGAGCGGACCGAGGCCTTCCACATCGCGGAGGCGCTCCATGCGGTGTGGTCAGCGCACCAGCCGCTGCGGCTGCGCTACACGCGCAGGCCGGGCTCGCCGGAGGGTTGGGCCGCCCTGCTCACTCCGGACAAGGTGCCAGTGCCGTTGACGCGGCTGGAGCTCAAGGCCCGGCCGGATGAAGAGTGCTGGGCCGAGGTGGAGCGCATGGCCCGCCGGCTGGGCGCCGAGGTGGGCGCCTGCGGCGGACCGCTGGCCACGTTCGTTTTCTGCGATCGCGGCCCGGCGAAGACGCCGTGGTTGCTGGCGGTGTGCCACCCGGCGGTGATGGATGAGACCTCGTGGCGCATCCTGGCCACGGACCTGGCGGATGCGTGCGAGCAGGCGCGGCTGCGCGGACGCGTGAGACTCCCGCCTCAAAGCGGCTCGCTGCTCCAGTGGGTCCAGGAACTCATCTCGGAGGCGCGATTGCCCCGGCTCGTCTCCGAGGCCCGCGCGCACTGGCTGGCGCATACCTCCTTGCGCATGCAGGAGCCGGCCCTGGAGCTGGGCACGCCGGAAATGCCCGCGCCTGGCTCGTTGGCCGTCGTGGATGCCGCCGCGCTCCAGCGTGCGTCGGAGCTCTTCAATGTTTCCCGGGAGGCGATGCTGCTGGCCGCGTGCGCGCTCGCCTACAGCACCCAGGTCCATCGCCCGGCGGTCCGGGTCAGCCTGGAGCAGAGCGCACGCGGGACCAGCCGCTACCCGGTGGACACCTCGCGCATGCTGGGCAACCTCCAGTACGTGTTCCCGGTGGTGCTGCCCATCGAGCCGGACGCGCTGGCCGGAGATCTGGCACGGCACGCCTACATGGAGCTGTCGGACGCGCCGCTCGGTGGCCTGGCCTATGAGGCCCTGCGGGCGTACGGCGAGGATCGCGAGTTGGCGGCCGCGCTCGCGGCGCTGCCCGCGCCGGACTTCAGCCTGCACCTGGCGGACGAAGGGGCGCCCTCGAGCCGGGCGCCTCTACGGACCCTGGCCCGGTTCGATGACGGGCCCTGGCCGGGCATGAGCACCGCGCCGCTCCGCGTGGAAGTGAAGGTCACAGCCGAGGTGGTGCAGTTGCTGTGGCACGGCACCACCTCGGACACGGGGCTGCTGAGCGCGCTCGCCAAGTACACCGAGCAGACGCTGCGCACGCTATGCGCCCACGCGGACGGCTCGCGAGCAGCCACGGCGGTGGGACACGGTGCCCCTCGCGCCTCGGGCGCTCAGCGCTCCCACTGAGACGACCACGCGGATCTTCTCGTCGATCCCGCGCAGCTCGTCCTGGCTCATGGCCGCGAGCTGCTCGGTCGTGTAGCAGCCCTCGAACACGAAGAAGCGGCAGAGCGTGTACATCTTCTCCAGCTGCGCGATGTTCTCGTGGTGGGGGAACGAACCAGAGCAGCGAGCCCCGCCGGTTCCCCCTCCGTGTGGCCCTGAGACCTTACTGCTTCGTCTGAGGCACCGCGAACTGCCCCGCAGCCTTGAGCACCCGCAGCGCGGCCAGCGAGGCGTTGAGCGTCTCGCCCACGAAGCCCGTCTCGGCGGCGGCCAGCGCGGTGTTCGCGTCCGTCACCTCCAGGTAGGTGGACGTGCCCGCCTTGAAGCTCACGTCCACCAGCCGCTGGCCCTCGCGTGCCAGCCGCAGCTGCTCCTCGGCCTTGATGCGGTTGGCGCGGGCGCTGGCCAGGTCCAACATCGCGCGGCGCACCTCGTCCCGGGCCTTGTTCTCCGCGTTGCGGGCGTTGGCCTCAGCCTCGGCGATCTTCGCGCTGCCCTCTCGCAGCTCCGCCTCGCGCAGGCCACCGTCCCACAGCGTCCACTGCAGCCCCAGGGTGACGAGCCAGGTCGTGTTCCTGCCCGTGAAGCCCGCCACGTTGGCCCACCGGTACGCGGCCGACAGCCCCACGTTGGGCGCGTACCGCCACTTCGTCGCGCTGCGCCCCGTCTCGGCCAGATCCACGTTGCGCTTCGCCGCCTCCACGTCCGGCCGGCCCAGCACCGCCTTCTCCAGCTCGTCGATCCCCTCGGGCAGCACCGGCTCCTCCGGGATGACCACGTCGAAGTCCGCCGGCTCGTTCATCAGCGTGGCCAGCGACTGCAGCGTGCTCAGGTAGGTGTTGCGCGCGCGCACCAGATCCTGCTCGGCGCGGGCCCGATCGATCTGCGCCCTCAGCAGCGCCACCTTGGGCTGGGCTCCGGCCTCGTAGCCCACCGTGACGTCCTTCTCACGGGCGATGTTCACCTGCAGCAGGCGCTCCTGCACATCCACCACCTGCTTCAGCCCCGCCGCGCCAAAGTACAGCTGGGCCGAGGCGAACAGAATCTCCCGGCGCGCCGCCTCCACGTTGAGCGCCGCCACTTCCTCGCCAATCCGGGCGGCCT
>DASVVJ010000213.1:0-2952 GCA_036389955.1 Myxococcaceae bacterium
CGTCGAAGTCCAACCTCCTCCTCAGCTACTCGGCGTAAGTCCACTCGCGCCGTCCTCTGCTTCATCCGCTCCGTTCTGCCCGCTGCCTCCTTCCCCGCTCTCGCCTCCTCCTCACCGGCTTGGGGGAGCTCGCCGAACTCCACGAAAGCCGGGGCATGATCTTCTCGCGCACATTAAGCGGGCCCAGCGAGAGCACGGTTCACCAGCATCGGATCTCCCAACACAGCGAGCAGGTTTCGCGCACGGCTGAGCCCAACATAGAGGAATGAGCGTTCCTCTTCATCCTCGGGCCACCCCTGAGCCCAGAGGATGACGACAGCTGCCTCCATCCCCTTGAAGCGGCCAGCAGTTTCAACGCGCACGCAGCCCTGGGCTTTTTCGAAGTGCACTCCCATGGATAGCCGAAGCCGTCGATCCTTGAGCCCCCGCTCCAGAGCCCTCTCGGAAACTTCGCGCTGGCGGCCATCCAGGAGCAACACCACGATCTCCTCAGGCGGAACCCGCTCCTCGACGATCAGGCGGAGTAACTCAATACGGAGTCGCGCTGCAGCCTGGTCGAGGCCCGTCTCCTCCCATCGTTGGATGGCCTGCCCTTCGACGTCGTTAGGAGCCACTGTGGGACCATGATAGTGGTAGTAAGCGACGTCATGAATTGACCTCGCGCTGCGGCAATTCTTGGTCAAGACGTAGCTTGTTGTCAGATCGATCGGGAATTTCTGCGATCGATGCAACAGCCTCTGGTTTGGGTCGTAGAATACCAGCAGCCTCGTACTGCGACCTTCATGAAGCAGCAGGATTGGCAACCAGTAGGCATCGCGAAAATCCTGGGCCTCGTCGATTACAATAGCCTGGAAGTCGGGTAGCTCATGATTGAAGGCCAACGCGAGCGCGTAAGGGCGCACGACATGAGTTTCATCATCGCTATTGGCTCCACGCTTCGCCTCTGCGACCAAGTCCCGTCCTACCCTGGGCCCTACCTGGTCAATCGCCCACCACTTGCACAACTCGTGAAACGTCATGGGCAGCAGCCGTGAGCCGGCCTCTGGCTCTGCCATGGCGAATAGGTTTCTCTCTCGCTTAAGATGATCACCAAGCAGCGCGTTGAAACACAAGAGCAGGGTACGTTCGCCATCCCGCGCCAGTTGTTGTGCACGCCGCATCGCCAGAAGGGTCTTGCCCGTGCCTGCCCCCCCTGCGACCCCCAGCTTGCGCATGATGTATGTGCCTTGAAGGGCCTGCCATTGCTGGTCGGTCCAGTAGTCGAGCCGCCGGTCATCGCGCGCAACGACTACACCCAAGCGGGGTTGCACCTCGAATGGGTGTGCCAGGATGCGCACGGCATGTTGAAGCCAAGAAAGGCCTGGCGCCGCGCTGGCGCCCCAGAAGCGGTACACACCGTCGACCCATGCACGCAGATCTGCCAACGCCGCTCTGCCGCCAACAACCGGGTGGGGAAGGTTGGGCCGGAGGATGCCCACAGGATCGTCGATCTCAGAGAATAGAACCGCGTGGCCACCCGGGCTTTCGGTCAGCGCCAGCGTCGCCCAACCCTGGTCATCCTTTAGCTTCTTCCGAAGATCCCTCAAACGGTCTTCTGCGCGTTTCGCGGGGTCGCTCATTCGCCTTTCGCGACCTCTCTGCACACGAAGGCTCCATTGATCCGTGCCAGGGTCGTAGCGGACCGCTCCACCCTTGACTTCCACGACGAGCATTCCGCGCGACGGATCAAGTATCACGAAGTCGGCCTCGCCCTGGGCTGGTTGATCCTGATCTTCATGGCGGGTGAGCGTCCACAGGCCATGGATGACGACAATGGGCTCAGGGAGCGCTCGAAGAGCGGTGTAGACTTCCGCCTCACCTGTTGACTTTTGGAAGCGCTCGGATGTCGAAGGAACATCAGGGATCATGCGGGCCACGGGCATGCTCCTGGGCTGCGAGTTGGTGCTGAGAGGGATTGTAGGCAATCAGGCGGGGGGCACCTTCTAGAGGACGGACGCGCAGGCATTGGAGAGGTCCCATCTTGAGTACCTCGATGATCTCACCTAGCAGCGTCTCCCCCTCATAAAGCATGCCCCCTGCGACCGGTGTGAGGCGGGACAGCGCATCGGCCGCATCACGCCAACCATCGTCGAAGCGGAACTCATCCACCTTTCCCCATGGATCCTGGATCCTGGTCACGACCCGCTTCTCCAAATTCAGCGCGTACTCCACGACATAGAGCCAGTAGCGTTCACCCCTTTCCTGTGCTTCCCGCAGCTCAGCCCTGGTGAGGGGGACACCTGCACGGTCCCAGACACCCGGCAGGCCTTTGACGGCCACGCAACGAGGCGTGGCTTCACCAGGGACCTCGATTTGGACAGTGTAGCCTTGATGGGCGAGCCCCAGCTCTTCTGCCCGGCAACCATGTTCGAGCGCATCCCTCAAGACGTGCAGAATCGCGGCGCGACCAATAGCGATCCTGGCCTCTGGGGCCGTTGCAGGCCCGTCAGAAGAGAATGCAGCCCCTGCTCGATAAAGGTAGGAGCGGAGGCGGCCGCGCCTTTGAGATGTCGGTAGACGGCTGGTGCCATCGCCTGGTGTAATCGGTGGGCCTGAAGAAGTCGGGCTCGTTGCAGAGGAGCTGCCACGAGCGGGACGAACGATTTGGAGTTCGTCATCAGCAGGGGCAGCCTGTCGGAGTTCGGGACCAGCGAGAGAAGCTTGAGGCGATGCCTGCGCGTGGTGCGAGCCCGGAGCTGGTTCCGGAACTTCGCCTAGCGCTGCTGCATTCCCGGCTTCCGCTCCTTCGTGCTGATCCGCCAGGTGCATTTCCTCTGACGGCTGCTCGTCTTCCCTGCTCGGGTCCAAATCACTGAGATCATGTGCCTCGGGCGCTGGAGCACGAGCTCGAATCCTTCGCCGATCTAGCACGCCCTCGATCAGCTCGGATTGGCAGCGCAGGATCGCCTCCAG
>DASVVJ010000214.1:0-7547 GCA_036389955.1 Myxococcaceae bacterium
CTGCCGGAGCTGGTGCAGAGCGAGCCGCCCCCGGTGGCACCGCCACCCGTGACGCCGCCGGTGACGCGCCCGGCCACGCGGCCCGCCACGAAGCCAGCGCTGCCCAAGCACCTGGAGAGCCAGGTGGCCGCCGTGCCCGAAGAGGTGCTGGCGCAGCTGCCAGAGGGACTCTACGAGATGCCCAAGCCGGGAGAGGGGCCCACGGGGATGATGTTGTTCCCGGCGCCGGGGACGGATCCGCTGAAGAAGGGGATCCTGGTGCCAGAGGACTTCGAGCTGCCTCCGGGCTATGTGCGCCACTACCAGGCCACGGATGACGGGGAGCGGGTGCCGGCCATTCTGATGTTCAGCCCGGACAAGCCGCCGCTGGACGCCAACGGCCAGCCGATGAAGGTGCCCGAGGATGGCATCGTCCCGCCGGAGATGGCGCCGCCGGGGATGCCCATTCAGATGCTGAAGGATCCGGACGAGGCGAAGGCGGAGCCATGAGTGCGGAGTTGTCCACGGGGCGGCGTTACGGGGAGCTGCTCCTCGGCGTCGCGGCGACCACGCTGATGGTGTGGCAGTTCGGGCAGATGCAGCCGGCCTGGAGTTGGATCGGCTGGGTGGCGCTGGTGCCGTGGCTGGCGGTGCTCGATCGGGCGAGGACGGTGCGGCAGGCGCTGGGAGCAGGGCTGCTGCAGAGCCTGCTCTACACGGCAGCGATCACGGGATGGTTCGCGGGAGCGCTGCGGGACTACGCGCATTCCTCGGCGTCCTGGGCGTACTGGCTGGTGCTGCTGCTGTTCGCGCCCATTCTGCAGCCACAGTTTCTTACGGCGGCGGTGGCGCGGCACCTGGCGCAGAGGTGGGCTCCAGCGGGAGCGTTCCTGCGCGTGGGGCTGACGGGCGCGCTGGTGTACGTGGGCACGGAGTGGCTGTGGCCCAAGCTCTTCGTGGACACGATGGGGCATGGCTTCTACGGCTCCATCTGGTGGAGGCAGGGCGCGGACGTTGCCGGAGCGCACGGGCTCACGGCGGTGCTGCTCGTCGTCAACGAGTGCGTGCTGGCGGCGGTGAAGGCATTCGCGGCGCGGAGCTGGAAGTGGCCGGGGCTGAGGCCGCTGCGGACTTCGGCGGCGGTGGGAGTGGCGCTGGTGGCGGTGCTCACGGGATACGGAGCGTGGCGTTACCAGCAGGTAAGCGAGCGGATGGGGAAGGGCGAGGGGCTGCGAGTGGGGGTGGTGCAGGCGAGCATCACCAACTACGGCAAGCTGAGGGAGGAGATGGGGACGGTCGACGCGCTCCAGATGATTCTGGATACGCACTACGCGCTGTCGGACGGGCTGATGAAGGACACGAAGCCGGATCTGATCGTGTGGCCGGAGACGGTGTACCCAACGACGTTCGGCTCGCCGAAGAGCGAAGAGGGGGCCCAGTTCGATCAGCAGCTGAGCGGGTACGTGGGCGAGCGCCAGATGCCGCTGATCTTCGGGGCGTATGACCTGGAGCAGGATCGCGAGTTCAACGCGGCGATGTTCCTGGGCCCGGTGGGGGAGGCGGAGGAGCGGAGGCTGGAGCTGGCGGTGTACCGCAAGACGCACCTGTTCCCGCTGACGGAGTACGTGCCCGAGGTGATGGACCGGCCCTGGGTGCGAGGGCTGCTGCCGTGGCTGGGGACGTGGAAGCGGGGAGAGGGGCCCCAGGCGCTGCCGTTCGCACTGCGAGGAGGGCGGGTGGTGAAGGTCGCGCCGCTCATCTGCTACGAGGACGTCTACCCGGGTTACGTGGCGGAGGCGGTGCGCCAGGGGGCCGAGCTCATCGTGACGATCTCGAACGACTCCTGGTTTGGACCGTCGATGGGGCCGAGGTTGCACCTGTCATTGTCGGCGTTCCGGAGCATCGAGACGCGGCTGCCGCAGGTCCGGGCGACGAATTCAGGCATCTCGGCCTTCATCAGCCCGACGGGAGAGATCCTCAACGAAGTGCAGACCGGACAGCGCGCGGGAGTGCTGATGGCGGTGCCCCAGACCGAGCCGGTGGGAACGCTGATGGTGGCGTGGGGAGACTGGTTCGGGCCCACGGCACTGGTGCTGGGCGCAGTGCTGCTGGTGGCTCAGATACTGCTCGCTCGGAGGCAGCGGACGAAGCCGACATAGAGACGCGCCAGGTAGCACCCTGGATGTCAGACCCCTATGGTTGGATGGCCGGCACCCGGAACGAGGAGGGTGGCGGACATGGAGCGGGTAGGGCTGGTCGCGCAGGTGGAGGCGGAGCTGGAGAAGATGTTGGCGCAGGGGCTGCTTCCACCGGATGGGAAGATGCCCTCGGAGCACGGGCTGGCACGCTGCTTCAAAGTCTCCCGAGGTACGGTGAGAGAGGCACTGCGGAGCCTGTCGGCCAAAGGGCTGATCGTTCAATACCCCGGCAGAAGGACGCAGGTAGTGGGGTGGGACGAGGCGTTGACGCTGGAGAACCTGAGCGTGGCGCTGCCGGCAGACGGCCAGTTGCACCCGGGCCAGTTGCGGTTGCTGGAAGGCTTTCTCACCCTCAAGCGCGACCTGACGATGGAGCTGCTGGTGGCTTGCGGAGAAAAGGCGAGCCCTGCGGAACTGGAGGGGCTGAGTCAGGCCACCTTCGCGTTGGCGGACGCGGCGCGCTGGGACACGGGAGACGGCAGGTGGGTGCAGCAGGAGTTTGCCCTGCTGAGACAGGCCGCATGCGCGGTGGACAAGCTGGGCCACGTATTGCTCATCCAATCGCTGGAGCGGGCCTTTCGGGGCATGGCCAAATGGGTCGTGCCGCACCTGGACACCGGGGCGGTGCAGGAGTGGGCCTGGTGCGCCTTTCACGCCCTGGCGGAGAAGAACGTCCAGGGCCTGAAGCAAAAGCTGCCCGCGTTGCTCCAGGCAGGCGATGAGCACCTGTTGCGCCGTCTGGCGTCGCCCGGCCAGCCACTGGTGCAGAGCAAGTCGCAGGCCACGGTGGAACCGGTGCAGAGCAAGCCCCCGTCCACAGTGGAGGAGCCGCACCCAGGCGAGCCCGCTGCACTGGAGGCGTCACAGGGGGACCTGCCGGAGCGAGTTGTTCCGAACTTGTCCAACAGTAGGACAGGGTTGTGCGAAGTGCCGACGACAGGGGGCTCATCGCCGGAACCTGGTCCTGTTGAAGCTGGTCCCGGGCCAGAGTTCGCTCCACCTTGGCAGGACTGGTCTTCAGCGTGTTGCGGAGCTGGATGCGAACCACACCCTGCTGATTCGCTTCGCAGGTGCATTCACGCCAACAGGCGTGAGTCATCCAGGTCCATGTCCGTGATCAAGTCCACACCGTGACGCGTGAACCGCCGGGCCGCCGCCATCACCTTCGGCCCGTGGCCATGGTCCAGGCACCACTGCGCGTGCTCCACCAGCAGCGCCAGCTCCATCGTCCGGCCCAGGGTCATCGCGAAGCGCCGCGCTCCAGCCTCCAGCCCCATCGGGTTCGCCAGCGCTCCCGTCACCCAGCTCCGCGCGTGCTCCAGCGCGTCCTGCGCTGCCTTCACGCACGGCCGCAGCCCTGTGTCCTTTGCCGTGCTCAGCCGCGTTTCCACGTCCGCGTGGAACACGTCCAGCGTGCCCTCCTTCGCCAGGGCCCGCAACGCGTCCAGCGAGAGCACGTTCGTCGTGCCCTCCCAGATGCTCATCACCTGCGCGTCCGCCAGCAGCCGCGGTAGTCCCGTGTCCTCCACGTAGCCCGCGCCGCCGAAGCTCTCTACTGCCTCCGATGTGCCCGCCACCACCTGCCGCGCCGTCGTCAGCTTCGCCAGTGGCGTCACCAGGCGTTGCAGGAGCAGCTCCTCCTCGCTGGCTTTCTGTGTCTCCAGCAGCCCGAGCAATTCCGCCGCCCGGAACGCCATCAAGAATGCTCCGTGGCACTCCGCCTCCATTCCCGCCAGCGTGTCCACGTGCAGCGGCTTCTCCGACAGCTTGGCTCCGAACTGTACCCGCCGCGCCGCGTAGTCCTTCGCCAGCGCCAGCGCCCGCCGCAGCGTCCACGACGAGCCCATCGCGTTCCACGTCCGCGTCACATTCAGCATCCACGCCATGTTGCGGATGCCGTCCGTCAGCCCCGCCACTGGCACCGCGAGCGCCCCGTCCAGCGTCAGCTCCGCCGTGGGCACCTTGCGCGTGCCCAGCTTGTCCTTCAGCCGGTTGATCTGAATCCCGTTCAGCAGCCCGTCCGCTCCCCGCGTCTCCACGTAGAACAGTGCCAGCCCCTTACCTCCGGGTCCGTTGCCCTCGGGCCGCGCCAGCGTCAGCGCCATCTGCGCCGTCGTCGCCGACGTGAACCACTTCGTTCCGTACAGCCGCCAGCCCTCCGGCGTCTTCCGGGCCACCGTCTGTGTCAGCCCCACGTCCGAGCCGCCCGTGCGCTCCGTCATCCACTGTCCCGACGTCCAGAACGCCGCTGGATCCCGCGAAGTCAAATGGGGCAGGGCGCGCGCGATCAGCTCCGCGTTCTCCAGTGATAGCAGCGTCCGCGCCGCCCCGTCCGTCATCGCCAGCGGGCACGAGTACACGTCCAGCGAGGGCTGCACCACGTAGTTCAGCGCGAACTGGTGCACCCGGCTCAGCTCGCCGCTCTTCTGCTCGTACGCCACCGCCACCAGGCCCCGCTTCGCCGCCAGTGCCTCCGCCTCCCGCCACAGTGGTGACACCTCGATGTGGTCCACCCGCCGGCCCCACGCATCCCACTGCGTCAGCTCCGGCTCGTTCAGCCGATCTCTGAGCTGGAACTCGTAGAAGTACTTGCCTCCCAGCTCGCCCAGCTCCCGTAACTCTTCCGTGACCGAGCGCCGCAGCTCCTCGGAGAACCGTCGGGCAAGGTAGGACTGCAGCAGCGAGTCGTCGTCGTACTGGTTGCCGAGGCGGGGGGGATCCTGGAAGAAGCTCATGCCTCCAAATTAGCACCAGGCGCCCGGTAGCGCGGGCCTCTTCCCACCTCCCTCCAAGGCCCCAATCCAAGAGGGGCGCGAGAAAACCCGGCGAGTGGAGTAGGCTGGGCTCCATGCCTGAGATGAAGAGGCCGGGCGGCCCCCCCGCTTTCAATCATGCCGCCGACGTCAGCACCGATCCGAACCGCCGCGTGACTCCCGTCGAGTCCGAGATGGCCGCACCGGTACCGCACCCTCCGCCGCCTCCTCGCCCGAGGGCGGGCAACTCCCTGCCAGGCGCAGGCGCGCCTCCGGTGGAGCGTGAACACACCCGGGCCCCGACCCAGGCCGGCTATGCCGGGCCCGATCGCCGCTCCGTGTCCGTGCCGCCTCCGGGGGCCGATCGCCGCTCCACGCTGCCTCCTTCCGGTGCCGATCGCCGCCCCCTCGGCAGCACCGCCCAGCGCCGCAGCATCGGGGACTCCGTCCCGGCGCCCAGCAACCGCTTCTGGCCCCAGCAGCCCCGCACCATCGAGGAGGCCGGTCTCACCGTCTCCATGGTGGAGGAGCTCGTCCTCAAGGCCATCTTCTTCGCCGGCGAGATGCGGGGCATGGACCTCGCCAACCGCCTCAAGCTGCCGTCCACCATCATCGATGAGGTGATCGAGGGCCTGCGCCGCCAGAAGTACATCGACATCCGCGGCGGCGGCGGTGCCGGCGTGGGCAAGACGATGATGATCTACCAGCTCACCTCGTTCGCTACCGAGTTGATGCGGCAGATCCTCGATCGCAACCGCTACAACGGTCCGGCCCCCGTGTCCCTTCAGGAGTGGGTTGCCGCGGTGAAGAGGCAGACCGTGCGCGGCAACCGCATCACCCGCGCGAAGATGGAGGACAAGTTCACGGATCTCATCATCCGCGACTACATCTTCGACGGCATCGGCCCGGCGATGAACTCCGGGCGCGCCATCTTCTTCTATGGCCCGCCGGGCAACGGCAAGACGGCCATCTGTCAGCGCATGGTCGACTGCTTCGAGGGGGACATCTTCATCCCCCACGCGATCATGATCGATGACTTCATCGTCCGGATCTACGACAGCATTCTCCACAGGCCTATCGAGGAGGAGCCCGGTAGCCCCGCGTACGATCGGCGCTGGGTGCGCTGCCGCCGGCCCCTGGTGGTGGTGGGCGGCGAGCTGACGCTGGAGATGCTCGATCTCGTCTACTCGCCCGAGGTGAAGTACTACGAGGCCTCCTTCCAGATGAAGGCCACCAACGGGATGCTGCTCATCGACGACTTCGGGCGGCAGAAGGTGTCCCCGGTCGATCTGCTCAACCGGTGGATCGTTCCGCTCGAAAGCGACGTGGACAACATCACCCTGCACACCGGCAAGAAGGTGCAGGTGCCCTTCGATGTGTTCGCCGCCTTCTCCACCAACCTGGATCCGTCCGACCTGGTGGACGACGCGTTCCTGCGCCGCGTGCGCTACAAGCTCGAGGTGATGCGCCCGGACGAGGAGCAGTTCTTCGAGATCTTCGACTTCATGTGCCAGAAGCGCGGCGTGGCGTTCGATCCGGACATGGTCGAGTACCTCGTCGAGAAGCACTACCGCTCCACCGGACGCCTGTTCGCCGCCTGCCAGCCGAGAGATTTGCTCGATCAGGTGATCGACATGGCCAACTACCTGGGCATCCCGCCGCAGCTCAACCCGGTGCTGCTGGATCGCGCGGTACGCAGCTACTTCGTGCGCTTCGACAAGGAGAAGGAAGGCCAGGCGCCTCCGTAACCGGGCGCTCTCAGCCCGCCGGGGGCGCGAACGGCCCCCACGGCGAGGGCTCGAGCCACTTGCGCACCTCGTCCACCGGGACGTTGGAGAGCACGTCCACGATGGACAGCCCCTGGACGAAGCGGCCCTCGCGGCCCTGAGGGTATGCCGGGTAGCGGAAGCGCTGCCACAGCAGGCGCACCCCCACGTCCCGGAAGTAGCCCGGCTGGATGTACATGGATCCGGTGGCCGAGTAGTACGTGTCCGCGCCCAATTGCGCGCAGTACGAGGCCAGCCGCCCCGTCTTGTCCGGGTGCGAGCGATCCAGCGGGGAGGCCAATTCCACCCGCGGCGCCAGACCCAGCGGCTCGTAGAACACCGCCATGCTCTCCAGCAGCGTGCGCAAGAGCGAGCCCGGCCCACGGGCCTCGGCTGCCCGGGCGTAGAAAGGCTCCAGCCGGGGCAGCACCTGGCTGCGGAAGTAGGGCCGCCGACCGTACAGCGTGGTGAGCGTCTGCAGGTGCTTGCGCGCCCACGGCTGCTGCGAGTCCACCGCCAGCTCCGAGATCAGGCTGTCGCGGTGCGCCGCCTCCAGCGGAATGGTGAGCCACTGGAAGCCGGGCTCCGTGGGCCCCGGCGTGGGCTCGTGGTGCGGCAGTGCTACCCGCGTGCGCCGCTGCCACCCGCGCCGCAGCCACTGCACGTTGTCCAGGATGAGCAGGATGCGCGAGCGCGCCACCTGCTCGTAGAAGTCCAGCCAGGGAAGGTAGTGGGGCTGTTCGGCCACCAGGACGACCGGGGTGCCAGACACGCGGGGAGTATATCCTCCGACATCCTCCGAGGGGAAAGGAACACATTCGAACTGGACTTTTCCGTTCACGGCCGAAATC
>DASVVJ010000215.1:0-2409 GCA_036389955.1 Myxococcaceae bacterium
AAGGCCCACCGCTTGCTGCCGGTGCCCCCGGGCGCGGACCCACTGCAGATGTCCATGCTGTCCATCAACCCGCCCACCGCGGACCTGCTGCTGCGCGACGTCGTCAAGCTGGAGCGCGGTGACTGGGTGATCCAGAACGCGGCCAACTCGGCGGTGGGGCGCTACCTCATCAAGCTGGCGAAGCTCGAGGGCTACAAGACGATCAACGTGGTGCGGCGCTCGGACGTGACGCAGGAGCTGAAGGCGCTCGGCGCGGACGTGGTGCTGGAGGACGGAGACGACCTGCCCAAGCGCGTGAACGAGGTGACGGGCGGCGCGCCGGTGAAGCTGGCGATCGACGCGGTGTCCGGCTCGGCGACGATGCGGCTGGGCGAGGCGGTGTCCCCCAACGGCGTGGTGGTGAACTACGGCGCCATGAGCGGCAAGTCGGCCAGCCTGTCGCCCGGAGCCCTCATCTTCAAGAACGTGACGCTGCGGGGCTTCTGGCTGGTGCACGCGCTGAACGCGGCGTCGCGCGAAGCCCAGACGGCGCTCATGGGGCGCATGGCGAAGTTGGTGGCGGACGGCACGCTGCACGCGCCGGTGGATGCCACCTTCCCGCTGGAGAACATCCGCGAGGCGCTGGCGCGCTCGATCGAGGGCGGGCGCCAGGGCAAGGTGCTGCTGACGCCGGTGAAGGCCTGACGGTTTTTTCAAAGGAGCAAGACGATGCCAGGACGAGTCGAAGGCAAGGTGGCACTGGTCACGGGGGCGGCGTCGGGGTTGGGAGCCGCGACGGCGCGGATGCTCGTGCGCGAGGGCGCCAAGGTGGCGCTGACGGATGTCAACGAGGAGGCAGGCAAGGCGCTGGAGAAGGAGCTGGGCATGGCCACGCGCTTCTGGCGCCTGGACGTCACCAAGGAGGAGGACTGGAGCTCCGTGGTGGACGCGGTGCTGGCAACCTTCGAGCGGCTGGACGTGCTGGTGAACAACGCGGGCATCGGCATCGCCAAGGACGTGGAGAGCATCAGCCTGCAGGAATGGCGCCTGGTGAATGCGGTGAACCTGGACGGCGTCTTCCTGGGCTGCAAGCACGGCATCCGCGGCATGCGGCAGTGCGGGGCGAAGGGCTCCATCATCAACATGAGCTCGGTGGCGGGGCTGATTGGCGCGGCGGCGCTGCCCGCGTACTGCGCGAGCAAGGGCGGCGTGCGGCTGCTGACGAAGTCCGTGGCGCTGCACTGCGCCAAGCAGGGCTACGGCATCCGCTGCAACTCGGTGCACCCGGTGTTCGTGGACACGCCCATGGTGGACTCGCTGGCACGGCTCACGGGGGACGTTGCCGCGGGCAAGGAGCGCATGGCCAAGAACATCCCGATCGGCCGCCTGGGTGAGCCGGACGAGATCGCCTACGCCGTGGTGTACCTGGCGTCCGACGAGTCCCGGCTGATGACGGGCTCGGAAGTCGTCCTCGACGGCGGTACCACGGCGCAATGAGGGCTATGTTTCACCAGAGTTCCCGGGCGTTGCTGCTCGCGGCGGGGCTGCTCACGGCCGTGGCCTGCCAGCGGGAGGCGAAGATGACCTCCCCTGCCTCGCACGCGGCGTTCCAGGCCCGTGAGGGCTACATCGAGGCCGCCGAGGGCATCCGGCTCTTTTACCAGCTCGACGGGAGCGGCCCGGAGGTCGCCGTCTTCGTGCAGGGCGGACCGGGCGTCGACCTGCGCGATGTGGCCCCGGACTTCGAGGGCCTCACCCGCGGCCGCACGGTCATTCACTACGACCACCGGGGAGGAGGCCGCTCCACCCTGCCCCAGGACACTTCGCTGCTCCACATCGACCGGCTGGTCGAGGACCTGGAGGCGGTGCGAAAGCACTTCGGGCTGGAGCGGATGAATGTGGTCGCCTCGTCCTTCGGCCCCATCGTCGCGGGCCTGTACGCCTCGAAGTACCCGGAGCGCGTCCATCGGCTGGTGCTCATTGCCTCCGTGGGCCCGCGCCGCACCCCGTATGCCATGCAGTATGGACGGGAGCTGTTCTCCCGGCTCGGCGAGGCGGGGCGCGCACGCTTCGTGCAAATCTTCCAGTCCATGGACAAGGCGGAGGACCCCATCGCGCTCTGCCGGGAGTACTGGAGCCTCGCGGGCCCGCTGCAGGTGGCGAACCCCGAGTCCCTGAGCCGGCAGCGCTCGGGGATCTGCTCGGGCACGGCCGAGTCGGTGCGCTACGGCATCACGAGGACCTCCCCCAAGGTGATGGCCTCGCTCGGGGACTGGGATCTGCGTCCGGAGCTGGGTCGGGTGCGGGCCCCTACGCTCGTCATCCACGGCGAGCAGGACATCTTCCCGCTGGAGGGCGCACGCGAGTGGGCCGCGTCCATTCCCGGGGCGAAGCTGCTCGTCGTCCCGGAAGCCGGGCACTCCCCTCACG
>DASVVJ010000216.1:0-19191 GCA_036389955.1 Myxococcaceae bacterium
TGGAGGAGGGCCGGGCCTCGTTAAGCTAGGCAGGAGATTGCCGCGTATCAGCCGACAACGCGAACGTTCTCTGCCTGCAGCCCCTTCGGGCCACGCTTGACGTCGAACTCCACGCGCTGCCCCTCGGCAAGCGTGCGGAACCCGTCAGACTGGATCGCGGTGTGGTGGCAGAACACATCCTCGCCACCCTCCTGCGCGATGAAACCGAAGCCCTTGGAATCGTTGAACCACTTCACAGTACCAGTTGCCATTGCTCTTCTTCTTTCCGCTTTGAGACACAGCCCCGACAGCGGGAGCCGCTTGTGGCCGGGGCGGACATCGCCTCGGCACCGCCCCTCTAACACCGGAGCGCCGCAAGTGTAACTACTTCCGCTCGATCGCCATTCCAGCAAGGAACCCCTGCTTTCCGCTTTGAAGGGGGCTTCACACTTCTTCATCAACCGTGGGGGATGGGCTTCACACCGGCTCTCTACCTTCTGCTCCGAACCACACGACCCCCGGGCGCTTGGTCGCCTGGGCTCTCAGGAGCAGAACATGTTCGGATTCATCTTCGGCACCGCTTGCCTGGCTGGCCTCTTTTATACCCTGCGTGGAGGCCCCTGGCGCCACCACCGCCACCATGGCCGGGGCGGCGGCCGCTGGGGCTGGCGCGGCCGGATGCGCTGGGTCTTCGAGCGGCTGGACACCTCGCCCGGCCAGGAGAAGGTCTTCGTCAAGGCGGCGGATGAGCTGACCGAGGCCTTCGAGAAGCTGCGCGACGAGCTGGGAGCCACCCGCGCCGCCATCGCCCGGGCGCTGCGCGAGGAGCACTTCGACGCGGCGGGGATGCGCGAGCTGCACGAGCGCCATGACGTGCTCCTCGAGAACCTGCGGCAGACGGTGCGCGCGTCCCTGTCGCAGCTGCACGAGGCGCTGGATCCGCGCCAGCGCCGCGAGCTGGCGGACCTCATCGAGCACGGCTGGGGCTACGGCTACCGGGGGTACGGCGGTGGCTGCGGCGGCTGGCGCGGTGGTGGCTACCGGCACGCCTGAGGCCTCTTCACGGAATCGAAAGGAGACATCCCCATGAAACGCCGGATCCTGATTGTCCTGCTCGCCTTGGGTACCGTGGGAGGTTACTCCTCCGGGATCGCCAGCCTTCGCTACCGCAAGCACTGCCGCAAGGCGTGGACGGAGTCGCGCACGTCCCACACGTACGTGCCCTACTCCGAGCGCGCGGAAGCCCCCCCGCCCTCCAGCCCGCGTTAGAGTCCCCTCTGGCCATGGCGACCCGCGTCCTCCTGATTGACGATGACTCCCGGATGTACGAGCTGCTCGCGCAGTACCTGGGGCAGAACGGCATCACGGTGGCCCACGCGCCGGACGGAGGACGCGGGCTGGCCGCGCTGGAGGCCAACGCCTACGACGCGGTGCTGCTGGACGTGATGATGCCGGGCATGGACGGCCTGGAGGTCTGCAAGCGCATCCGGGCCAAGCGGCAGATCCCCATCCTCATGCTCACCGCCCGGGGCGACGAGACCGACCGCGTGGTGGGGCTGGAGCTGGGCGCGGATGATTACCTGTCCAAGCCCTTCAGCCCCCGGGAGCTGCTGGCGCGGCTGAGGGCCGTGCTGCGGCGCGCCCAGCCCGCGTCGGTGTCGGACCGGCTGGAGTCCGCGGGCGTCTCCATCGACGTGGCGGGGCGCGAGGTGCGGGTGAATGGCAAGGCGGTGGAGCTCACCGGCCTGGAGTTCGATCTGCTCGTGGCGCTGGTGCGGCGCGCGGGCCGCGTCATTCCCCGCGACGCGCTGCTGGGCGAGGCGGGCCGCAGTGACACGGTGGTGAGTGAGCGCACCGTGGACGTTCACATCTCGCACCTGAGGCAGAAGCTGGGCGATGACGGGGCGCGCCTCATCAAGACGGTGCGCGGAATAGGCTACGTCTTCGCCAAAGAGGGCCCGTGATGCACCCGATGCATCCGCACCACAGGCCTCACAACGCCTGGCGGATGACGCGCCTGGGCCGCTACATCCGCGCGCGCCTGCACCGGCGCATCTTCATCTGGTTCGGCCTGTCCATCCTCGTCACCGGGCTGGTGGTGTCCACGGTGACGAACCTGGCGGGCGGCTCCACGTGGCGCCAGGAGATGAAGAAGGCCCATGTCTTCGCCAGCAACCGCTTCGCCGAGGTGTGGGACGTGCCCGAGCGCCGCGATGCACTCGTACAGGGCATCTCGCGCGACCTGGACGTGGACATGGAGGTGCTGGATGCGTCCGGAGCATTGCTGGCCCGCACGGGCGAGGCGTGTGAGGAGCCGGACCTCTCCATTCCCGTCGTGCGCGAGGGCACCCCGCTGGGCCTGGTGAAGGCCTGCTACTGGCGCTCGCGGCCCCGGCGGCCCTGGCGCCTGGTGCTGCCGCTGGTCATCTCGTGCGCCATGCTGTGGATGCTCTCGGGCGCCATTGCCCGGCGGCTGACCCGCCCCATGGATGTGCTGGTGCGCACCGCCAGCGAGCTGGGTGCCGGCAAGCTGGAGTCCCGCGTCCAGCTGGGCCGCGGCGCCACCGGGGAGATGGGGGTGCTGGCGGATGCCTTCAACGACATGGCCGCGCGCATCGAGCGGCAGATGGCGGACCAGCGCGAGCTGCTTGCCGCCGTGTCCCATGAGCTGCGCACCCCGCTGGCGCGCATGCGTGTGCTGACGGAGATCCTCCGTGACGACGGGGGGAACCCGAAGACGCTGGACCAGGTGGACCGCGAGGTGGTGGAGCTGGATGCGCTGGTGGGTGAGCTGCTCGCCAGCTCGAGGCTGGACTTCGGGCAGGTGACGAGCCGCCCGCTGGATGCCCAGGAGCTGGCGGCGCGCGCGTTGGAGCGCACGGGGCTGCCTCCGGAGCTGCTCTCGGTGGAGCTCACGGACACGGCCCTGGTGGGCGATGCGACGCTGCTGGGCCGGGCGCTCGCCAACCTGCTGGACAACGCGAGGCGGCATGGCCAGGGCGCGGAGACCTTGAGAATCCTCGAGCGGGAGGGGCGCCTGGCCTTCTGCGTGGACGACCGTGGGCCCGGCCTGTTGCCCGGCGAGGAGACCCGCATCTTCGCGCCCTTCTATCGGAAGGATCGGGGCGGCGAGGCGCGGGAGGCGGGCTCGCTGGGGCTGGGGCTGGCGCTGGTGCAGCGCATCGCCCGGGCCCACGGCGGCGAGGCCTTTGCGGAGAACCGGCCTGGTGGCGGGGCCCGCGTGGGCTTTAGCGTCCAGCGGGCAGGTCCACCCGCATCAGCTGGCCTTGCGAAAACGTGAGCGGCGGGCAGTACGGGCCCACCTCGCGCCTCGTCCACCAGACCCCCGTGGCCCTCCACTCGGAGAAGGAGGCGAAGCGGTAATCGAAGAGGCGCGTGCGGAGGTAGCGCGGCGGGGTCTCGGGAAAGGGATTCTCCCGGAAGAACTCCTGTGCCAGGGGAGCGCCCTCGAGGAGCTGCTTCTGCAGGTGCAGGAGCCAAGGGTTGTTCTGGCAGCGGGAGAGCGAGGCAAACCACATCTGCCAGTCAAGCCGGGGCTGGTGGGGAGCCACGAAACGCGGCGCCTCGTCCACCGGGCCCGGGCGCCACTTCAGCAGGTACTCACGCCAGGTCTGCCCGTCGGCGCTGCCCTCGATGAGGATCTCCTCGCGCTGCGTGGTCATCACCGCGAAGAGGCCATAGGAGTTGATGCTGCGCAGGCCGTCCACCACGCGAAGTGCCCAGGCCACCGGTGCCATCGGCGGCACGTTGCTCACCCGCTGGAAATCGAGCGACAGGCCGAGGATGACGTACACGAGCCCGAAGCCCGCGAGGGCCGCCGTGCCCACGCGGGAGCGAGGCCCGTCAGCCACCGACGCCAGCGGCAACCGTTGGAAGAGGCGCCAACGCTCCAGCAACTCATCATCGAGCGCGGCGATGCAGAGCACGAGGGTGAGCAGGTTGAAGAAGCCGTAGTTCCCGGTGGTGAGGATGCCCAGTTGCAGCGCCGCGAGCGCCGCCGCGGCGCCTCGGCGAACGAGCCGGGGACCGAAGAGCAGCACAGGCGCCACGAGTTCGATGCCGAGCATCAGCGCCACGCTCGCTCGGTGCAGGGTGGCGGGGAGCTGATCCACGAAGTACGCGATGACGTTCGGCAACGGCTGGGTCCAGTAGTGGAACTCGAGCGCCGTGAGGTTGCGCCACGTCGAATCCCCGCTGGCGAGCTTCACCACGCCCGACATCAGCATCAGCCGCGCCAGCAGAATGCGCACCAGCAGGATGGCCCCCCGGGGAGGCTCGGCCACGCTGCCCGGCGGACGCAGGTGCCCGGGCGCAAGCGGAATGGAGACGAGCGCGGTCTCCAGCAGCAGCACATCCCACTGGAAGCTGAGGAAGGAGCCCCCGGCAATGACCAGGGACAGGTAGCAGGCCCAGGCGCCCACCAGGGCCCAGCGGGGCGCCACGTTGGCCACGAGCAGCGCACCCAGCGCCAGGCCCGCGAGGCACACCCCGTGGAGCGCCGCCTCGCCCGCGCCGAACAGCCACAGCAGCGTCGGAAGCTGCGGGTAGCGCTCGGGGCCCAGCTCCGTGCGGGCCCACTCGAGCAGGGCGCTGGCGGGCTCCAGCCCCTGAGGCCCCACCAGCCCCGAGAGCTGGGGCAGCAGCGAGGCGAACGCCAGGCAGAAGACGAGCCCGAGCCCACGCAGGTACAGCCACCGGACCCGCGCGAGCCCCCTGCCCTCTCCCACCCGTTCCACTACCCCTTGTCGGTCGCGGAGAACTCGAACGAGGCCTCGGCCGCGGCGCCTTCCTTCACCGTAATCTCAGCCGTCTTCGTGCCCAGCGACTCGTGCCAGGCCTCGAGCGTGTACGTACCTTCGGGCACGTTGGCCAGCGAGAAGCTGCCATCCTCGGCCGTGGTGGCGAAGTACGGGTGCGGGCTCACGGGGACGTAGGCGCGCATCCACGGGTGCACGTCGCACTTGAGGGTGAGCACCTCCACCTCGCCGGGCACCGGCTTCGTCACCGGCGGAGCCGAGGGCGGCTGGGCCAGGTTGAACAGGCCCTTGGTACCCGCCAGGCCGCGCACGTTGTGCATCGTCCCGTCGCTGTTCTTCACCATGATGGACTGGCCCGCCATCGCGCCCTGCACGCGCGGCAGGTAGGTGCACTTCTGCTGGTCGATGACGACCGGCTCGGAAGGCGCCGCGGCGGCCCCCGCTACCGGGCCGCGCACCCGCACCAGCACGTTGGCCAGCTTGCCGTCCTTCACCAGCACCGACTGATCCTTCAGCGACATGCCCTCGCAGGCCGGATCGGCGCTCGGGGCGACCTCCGCCAGGGCGGGCGCCTCGCCATTGAACTTCACCACGCCCTTGACCGTGCCACGGCCACCCACCGGCGCGGCGGGAGCGGCAGGCGCTGCGGGAGCCTTCTCCGGCTCCTTGGCGGCCGCCGTGGGCGTGGGGGCCGGCGCGGCCGGCTGCGCGGGCGGCGGGTCGTTCTTGCAGGCGGACAGCGTGAGCAGTCCCGCGGCGCCGAACAGGGCCAGGCTGAGCTTGCGCGACATCATGTGCGGACTCCTAAGCGACGAAGGAAACGGGCCCACCAGCCTCAAGTCTGGCTGTCGAGCATCAACGCGGCGAACAGGCCCGTGAGGTAGAACAGCGAGAAGAAGAACGTCTGCCGGGCCCAGGGCTTTCCCAACTGCCGGAAGAAACCCCACGCCCCCAGCCCCAGGAAGGCCAGCCCCAGCACCGCCGCCACCGCCAGGTACCACCCGCCGGCCACGCGCAGCTGGTACGGCAGCATCGTCATCGGCAACAGCGCCACCAGGTACAGCACCAGCTGCGCCCGGCTGGACTCGTCCCCTCGCTCGATGGGCACGGACTTGAGCCCGGCCGCCGCGTATTCCTCCTTGCGGAACAGCGCGATGGCCAGGAAGTGGGGGATCTGCCACAGAAAGAGGATGGAGAAGAGGACGAAGCCGGCGTTGTCCACCTGCCCCGTCACCGCCGTCCACCCCATCAGCGGCGGCAGCGCCCCGGGCACCGCGCCCACGAGCATGGCCGCCGAGGTGCGCGACTTGAGCGGCGTGTAGACGAGCACGTAGCTGAGCAGAGCCACCAGGCCCAGCGCCGCGGTGAGCAGGTTGGCCCCCAGCGCCAGGGCCGGCAGCGACACAGCCGCCAGCGACAGGCCGAACCACAGCGCCACGCCCGGATCCATGCGCCCGGAGGGCAGCGGCCGGTTCTGCGTGCGCGCCATGAAGCGGTCGCTCTTGCGCTCGATGTAGCAGTTGAACGCGTTGGCCGCGCCCACGGTGCCCGCGGTGGCCAGCAGCGTCACCGCCACCCGTGCCACCGAGAGTTCACCAGGCGCCAGCCACACGCCTCCCGCGGTGGTGGCCAGCACCAGGCTGGACAGCCGGGGCTTCGTCAGCGACAGGAGGTCAGACGCGGTCGTCGACAGAGACACAGCACGCGCGCTCACGCGGACTCCGGGGTGTGAACAGGCCCCTCCCATACAGCCATACTGGCTGTCCGGCAAGCCGGGTGTATCAGCCCGGCTTGTCGGACATAGCGCCCGCTCTACCCCTCGAGGGCCTACCCGCCGGAGGCCAGCCGCTGCGCGTCCGTGGCGAACTCACCCTTCGGATCACGCCGCAGGTACTCCTGCGCCAGCATGCGGACCTTGTCCGTCTGCTTGCGGTCCTTGCTCATCGCCGAGGCGTAGAAGAAGTACGCGTTGGTGTAGTTCTCGTCCGCCTCGAGCGCCCGCTTGAAGGCGTCCTCGGACTTCTCGAGGTCCCCCTTGCCCAGGTATGCGCGGCCCAGCTCGGTGAGCGCCACGGCGGCCCGGTCCGGCTGGCCGACGGATTCCTGCACCGCCTTGTCCAGCTGCTCGATGGCCTTGTCCCACTCGGAGCGCTCCCGGTAGATGGTGCCCATGGCCGTGCGGGCCTCGGGGTTCTTGGCCTTCGGGTCCTTCACCGCGCGCTGGTACTGCGTGAGCGCCTGGTTGAGGTCTCCCAGCCGGCGGTAGGCGTTGCCCAGCATCACCACCAGCTTGGGGCTCTCGCCCATCGTCTTGAGCGCGGTGGTGAGCGCCTCGGCGGCCTCTTTCTCGCCGCCCTGCTTGGCCATGAGTGCCTTGGCCAGCTCCACGTAGAACTGGGCGCGGCTGCCGTCCATCTTGATGGCCTTGCGCATCTCCTCGGCGGCCAGCTCGTTCTGGCCCTCGAGCAGCAGCCGGCGGCCCTTGATGAGGTGCAGCTCCGGGTTGGACTTGTCCAGCGCGAAGCCGTCCTGCTCGGCCTTCACCAGCTCGGCGCGGGCCTTCTCCTTCTCCACCGGCACCTTGGTCAGCTCGCCCAGCTTGGTCTGCTCCTCGGGCTTGAGGCTGGCCATGGACGCGCTCACCCGGCTGATCAGTAGAGTGCGCGCCAACTGCGCCGCCGCGAGCTGCCGCGGCGAGGGCGGCGGGTCGGCCTTGAGCAGCTTCTCGATGTTCTTGGCCGCCTCCTCGTACGCCTTATAGGTGGGCTCGTCCTGCTCCAGCATCAGCAGCGACTTGCCCAGCAGCGACTCGGGGTGGTCCTTCTCGTAGCGCAGGGCGAAGTCGTACTTCTGCCAGGCCACCACGTCCTGGCCCAGCCGGCGGTACACCGCGCCCAGGCCCGCGTAGATGCGCGGGTCATCCGGCGCCAGGCTCTGGGCCTTCTCCAGGTTGTCGCGCGAGCGCTCCAGGTCGCCCGCGTTCATCTGCGCCAGGCCCAGGGTGAGGTACAGCAGCGAGCTGGACTTGCCCTGCTCGTCGAAGGACTTCACGCGCCCCTCGAGCTCGCCCAGCGCGTCCTTGCCCTTGCCACCGTACGTCTTGATCAGCGCCTCGGCGGCGTACAGGTGCGAGCTGACCTCGCCCACCTTCTTGCCCGCCTCCAGGTGCTCCTCCGCCTGGCGGCGCGCGTCGTCACCGCCGCCGTGCTCGCCCCAGCGGATGGACCAGGCATACGCCAGGTAGCCGTGCGCCACGGCAGAGTCCGAGAACACCTCGAGGCCCGCCATGGCCGCCTCGCACGCCTTCTTGTACGAGTCGTACGAGTCGTGCTTGAGCTGCTCGGTGGCCACGTCCATGTGCTTCTTGAACTGGAGCTTGCGCTCCTTCGTCCGGCTGGAGATGACGCTGTAGCCGACGACGGAGACGACCAGCGCCACGGCCAGGCCCAGGCTGATGTACTTACTGATGTTGGGCTTCTTCGCGCCCTTCTTGCTCTGAGGCGCGTCGTCATCGTCCTCGTCGTCCACGTCCTCGACGACGACGCGGCGGGGCTGCGGACGCGGCTGAGTCTGCGCGGTTGCGTTGGCCACCGGGCGCACGGCCGGGTTGCTGGCGGCCGGGCCACGGCGCTCGGACACGGGGTTCGCGTTCGCAGTGGGCGCCGCCTGGCCCGTGGCCGCGGCCGGCTGCTGAGCGACCGGGGCCTGGGCCACTGGGGCCTGGGCCACTGGGGCCTGAGCCACGGGAGCCTGGGCCACCGGCGCCTGGACGACGGGCGCGACGGCCACCGGCGCGGGCGCGGGCGCCGCGGGCTTGGGCGGGTCGATCTTGTGCTGCTGCATCAAGGAGATCGTCTCCGAGTCATTCGGATCCGCCTGCCAGGCCTTCAGCAGGTTCTCCTTCCCGGGCTCGGCTTCGCCCGTCTTGAGCTGCAGCACGCCCACCATGCGCAGGGCCTGCTTGTCCGTGGGCTGGACCTGGAGGCCACCGAGTGCTTCCTCGAGGGCCTTCTTGTCCTTGCCCTGCTGGGCATAGACCCGGGCCAGCAGGAGGCGAGGGTCGGCTGCATTGGGATGGGCTTTGATGCCCTTCTTGCAGACCACCATCGCTTCCATGAAGCGGCCCATGCCGAGGTAGGCCTCGGCCAGGGGCTTGTAAGCGTCGGATGACGGATCGGCGGCGAACGCGTGCTCCAACTTCGCGAGCTCGGCCGGGCTCAACGTCTTCAAGGGAGAGGTAGACATTTCCGGAAGATGCGCCTCAGAAGGAGGGTTTTATGACACCCACGGTGGCACGCGTCAAATGGGAGTGAGCACCTTCTGAGCTGTTGCTTGACAGCACAACAGGGCTCCGGTATCTGCCCATCCACGTTGTGGGGGTGTAGCTCAGTTGGGAGAGCGTCGCGTTCGCAATGCGAAGGTCACCGGTTCGATCCCGGTCACCTCCACTAGGTAGTAACAAGGGGCCTCACTGGAGACAGTGAGGCCCTTTGCATTTGGGGCATTACCGAATTGCAAAGGCCTCCGGCTTTGTTATCCGGAGCCGATGACCGAGCAGCCTCAGCTTTCGTTCTTCGCCCGCCTCTGGCTGGCGTTCCTCTGCTTCTGGCGGGTGCTGGTGTCGCGCCCCTTTGCTCAAGGCGTCTACCCACTCAGCCAGGCATACGACGCAGGCACCCTGGGTGCGGGCGCACCCACACCGACACTGCCCAAGCCCCCCGAGCCCAAGAAGGCCGAGCCGCCGGCGGCGCTGGCCCCCGAGCGCGAGCACGCCAGCGCGCTGATGCTGCTGTCCATGCTGCAGCGCGAGGGGCGGCTGATCGACTTCCTGCAGGAGAACGTGGCGGGCTTCTCGGACGCGGATGTGGGCGCCGCGGCGCGCATCATCCATGAGGGGTGCCGCAAGGTGGTGCAGCAGTACCTGGCGCTCAAGCCGGTGCTGCCCGAGTCCGAGGGGGCGCGGGTGAACGTGCCGGTGGGCTTCGACGCGCAGCGCATCCGGCTGACCGGCAACGTGGCGGGCCAGCCGCCCTACTCCGGCTCGCTCAAGCACCACGGGTGGGTGACGACGGAGGTGAAGTTCCCCTCGGTGAGCCCGGCGTTGGATCCCCGGGTGCTGGCCCCGGCTGAAGTCGAGCTCGCCTGACCTAAGCGAAGAGGAGCACCTGTCCTTTTATGGCTCGCTACGCGATCGGCATCGATCTGGGCACCACGCACTGCGCGGTGTCGTACTTCAACCTTGAGGAGGCCAAGCCCCGGGGCGCGGCTCAGTCCATGCTGCCCATCGCCCAGCTGACGGCGCCGGGCACGGTGGAGTCGCGCACGCTGCTGCCCTCCTTCCTCTACCTGCCCAGCGAGCAGGAGTTCCCCGCTGGCAGCCTGGGCGTGCCCTGGAAGCCGGAGGCCACTGCCTTCGTGGGCGAGTTCGCCCGAGCGCACGGGGCCAAGGTGCCCACGCGCCTGGTGTCCTCGGCGAAGAGCTGGCTGAGCCACCCGGGGGTGGACCGGCGCTCGCCGATGCTGCCGTGGCAGGCGCCACCGGAGGTGCAGCGGGTGTCTGCGCTGGAGGCCTCGGCGCGCTACCTGCGGCACTTGCGCGAGGCGTGGGACCACACGTTCGCCCGCACCCGTGAGGAGTCGGCGAGCGCGCTGGCGGCGCAGGATGTGATCATCACGGTGCCCGCCTCGTTCGACGCGGCGGCGCGCGAGCTGACGCTGGAGGCAGCGCAGGCGGCGGGGATTCCGAACATCACCTTATTAGAGGAGCCCCAGGCGGCGCTCTACGCGTGGCTGGAGGCGCAGGGCGAGGGCTTCCGGAAGAAGGTGAAGCCGGGCGAAGTGATTCTGGTGGTGGACGTGGGCGGTGGCACCACGGACTTCTCCGTCATCACGGTGCGCGAGCGTGCGGGCGAGGTGGAGTTGGTGCGTGTGGCGGTGGGCGACCACATCCTGCTGGGCGGCGACAACATGGACCTGGCGCTAGCGCACACGCTGAACCAGAAGCTGACCGCCGAGGGCAAGAAGCTGGATCCGTGGCAGTTCAACGCGCTCACCTACGGCTGCCGCCAGGCCAAGGAGACGCTGTACGGAGACCCGAAGCTGGCGAAGGTGCCCATCTCCATTCCAGGCCGAGGCTCGTCGCTGATTGGCGGCACGCTGCGCACGGAGCTGGCGCGCGAGGAGTTGGATCGGCTGCTCACGGACGGCTTCTTCCCGCCCACGCCGGTGACGGAGCTGCCGCGCACCGCGCGCCGCACGGGTCTGGCGCAGATGGCACTGCCGTACGCGCAGGATGCGGGCGTCACCCGGCACCTGGCCGCCTTCCTCACGCGGCAGGCGCAGGCGCTCGCCAGCTCTCCGGACGCGCCGGTGAACGTGGGCGGCAAGACGTTCCTGCACCCCACGGCGGTGCTCTTCAATGGAGGCGTCTTCAAGGCCGGACCGCTCAAGGCCCGTGTCATGGAGGTGCTCAACAGCTGGCTCACGGCGGACGGCGGCGCTCCGGCCAAGGAGATGGAGGGGGCGGACCTGGACCTCTCGGTGGCGCGCGGCGCGGCCTATTATGGATGGGTGCGCCAGGGGCATGGGCTGCGCATCCGCGGCGGCACGGCCCGCGCCTACTACGTGGGCGTGGAGACGGCGATGCCGGCGGTGCCCGGCATGGAGCCTCCGGTGAAGGCGCTGTGTGTGGCCCCCTTCGGTATGGAGGAGGGCACGCAAGCGGACATTCCTCCGCAGGAGTTCGGCCTCGTGACGGGGGAGCCCACGCGCTTCCGCTTCTTCGCCTCGTCCGTGCGGCGGGACGACAAGGTGGGCGGGATGATCGACGACGTGGCCGGCCGGGATGATTTGGAGGAGCTGGCCCCCATCGAGACGACGCTGCCGGGGCAGCCTCAGCCTTACGGGGACCTGACGCCGGTGAACCTGCAGGCGGCGGTGACCGAGGTGGGCACGTTGGAGCTGCGCTGCCTGGAGCGCGGCGGCGGCGAGAACCGTTGGAAGCTGGAGCTCAACGTGCGCATGAAGGAGTAAGAAGCACCGCGGCACGGGAGGCTTATGCGCATCGTTGGCATCGATCTGGGCACCACCCACTGCGCGGTCGCGTCCGTGGACCCCGCACGTGGGCCGAGCGCCCCCCTCGAGGATTTCCCCATTCCTCAGCTCGTCCGGCAGGGCGAGGTGTCTCCGCGCTCCCTGCTGCCCTCGTGCGTCTACGTCCCCGCGGGCCATGAGCTGGCCGGCGAGTCCCTGACGCTGCCGTGGGGCAACCCCGGGCCCAACGTCGTCGGCGAGTTCGCCCGCTGGCAGGGTGCCCGGGTGCCAGGCCGGCTCGTGGCCTCCGCGAAGAGCTGGCTGTGCCACCCGGGCGTGGATCGCTCCGCTCCCATCCTCCCGTGGGGGGCTCCGGCGGAGGTGGCCAAGCTCTCGCCCGTGGACGCCAGCGCCCTGCTGCTTTCGCACATGGCCCAGGCGTGGAACCACGCCCACCCGGACCTGCCGCTCGCCCAGCAGGAGGTCGTCATCACCGTGCCCGCCTCCTTCGACGAGGCGGCGCGCGCCCTCACCGTGAGCGCCGCTCGCAAGGCGGGCCTGGAGAAGTTCACCCTCGTCGAGGAGCCTCAGGCGGCTTTCTACGACTACACCGCGCGCCACCGCACGGACCTGGCCAAGGTGCTCGCCTCCGTGCGCCTGGTGCTCGTGGTGGACGTGGGCGGCGGCACCACGGACTTCACCCTCGTTCACGCGGGCGTCTCTCCCGAGGGGCCCATGCTGCGGCGGCTCGCGGTGGGCGATCACCTGATGCTCGGTGGCGACAACATGGACGCCGCCCTGGCCCGCCGCGTGGAGGAGAAGCTGCTCTCCGGCGGCAAGCGCCTGTCCGCCACCCAGTGGACCCAGGCCATTCAGGCCGCCCGCACCGCCAAGGAGGCCCTGCTCGGTCCCAACCCGCCCGAGCGCTACGGCGTCTCGCTGGTGGCCGAGGGCAGCCGTCTGCTGGGTGGCTCGCTGTCCACCGAACTCTCCCGTGAGGAGGCCGAGGCTCTCATCCTCGATGGCTTCTTCCCCCGCTCCAGCCCCGCCGACAAGCCCCAACGCGCCGCGCGCATGGCGCTTCAGGAGCTGGGCCTGCCGTACGCCCAGGACGCGGCGGTGACTCGCCACCTGGCCGCCTTCCTTCACCAGCACGCGGCGGCGGGCTTCGCGGCGCTCGGGGAGACTCCGGCCTCCGAGGGCGCCCTGCCCCGCCCTGACGCCATCCTCCTCAACGGCGGCGTCTTCAACTCGCCCCGCATCTCCGAGCGGCTGGTGGACGCGCTCTCCGCCTGGTGGCCCCACGCGCCGCGCATTCCCCTGCTGCGCCATGACTCGCTCGAGAAGGCGGTGGCTCGCGGGGCGGCTTACTACGGGCTGGTGCGGCGCGGGCACGGCCTGCGCATCGGCGGTGGCGCGGCGCGCGCCTACTACGTGGGCCTGGAGCGCCCCGCGGACAGTGGCGAGCAGCCCGTGCTCTGCCTCATTCCCCGCGGCTTCGAGGAGGGCCAGGCGGTGGACCTGGGCCAGCGGCCCTTCACCCTCACGCTCGGGCGGCCCGTGCAGTTCACCCTGTACTCGACGACGAGCGACCGCATCGACAAGCCGGGCGACATCGTCCCCCTGGCCGAGGACCTCAAGCCGCTGCCGCCCATCCACACGTTGCTCAAGGGCGCCTCGGGCAAAACGGCGGAGGTGCCCGTGCACCTGCGCGCCTCACTTACGGAGATCGGCACGCTGGAGCTGTTCTGCGTCTCCAACGTGGCGGACGAGCGCTGGCGGCTCGAGTTCGAGCTCCGGGGCGCGGCCGCGGGCCGGGACATCACCGTCACCGAGTCCATGCCCGCGCGCTTCGCCGAGGCGAAGGAGAACGTGGAGCGCGTCTACGGCAACAAGCCGTTGCCCATCGGCCCCAAGGACGTGAAGCAACTGTCCAAGACGCTCGAGAAGGTGCTGGGCCCCCGGGAGAACTGGCGCGCCCCCGTGCTGCGCGAGCTGTGGAGCTCGCTCTTCGCGGGCGCCAGCAAGCGCCGCCGCTCCGAGGACCACGAGCGCGTCTTCTACAGCCTAGCGGGCTACACGCTGCGCCCCGGCTTCGGCTACCCGCTGGACCACTGGCGCGCGGAGCAGACCTTCGGGCTCTTCGAGCAGCTCGTTCAGTTCCACACGGACAAGGCGGTGTGGATCGAATACTGGGTCATGTGGCGGCGCATCGCCGGCGGCCTCACGGAGGCGCAGCAGGCCAAGCTCTGGGCCTACCTGGAGCCGCACCTGGTCCGCCGGGTACCACCGGGCCCGCCGCCCCCGGGCAAGCTCAAGGGCATTCAGCCGGAAGGGCTGGACGAGATGGTGCGCGCGGCCGCCTCGCTGGAGCACCTGTCCGCCGCCGAGAAGGCGAAGCTGGGCGGCTGGGTCGCGGCGCGGCTCAAGGCCGAGGCGAAGTCCGGCGGCCCCTGGGCCTGGTCGCTCGGGCGGCTGGGCGCGCGGGTGCCGCTCTACGGCAGCAGCCACAAGGTGGTGGACATCGAGACCGCCGAGGCCTGGCTCACGCTGCTGCTGGACCTGGACCTGCGCCGCATCGACGGAGCCTCCTTCGCGGCGGCGCAGCTCGCACGGCTCACCGGCGACCGCACGCGGGACATTGATCCGGCACTGAGGGCTCGCACGGCGCAGGCGCTCACCGGGGCCAAGGCCTCGGAGGCGTGGGTGCGCATGGTGAACGAGGTGCTCGCGCTGGAGGCCGCGGACGAGGCCCGGGCGCTCGGAGACACCCTGCCCGCGGGCCTGCGGCTCTAACCCTCCCCTCTCCCCTCGGGAGAGGGACGGGGTGAGGGTTCTGCGCGGACCCCGTGCTCTCCCTAGGACTCAGGTCCCGGGCACGGAACCCTCACCCCCGCCCTCTCCCGGCGGGAGAGGGGGTAAGCAGATCCCTCGCGGCAGGTCAGAGCGAAGCTCTGACCTCGGTCCTGCCCGGCCTGTGGGCGATCAGCCCTGAGACGGCGGAAGCGCGGACGGTGCCTGGGGTTCGCCGTCCATCACGGGCTCGGCGGACACCGGCTCGGCAGACGCGGCCTCGGCCACTTCCGGCTCAGAAATCGGGGCCTCGGCGGCGATCACCTGCAGCGCGGCCGCGGACTCCTCGGTTCCCAGCGTCTCGGCGGCCTCACCCTTGGGCTTCTTCGTCCCAGCGCCCGAGCGGCAGGTGCGGCACCACGGCTGGTTGCGGATGGCCCCGTCGGCCATCTTCCGCAGCCCGAACTGCGCCAGCGGCTTGAGCGTCTTGCACTTGAGGCACATCAGCGAGATGAGCACCTCATGGCCTTCCGCATCGTAGACGGCCGACTTGCGCCGCTTGCGCGGCTGCCCCGGTTCGCGAGCCTTGGCCTTCTCAGGCGCAGGCGGCGCCATCATCGGGGTCACCTTGTAAAGCATTTCAACCCTCCCAGACTGCCGGCACGCGCCCCGTCTCGTGGGCCCCTCTCGGAGCCCTCCGACAGAGCGCGGCATGCCCTAGAGTAAGGAGGATTTCGTCACTTGAAAACTGATCCCGGGCCGAAAAATCGGCCCCCAGGGCGATTTCTCTGAAATCTCGCCGACTTGCGGGTTTTTTTCCCGGGCCACGGGGACCCGGGAACCTACCCCACGGGGAGTCCGGATCCGCTAATGCGTCTGGACCGCAGGACAGGGGCCCGCGCTCTCCACATAGGAGATGCGCCCGGAAGGGGGGGCGGTGAGCGGCGTCTTCCGGGCCTGCCAGAAGGCAGCCAGCTCGTCGCGCAGGCTCCCCGGCCGGGCCAGCCCCAGATCAATCCGCCCCTGGGGCAGTGTGTCGAGCACGGTACCCAGCCCGTCTCCGCCGCGCGCCAGGAAGTCGGGCATGGCGACGCGGTAGAGCTTCTTCGGGTCCAGCGGCTTGCCGTTGGCGAGCGTGGCACCCTGGAAGCGCTGAGGCCCGGGGCAGCGGGCCAGCTTCACCTTCAGCCCGGATACCTGGAACACACCCTTGGGGCCATAAACGAACTGGAGCAGCCGCTTCAGCTCCTCGCCCGTCATCGACACGATCGACACGGTGTTGTCGAAGGGGAGCACCTCGTAGACATCGCCGAAGGTGAGGGGGCCCGCGTCAATGTCCGCGCGCAGGCCTCCGGGGTTCATCATCGCCACATCCGCGCGCGCCACCTCGCGCAGCGCATCCGCGAGGATGCTGCCCACCGCGCTCTCCCCGTTGTAGTCGCGCTTGAGCGCCACGGGCACGTCGACGCCCAGCTCGCGGCGCTGCTCCTTCTCCACCTGGGCGAGCGCCGGGGCGACGAGCGCCTCGACAGCGGCATCCGGCACCACCGGCGCGCCCAGGAACGTGGCGGGCACCAGCCGCACCTCGGCCTGGTCGCGCAGCTTGCGCCCGTCACAGGTGCCGCTCGTCGCGTCCACCTGGGTGCAGAGCGGAATGGCAGCCTGAATGCGCGTGCGCTCGGGCAGCACCTTGCGGCTCACCGGGTCCACGAACAGCTCGATGTAGCCGAACGAGCGCCCCAGCCCGGACGTCTCGATGACGGGCACGCCATAGAGGAAGTGGCCCATGACCTGGTGCGTGTGCCCGGCCACCAGTCCGTCCAGGGTGCCCGGAGGCAGCGGCTCGAGGACCGAGTAGATCTCTCCGTTATTGAGCTCGCAGCTGGAGAGGTCCCTCGGGTTGTCCAGCTTCGGGCACCGGCCGCCCGCGTGCGCCACGCCGAGCACCACCTCCGCGCCGCGCTCGCGCAGGCTCCTGGCCCCTTCGAGGATCGCCGGCGTCAGCGGATCAAAGCGCAGGCCCACGACGTTGGTGGGGTTGGTGGTCTCCGGAGTGGAGGTCGTCGTCAGCCCGATGATGCCCACCTTCACGCCCTTCACGGTGACCAGGTGCGTGCCGTCATTTCCGAGCCACGCCGGGCGCTGGCCGGTGGCCGCCTCGCGGATGTTGGCCGAGAGGATGGGGAAGCGCGCCTGCTTCATGCGCTCCTTGAGGGCGCCGAGCGAATCGTCCTCGGGCGTGCGGGGCACCGGGGATGGGCCCACCGGCCCGTAGTCGAACTCGTGGTTGCCGATGCACGCGGCGGTGTAGCCCAGGTGGTTGTACACGTCGATGACGACGGCGCCCTCGCCCAGGTTGGACGCGAGCGTGCCCTGGAACATGTCCCCGCCGTCGAGCAGCAGCACCCCCTCCGGGTTGTCCGCGCGCAGCCGGGCGACGTAGGCGGCGAACGTGGCCGCCCCACCCTCGCGAAGCTCCACCCCACCCTTGAGCGCGGTGCGGTGCGGCGCCACCCAGCCGTGGAAGTCGTTGGTGCCCACCACGGTGAGGCGAATGGGCTCAGGAGCAGCGGAAGGCGTGGCCGCAGCGGCCGGAGCCACCGCCGGTTCCACGGTCTCAGGAGTGCTGCGGCAAGCGGCGGCTACCAGAGCCGAAAGCGCGAGGACAAGTCGGAGTCGAAGCATGGGGGCGCGCACTTCAGCGCGGAGCCTGCCCGCTGGCAACCGGCATCATCACTGCCGCCGCCGTCCGCGCATGGCCAGGCCCAGCAGCACGAAGAGCACCGTCCCGGACACGGAGGCCGTGGCACAGCTGCACCCGGTGTCCGACGGGTCAATCGTGCCGCCGCCGCCGGGCCTGCTGGTGTTGCCGCCTCCGTCCCGGCCTCCGTCCGTGCTTCCGCCCGTGCCTCCATCGCCCACGCCCCCGTCACTGGAGCTATCGGGCGGGCTCTCCCTCAGCGCGGGAGTGAAGGCGCTGGCCACCTCGCGCCAGGAGACGAGCTTGTGGTTCTGCGCAGGAGAGTTGAGCGTGTCGTGGACGATCACGGCGCCCCTTGGGTACAAGGCCCCCAGCCCCCGGACCACGCCCTGAATGGAGCGCGGCTCCGTCACCGCGTCGATGGTCCCGTCGGAGGACGAGTCGATGCGGAAGCTGCCCACCTGATCGTGCGGGGAGAGCTGATTGAAGACGACGACCTGATCACCTCCGGTGCTCGCGGCGAGCAGGTACCCGCCACCGCTGGCACTCAGCGAGTAGAGCGAGAGGCCCCCCAGCGGCGCGGTGAGGGCGCCCTGCCCCGCGGTGGCCACGGCGGTGCGCGTGGAGCCTCCATTGGCCTCGGCGGAGTAGCGCCAGATGCCCTGGTTCTGCTGGGCGACGAAGAGCACACGTTGGGTCTCGTCGGCGACCATGCCCGTGACGGCCCCGCCCACCGAGAAGGTGCGCACCACCGTGCCCTCGACTCCGCCATTGGCGTTGGTGCTCAGCTCGAACTGCTGCATGTTGCCCGCGGCGTCCGCGGCGAAGACATAGAAGGTGCCATTGGTGGGACTGCGGTACAGGGTCACCGTGCGCGGATCAAAGTTCGTCACCCGCAGCGTGTCCGTGTCCACCCGGCGCAGCCCCAGCGTCACCGGATCCACCACGTAGGCGGTGATGGACCGGCGCGTGCCATTGGCCACCACCACCAGGGGCACGCTGCCTCCGGCCAGCGGGAAGCCTTCGCGCACATCCACCCCGAAGGCCACCTCGCCCTGGAGCACCTCGAACTCGGTGCCATTGAGCCGGTAGGTCGTCAGGCCCACGGTGGAGTCCGCCACCATGACGAGGCTCTGGGCGGGGTTGGCCGAGTTGGGCCAGAGGGCCACATCCTGGTCTCCCGCGCCGCCGCGGACGACGACCTGCGTCTCGCCGGTGGGCCGGGTGGAGACGGCCTGGGCCGCGGCGGTCAGGCTCACCAGGCACGTCAACAGGATGAGAGAGGGGGTAGCACGCATGACGACCTCCGGGGTGGGGAACCTGGTAGCCACCTGAGGGTGAAGGTGCAAGCGATCATTGCTCGGGACGGTTGGCGCAAGGCGAAGCGTCGGATAGAACCGGCCTGCTTTCCTCCAGGGAACACTCGGCATGTCCCACACACGCACGCTCCCCCTTGGCACCCCGGTACGGCAACTCGTGGAGAGTAGGCGCTAGATGCGGGTCTTCGTCACGGGAGCGGATGGGTTCGCCGGGCGGCACCTGTGCGCGCTGCTACGCGCGGCGGGAGACGAGGTGGTAGAGGCGCATGGCCCGCGCGCCGAGGGAGTCAACAGCGACGCGCTGAACTTCGACATCGCGGACCTGGCGGCGGTGCGGACGGCGGTGGACCGGGCCCGGCCCGAGGGCATCATCCACCTGGCGGGGTTCAGCTCGGTGGCGCGCAGCCACGGCAACCCGGCGCGGGTGTTCGCCGTCAACGCACTGGGGACGGTGAACGTGCTGACGGCGGTGCGCGAGCTGGCCTCCGAGGCGCGCGTGGTGCTGATCAGCTCGGGCGAAGTGTACGGCCCGCTGGCCGAGGGGGTGCGGGCCACGGAGGAGCAGCCGCTGGTGGCACTGAGCCCGTTT
>DASVVJ010000217.1:0-5058 GCA_036389955.1 Myxococcaceae bacterium
AGCCTTTCTGACCTTTCGTCCCTGGCTCGTACCGCTGCTGTTGGCGGCGGCGCTGGCGGCCTGTGGCCCCAAGAACCTGAAGGAGCGCACCCGCCACGGGGAGAAGCTGACGGACGAGGCCTCCACCTTGCTCGACGAGGCCGAGCAACGGCTGCGCAAGCTGGAGCCTGAACGCGCCGAGGAGCGGCTGAAGGAGGCCAAGGTGCTGCTGGCGAACCCGGACATCGAGCTGGCGCCCGAGTCGGAGATGCTGCGCTCCCGGCACGCGGAGCTGCAGGCCATGGTGGGACCCGCCCGCCAGGAGCGCGAGCGGCGCGAGGTGGACGCAGCGGTGGAGAAGCAGCGCGACGAGATCCTCCGCGTCCAGGAGGCGCTCTCCACCGCGCTCGAGGCGCTGGAGGCCAAGGACGCGGGCCCCGCGCAGGTGGAGGCGGTGCTCAAGGCGGTGGAGCGCGTTCAGGAGCGGCTGCGCGCGGGCAAGGCGCTGGAGGCGAAGAGCGAGGACTACGCGGCCTCGGTGCGCCGCACCGAAACGCGCCTGACGCAAGCCACCGCGAAGGCCCAGTTCACCCAGCAGGTGATCGCCTATACCTCCGGGCCGGTGGCCGCCCGGCAGGAGGCCGAGGCGCTGGAGAAGAAGGCCAAGGCGGAGAAGAACCCGGACGCGCAGCTCGCGCTCTACCTGGATGCGCAAGAGCGCTTCCGGCGCTGCGGCGAGGCCTCGCAACAGATTGTCACCAAGACGCCCGAGTTGGAGCGCAGCCCGATCCAGGTCGACGGCCGGGCCACCACGCCCAAGGCGGTGGGCTCCGGGTGCACCGCGAAGGTGGAGTCGCTCCAGCGCACGGTGACGAAGCTGGAGAAAGCCAAGGCCGCCCGCGAGAAGAAGCGCGCGGCCAAGGGCAAAGCCAAGGGCTGAGCGCCGCTCCCGGCGCTACTCGGCCCGCAGCGCCACGATGGGGTCCACGCGCGAGGCGCGCAGCGCCGGCACCAGAATGGCCACCAGCGCCACCACGAGCAGAATGATCGGCGCCGCGGCGAACGCCACCGGATCCAGCTCACTCACGTAGAAGAGCAGGCTGGACAACAGGTGGGTGAACCACAAGGCGCCCAGCATGCCGAGCGCCAGCCCCATGCCCACCGTCGCCAGCCCCTGGCGCAGCACGAGCCACACCACCTGAGCCCGCGTGGCCCCCATCGCCATCCGCACGCCCATCTCCTGGGTGCGCTGGTTCACCAGGTACGACAGCACGCCATAGATGCCCATCGCGGCCAGAATCAGCGCCAGCGCCGCCATCAGCCCCATCAACAGCGTGTTGAAGCGCTGAGCGCCCAGCGACCGGGCGAGGAGCTGACTCATGGGCAAGGCGTTGGTGACCGGCTGCTCCGGGTCCACCTCCCGGATGACCTGCTGCATGGCCTCCGCGAGCTCCTTGGGGTCTCCCGTTCCCCGGATGACCAGCTTCTGGGGCACCAGGCCCACATACAGCTCGTGAAACACGGGGCCCACCTGGCTCGCCGGCACGTAGAGAATGGCCGGGGGCTCGATGTGCAGCCCCCGCTCGCGCACGTTTTTCACCACGCCGATGATTTCCCGGGGCTCCACATCGGTGATGGCCGGGGATGAAACCGCCAGCGTCACGCGCTGACCGATGGGATCCCCTCCCGGCCAGAAGCGCTGCGCCGCGGCCTCGCTGATGACGACCACGCGAGCCGTTCCATAATGATCCAGGTCATCCAACAGCCGCCCACGGACCAGTTCGAGCCTCAGCGCCTTGAAGTAGCCGCCCGTCACCGGCCTGTAGTACGCCGCCCCCAGCCGGTCGCTTCCCTTGTTCTGGGGGCTGCCATGAATGCGGAAGTCGATTCCGGGCCCCATCTCCGTGGGCAGCGTCATCGCGAAGCCCAGCGCCTCGACTCCCGGCAGCGCCCGCCCTCGCGCCACCACGCGCTGGACGAAGGTGTCAAAGGCCTTGAGGCTGCCATAGCGCTCCCTGGGCAGGGAGAGCCTCATCGTCAGCACGCCCTCCGGGTCGAAGCCCGGTTCCACCCCCTGCAGCATGGCGAAGCTCTTCACCAGCAGACCGGCCCCGATGAGCAGGACGACGGCGAGCGCCACCTGGCACACCACCAGCACCCGCCGGGTGCGGCTGCCGGCCCTCCCCTGGGTAGCGCGCGAGGTACTCACCTGCAATGAGCCCGCGGGGGCCAGCCGCGCGGCCTGCCACGCGGGCAGCACACCGAAGAGCAGCCCGGCGAGCACCGACAGGCCGAAGGTGAACGCGAGCACCACTCCGTCCACTCGCACGGCCTCTCGCAGGGGCAGCTGCTCGGACGCCAACCCCAGCAGCCCCGGAAGGCTGACGGCCGCCAGGATCAGCCCCAGCCCTCCTCCCACCCCCGACAGGAGCACACTCTCGGTGAGCAGCTGGCGCGTCAGTCTCCCGGGGCTGGCGCCCAGCGCGGTGCGCAGGGCCAGTTCCCACTCCCGGGCGGTGGCCCGCGCGAGCTGGAGGTTGGCCAGGTTCACACACGCGATCAGGAGCAACAGCCCCACCGCCCCCAGCAGCACCAGCAGCGCCGACCTCGCACTCGCGGCGATCGCTCCGTGCAGCGGAGAGGCCTCCAGCACGAAGCCCTGGCGGAAGATCTCCGGATGGCGCGCCTGCATCAGCTCACCCTGCTCCTTGAGCAGCGCACTCACCTGCTTCGGATCCACCCCGGGCCGCAGCCGGCCCGTCACCAGCAGGTAGTGCATGGTCGCGGTGGTGTTCATATCCAGCCGCAACGGGGCCCACAGCTGCACCTCTTCCGGGTAGCGGAACTCGGGCGGCGCGACGCCGACGACGGTGTGGGACTCGCCATTGAGACGGATGGAGCGGCCCACCATGTCCGGCACGCCACCGAAGCGGCGCTGCCACATCTCATGGCTCAGCACCACGACACGTGGCCCATCCGGCCGGTCCTCCTCGGGAAGGAAGCCCCTGCCCATCATGGGCGGCACGCCGAACACCTCGAAGAAGTTCCACATCACCTGAGTCCCGAGCACGTGCTCGGGCGCATTTCCCTCATTCAGGTTGAAGCCGCTGGTGGTCGCCGGGAAGGCGGTGATCTGCTCGAACGGCCGCGGTTGCGCGGCCAGAAATACCGTCTGCGGGACGGACAGCGAGAAGGTGCTTCCGTCCGTGCCGCGGCGTACCACCCAGAAGAGCCGCTCGGGCTGCTCGAAGGGCAGCGGCCTGAGCAGCACCCCGTTCACCACACTGAAGATGGCGGTGTTGGCGCCAATGGCCAGCGCCAGCGTGAGCACCGCCACCACGGTGAAGCCCGGGTTCTTGCGCAAAAGCCGGATGGCAAAGCGAAGGTCGTCTCGCAGCTCCGTCAGGCGTCCATTCATCGATGGGTCCCCCAGCCTGGGCCAGCTCAGCGCCGGGTGAGCGTGCCGTGGAAGCCCAGGGGCTGAGCCACGGTGGACAGCATCATTCGAACGGACCGCGGTTCCGGGAGTTCAATCTGGTAGCGGGTACACATGAAGTGGCACAACAGTATCAGCTGCGTGGTGCCAATACCGGCCCCAACGCACGTGGTTGGAGCCCAGCCGAACGGAACGTAGCTGGCGCCAGAGCGGGGCCCATGAGGTGCATCGGGCAACCACCGGTCGGGATCAAAGGTGTCCGGGTCCTTCCAGTGCTTCGGGTCGTGATGCACGAGGTAGGGACTGGCGAAGTAGGTCTGGCCCTTCTTCAGGCTCGCCTGTTCGAGGTGAAGGTCCACCTGAGCGGAGCGGGTCATGAACATCGGCGGGCCCCACATCCGCAGCGTCTCCTTGACGAAGCGATGGGTCAGCGGGGCCACGCGGGTGGGCGCGCGGTAGAGCTCCTCCAGCTTCAGCGGCTCGAGCTCGCGGGTCAGCCGCCCGGCCCACTCGGCCTGGCGCGTCAGCTCATAGACAAGGCACGCGGCCGCGGCTCCGGGAGGGCCGGCGATGGCGGTGAGCACGCTGGTGACCGCTTCGACCGCCCGGTCGATGCCCAGCGCTGGCAGCAGGTCGACGATCGGATCAGCCAGATCCACCTGGCGTGGCCTCCGGCCACGGGCCCGCCCGCGCAGCTCCCGGCGGACCTCGGTGCCCGCGCCCATTTGAATCCAGATGGCGCGCAGCTCCTGCCAGAGCGTCTCCTCCAACCTGGGCACGGCCAGCAGCCGGTGGAGCTTGAGGTGCTGATCGCGCAGCACACGAGCCATGGCCCTGGGGGACAGGCCCGCCACCACGATGGGCACCAGGGCCTGGCTGCACACCTCCTGCGCCGCCCAGCGCAGGTCCAGCCGGCGGCCGAGCCGCTCGTCGATCAGCTGGCTCATGCGGGTGGCCAACTGCGCGACGGCCTGCGGCTCCGAGAGCCGTCGCATCTGCGTGAGGTACGCCGCGCGCACCTGCTTCCAGGAGACAGGCTCCCCCTCACGGACCATCAACAGATCGGCGAGCTTGTCGGGCAGCGTCAGGTCGGCGAAGTTGAGCGCATGGATCTTCTGGGCGGCCTCGGGCTCGAACACGCCCAGCACGCCGTCCTGGGCCCAGAAGACGCCCCCCTCCGCCTGGCTCCGGGTGCGCATCTCGCGAACGAAGTCGACTTCCTCGGGGCCAGTGGCCATTCGTCCTCCGACAGGCGCACACTGAGGCTACACCGGGACTTGCTCCGCCAACAGCCCCCGCTCTCTTCCAGGATCCTCCATTCATGAGCCTGCCGCTGAGCCAGCGCCTCCACCTCACCGTTCCACTGATTCAGGCGCCGATGGCCGGCGGAGCCACGAGCCCCGCCCTGGTCGCCGCGGTGAGCGAGGCCGGAGCGCTGGGCAGCTTCGGCTCGGGCTATCTGCAGGCGGACGCGATCCTCACTCAGGTGCGCGCGGTGCGGGAGCTGACGCAGCGCCCCTTCTCGATCAACCTGTTCCTGCCCAATGAGCTGCCGGTGAGTCCGGAGGCGCTGCGGGCGGCACAGCAGGCACTTCGGCCCTGGCGCGAGCGCCTGGGCCTCGCCGAGCCAGCGCTGCCCACCC